>JBBSOG010000232.1:0-9377 GCA_038259985.1 Cytophagales bacterium
CAGACCACCTGGAAACAGGCCGACCAATACTTTGTCAAATTCTATCAGTCGTGTAGCGATGCCCCATGTATTCATGTTTTGTCCAGCCAGAATAAACAAAGGAATGGCCAGCAGGGTAAAACTATCCAGTCCTGTCGCCTTCCGCTGGGCAAAAGTAGTCACTGCGGGTAGATAGTCTATGGAAATCAGCATGGTGATGATGCCCGCCAGACCAATACAGTAGGCAATAGGCACACCGATGGCGATGAAGAAAATAAAAGTGATGACCAGTACCAGTACTTCAAATATCTCCATTTGTGGGCTGCGCTATGGTTTGGTGGAAAGTATTGTCTAGAGAGTAGTAGGCGATCAGTAATCCGGAAACAGGGACTACCAGATACACATAGCCTAAAGAAAGCTGAAGAGAAGCAGATACTTGCCCGAAGATAAAGCTGGTGTATACCAGCCATATTCCGCCGATGACCAACACCCCGATGGCGAATGCAATGACAAAAAAGTTGATCAGCAAGTCCAGGTATCTTTTGTTGCTGGCCGATAAAGTCCCTGAAATCAGGTCAATCGCTAAGTGTTGCTTTTCTCCGGTGGCATAGGCAGAACCTAAGAGTCCCAGCCAGATCAAAAGAAAGCCAGCCAGTTCATCGGTAAAGCCCAAGGGGGATTGAAACAGATATCGACTGATCACCTGTAAGCTGACATCCAATACGATCACTGACATTAATACGATCAACAGCCATCTTACTATCTGGTCTATAATAGTTCTGAGTTTCATTCGTTAGTTATTGTACCGCCCTGATTCTTTGGATAAGTGAATAGAGCTTTTTATCAGATTTAAATGCTTCATACACACTTTGTACATCATCCTGGAAAGGCTCTTTTTCGGGATAGTTGATCTCTACCCCTGCTGCCTGCACTGCTTCCATCGCTTCCTGCTCGGAGGCTTCCCAAAGCACCCGCTGGCGTACCACCGACTCATCAGCGGCTTCCTGCACCCATTGTTGCTCCTGCTCACTCAGTTTATTCCAGATAATCTGGCTGATCAGTAATACATCCGGCACCTGGGTATGCTGGTCAATGGAATAATATTTACAGACTTCATAATGACGCGATAGGTAGAAACTAGGTGGGTTATTTTCGGCAGCATCCACAACGCCACTTTGTAAGGCAGTATAAAGTTCGCCCCAGGAAATAGGGGTAGGCGAGCCGCCCATGGCTTGAACCATCTCAATAGCGGTATTGCTTTTCATCACCCTGACCTTCATACCTTCCAGGTCTGAAGGGGTATTGATAGGGCGGTCTTTGGTATAAAAACTACGGTAGCCGGAGTCATAAAAGCCTAGTCCTTTGAGCCAGTATTTTTCTCCCGATTGGAGTATCTCTTGGCCAATCTCTCCATCCAGCACCTGAAAAGCGTGGGCTTTGCTGGTAAAAAGATAAGGAAGGCCCAGCACTTTGTATTCTTCAGCGAAGCTCTCCATCACTGCCGCCGAGACTTTGGTCATGGCCAGGCTACCAAATTGCAGCATTTCAAGGCATTCCCGTTCTGCGCCCAATTGTTCACTAGGGTAAATTTTCAGTTCCACCTTACCACCTGACTTTTCTTCCAGGCGCGCTGCCATGTACACCATTGCTTTGTGTACGGAATGGTCAGCCGACAGCCCGTGGGCCAGTCTCAGTACGGTAGTTTCATCCTTGTCAGCACATCCGAAGCACAACAGCATCACCAGAATCCAACAGCTACTTTGCCTAAATACTTTTTTATTCATGAGTCAGTTAGATTAGGTGTGTACATTCTGATTTTTCTCCTCTAGTGTCATCCCGTAACGCAGTGAAGGGATCTTTACCATCATAAAGTCTTTATTTCGTGGAGTCAGTAAAGCTCCTTTTAGAAAGACAATGCAATAAACTACTTACTGCACTTCGGCCCTGCTCATCTCGTAAGCCTGCATGGTGAGGTAGTACTTGGTCAGCATATTGGTTACCTCCCAGTCGGGGAGTTCGCCTTTAACCAGATATTCCAAATACTTCTCAGTCACCTGGGCAAAATGTGCTTCGTGCCCTTTCTTGTATTCTTCGGGAATGATGATCTCCCAACCACTTTCAGCTTTTTGCATGCTTATGCCAGGATGTTTTTCGTTTAATTTCTCCATTGCAGCCTTCAACTTTCCTTCAAAATCACCAGCATTTTTAGCAATTGGCTCTACATAGAGTGTCGGCTTATAGTTTTGTGGCGCATCCTGACGAATGATCAGGTTAGCTTGTGTGCCCCGCATGATAGAGTAGTGGGTGTCCTGCGCCCCTTCCGGTGCCTGAAAGTTCCAGATCACTGATACCTTACCATGCACGCCGCGGGCAGTAAAGACAAATTCGCCGTTGGCAAATGAATTAAGCACCGAATCCTCTTTAATATCTTTTTGCAGATAATCAGGGTATTCATCCAGTCCGGTTACTTTATTAAACTGTAAAGGGGTAAGTTCGGTAGCCCAACGTCGGGCACTGACGACTTCAGTATCCGTAGTGTCTACGCCTTCATCGGGAAAACATTCCCAAAGGATGAGGTCTACCAAATGAGTGGAAACATCTACAATGCCTTCACCTTGCTGCTCGGTATCAAAAAACCAGGCAGGACGAATCAGCGGGCTGCCGGCCACGTATTTAAAAAAGTGGTGTACACTTTCTTTGGAGATGGCCGGATTATCGGGAGTACCTTTTTCCAGGTCGCCGAATACATTGGCTTCCTGAGAAAGTGCTTTCTGTAGCATGGTGGTAATTTCATAACGTTCAGTCATGATATCGTACAAGAGTACGCCTTCCTCCTGAGCAGTCGCCAGCGCTGATTTTAAGGCAGGGTATTCTGAAGGAATGATGACCATCGGCTTATCTGCCAGTACGTTAAGCCCGGCTTCTACGGATGTCTTGATATATTCGGTCTTCTTGGCATTGTTTCCGGAAAGCACCACCACATTACCAGGCTTTTCTTCCATCATTTTCTCAAAGAAATCCGGTCCCGTATACACTTCCTCTACCCAACGGGTAGGGTTTTCTTCCCGGGTATTGAAGCCCTCAATACGTTGCAGGTGCATTTGTAAATCCTCTCCTTCGGGGGCATAGATATGCACGACCGAGTCTACCTGATCGTACATAAATTTCTGCACCAGTGCGGCATGAAAATGACCGGGATCAAGGGTCATCAACTTCACTTCGCCGGGTGCACCAGTAAAGGTCGTCATCTGCGTAGTTTCATCTGTAGGGCTTTCATTTTCATGAGAAGGTGTGCATCCGGCAAAAAACAAGATTAGGATGGCAAGTGAAAGCGGTAATAATCGTATGTTCATTATTTTATTAGTTAGTCTATGCAGTAAATATCGGATAGATATGCCATCCTGAAATCTGTTCGGGATTGGCATATCCCCCTAAAAAAAAGATAAAATCTATTTTGCATAAGTCCCTTTCAGGGCGTCTACATGCTGATAACCCCAGGGATATCTCTGGGACCTTGAAAGCATGGCATTGGCTTCATCATCATTTTTGAAACGCTCGTTGATCGGGTCCCAGTACAGCTTGCGGGGAATTTTCATGGCAATGTGAGATACCAGACAGGCACTACAAGAGCGGTGGGCGACCTCTGCCGGAGAGATAGTTTCCTTACGGCTTTTGATACAGTCCAGCCAGTTGCCGTGCTGCTCAGGACTTTCGTACAGGTGAATCTCATCCTCCCCAATTTCTGAGGTCAGTATCTTTTTATCGCTGGCGGCAAAGGCTTCCGAACTACCGAAGTTGGGATCAGAAGAAGTTACGGCTACATCACCTCGGGAAACAAATATCCAGCCTTCAGAACCTTCAAAGCGCACACCATTGGGATAATCGCCACTGACCAGCATGGTCACCCCATTGTCGTATTTGGCAGTCACGTTGAAATCACCGTGTACATTCCATAGCCCTGATTTGGGGAAAGTTGCCGTGGCTTCTACTTCTACCGGACCGGTAAATTCGGTACCCATGCCCCAGTGGGCAATGTCAATGTGGTGTACGCCCCAGCCGGTAATCATGCCTGCGCCAAACTGTTCGCAGCGTAACCAGCCCGGACGGGAAAACCCGCCGTCCTGCGGATGCACCCGCTTCTTGGTATAGTATACGTAAGGGGTAGACCCCAGCCACATATCGTAATTAAGGTTTTCAGGGATAGGCATCGGCGGCTCTTCTTCTCCGCCCGGATCACCGGGCAAACCTACTTTGATAGTATGTACTTCGCCAATCCTGCCGTTGCGTACCAGCTCACAGGCGCGCTTGAACTGTGGCCAGGGATTCATTGAGCGTTGCTGGCTACCTAACTGAAATACTTGTCCGCTGCGGTGGATGATATCGCTCATTGCCCGGCCCTCTTCTATGGTCAGGGAAGTAGGCTTCTGTAAGTAAATGTCTTTGCCGGCGATAGCTGCTTCAATCGCCGGTTGTGCATGCCAATGGTCTGGTGTACTGATGATGACTGCATCAATGTCAGGATTAGCCAGCATTTCCCGGTAATCATCATACATCTTTACTTCTACATAATTTTTCTTTCCCTTGTTTTCTGAATACCAGCCTTCTATAAATAGTTTTCCCTGCGCTTTACGCTTACTGTCCACCTCGCTGACGGCAATGACTCGGGCGACATCATACTTCAGGGTTTCCGGCAAGTCATGACCGCTGGCAATCCTACCAAAGCCAATCTGCCCGATATTAATTTTATTGCTGGGCGCGGTTTTACCAAATACTGAAGAAGGTACAATGGTAGGCACCGCAATAGCCCCGGCTATACCTAAGGCTGATTTTTTTAGGTAGCTCCTACGACTAATCAGGTTATTGTGTGTATCGTATTTCATAATATTTTAGGCTATAGTTGATAAGGTGTATGCTGACTTAAAAGTGAATATAAGCTTTTGACTTTACTCTTCACCCACGGCCCAGCGGATACCACCCAGAATGTGCCGCATAAAAGTCGGGTCGGAGTAGTGCTCAATCCGATGTCCCAAGGCAGTGTACCACTGTCGCCCGCCTTCAAACTCATGGTACCAGGCAAGGGGAAACTGGTCTCCAAAAATAATATCCGGGTATTCTCCCCGTTTTTCATCTTCTACAGTCGTCAGGTCAGCGGCAAGCAATACATGATTGGCGGGGTTTAAGTGCTTTTGATAATAACACTCGTCCATCTCTATCTTCCATACATCGGGCAGGAAAGCGGTGGAAGGGTGGTCTTTGTCCAGTACCAGCACATCAAAGTCCTGGCGTTTAGGGTGGCGCAAAAACCTGCCACCCAGCATTTGGGCAAACCAGGGCCAATCGCGCTCCGAACCGCTGGCGGAGTGGATACCGACAAAACCTCCGCCGGATTGGATATAATTTTGCAGCGCCTTCCGCTGGGCTTCCGTATCAAAGGCTTTATTGTTGGTATTGGAAAAAATCAGGGCATCATACTGCTTCAGGTTTTCATCGGTGAACATGGCCGGGTCTTCGGAGGCAACTACTTCAAAGCCATTTTCTTTGCCCAACTTTTTGATCGCGGCAATGCTGGCCGGAATGTTATCATGTACAAAGCCTTCACCGTTTTTAGTATACAAAAACACTTTTTTGCCTTTCAGCGAAAGCAAGTTTCCTGCATGGCCTGCCAAAGAACTACTCTGAGGATGATGTTCCACCAGTTCCATACCCCTATCCAACTTATTAGCAAGGGGTTGGGCGTTAAGCATGCCCAACATACTAGTTAGACAGCATATTAGTGTCAAGATAAATACTTGTAGAGCCAATTTTCCTGAGTGGAACATGAGAAAAAGTTTGAGTTTAAAAGATTAAATTTCAATTTATTGAATAAATAGGCAAGCCCTCAAACATAAATAATATATTTTAAAGAAATCACAAAAAACGCGTAACATTGAGCGCTTGCATTATGAATTTAGTTTGTTTTGCTAATTTGTAAGCTAATAAATAAGTTTTAGCCCTGATTCCGCCCAAATGAATGACAAAAAAGAAGTCACCATCTATGATATTGCCAAGGCTTTGAATATTTCGGCAGCAACTGTCAGCCGGGGTTTGAAAGACCATCCTGCCATCAAAAAAGAAACGAAAAGGAAGATTGCAGACATGGCCAAACAGATGGGCTATCAGCACAATATCTTTGCCAGCAGCTTGAGGATGAAAAAGACACATACCATTGGCGTGGTAGTACCTTTTCTCAATAGCTATTTTACGGCTTCGGTCATCGCAGGTATAGAGAAGGTGGCGAACCTGGAGGGTTATAACCTGATTATCAGTCAGTCGCTGGAGTCTACCCCAAAAGAAACTGCCAGTGTGAAGACCATGTTTAACAGCCGGGTAGATGGTTTGCTGGTATCTTTGGCAGGCGATACCCAAAGTATTGACCATCTTGACTTTATATTACAAAAAGAAATCCCGCTGATTTTCTTTGACCGGGTATTTGAAGACCCTAACTGCACCAGCATTATGATCAACAACTTCCAGGCAGGCTATGATGCTACCCGGCATCTGCTTGCTCAGGGATGTCGGCGTATTGTACATATCGGGGGCAACCTGGAATCTAATGTATATGCCGACCGTCATAAAGGCTATGAGAAAGCGTTGAGAGATCATCAAATAAACTACGATCCTGAATTAGTCATCATTGATATTCGCGGCGGGCAGCTAGGTATCAAAGCCGCCCAGCAAATTCTGGACATGGAGCTACTCCCGGACGGGATATTTACCTCCAGTGATACTTCGGCGGTAGCCTGCATGAGTGAGCTAAGAAGGGCAGGGATACGTATTCCTCAAGATATCGCTATGGTAGGATTTAACGACGACCTTATTTCCAGGTTGATAGAACCATTATTGACCACGGTGCATTACCCTGGTTTTGAAATGGGGGAAGCTGCTGCCAGAACGTTGATCCACCGGCTAAATCAGCCCTCGGAAGTCAGCCCTGATAACATTGTTTTGCAGCATGAACTGGTGATCAGGGAATCTTCATTAAGAAAAATTAAACATTGACTTCTACAAGCTAAAATCATGAGAATAAGCTTGCTGTTCTTTATACTGTTTTTTTTACTCAATACTCACCTACACGCTGAGGATGGCTCCCGTCTATGGCTCAGATATGACGAAATCACTGATTTACAAAAGTTGAAGACGTATCGGGAGGCCATTACTGGCTGGTTGATTGAGGGGGATTCCCCTACGCTGGAAGTAACAAAAAAAGAACTGAAAATAGGTTTGAACGGCTTACTGGCTGAATTTATTCCCGCAATAGAGGCAGTGGAAGCAGATGGCATTCTATTGGCCGGAACGCCTTCCTCTTCTCCTCTGATTGCTGCTTTAGATCTCAGCGAACAGCTCAATGGCATGCCAGACGAAGGCTTTATCATTTCCCAGGCCAGCGTCAATGGACATCAGACGACGGTCATTGCTGCCAATGGTGACATAGGCGTCTTATACGGAGTATTCCATTTTCTGAGGCTACTACAAACGCATCAGGATATTAGGCAATTATCAGTCAAAAGTACGCCGGATGTGATGCACCGGATATTGAACCATTGGGATAATCTGGACAGAACGGTAGAGCGAGGTTATGCGGGATTCTCCATTTGGGACTGGCATAAACTACCTGATTTTATTGATCCCCGCTATATTGATTATGCGCGAGCCAATGCTTCTATCGGCATTAATGGAACGGTGCTTACTAATGTCAATGCCAATGCGTTGATCCTGACGCCTGCTTACATGGAAAAAACGGCAGCGCTGGCCGATGTGTTCCGTCCCTATGGCCTAAAAGTATACCTCACTGCCCGCTTCAGTGCTCCGGTAGAAATCGGTGGACTGGAAACCGCCGACCCTCTGGACCCGGCAGTACAAAAGTGGTGGAAAGAAAAGACAGATGAGATTTACAGCTATATTCCCGACTTTGGCGGGTTCCTGGTCAAAGCCAACTCGGAAGGGCAGCCCGGGCCGCAAAACTATGGCAGAACGCATGCCGATGGTGCCAACATGCTGGCAGATGCAGTAGCAGAACATGGAGGCATTGTAATGTGGCGGGCATTTGTTTACAGCGAGGAGGAGCCGGACGACAGGGCTAAACAGGCTTACAACGAATTCAAACCGCTGGATGGCAGCTTCCGCGACAATGTGATGGTTCAGGTTAAAAACGGTGCGATAGACTTTCAGCCCCGTGAGCCTTTTCACCCTCTTTTCGGTGCCATGCCCCAAACTCCGCTGATGATGGAATTCCAGATCACCCAGGAATACCTTGGGCAGGGCACCCACCTTGCCTTTTTAGCCCCTTCGTTTGAAGAGGTACTCCAATCCGATACTTATGCCAAAGGCGAAGGCTCTACCGTGGCTAAAGTGATAGACGGCAGTCTGCACAACTACCGGATTACCGGCATGGCTGGGGTAGCCAATATAGGTACCGACCGCAACTGGACGGGGCATCATTTCGGGCAGGCTAATTGGTACGCCTTCGGCAGAATGGCCTGGGACATTGATAAGTCTTCTGAAGAGATTGCTGAGGAATGGATAGGCATGACTTTCTCCAATGAACCAACTGTCATGAAACCCATCAGAAGCATGATGCTCAATTCACATGAGGCAGTAGTTAATTATATGACGCCGCTGGGGCTGCACCACATCATGGGTGCCGGGCACCACTATGGCCCCGGCCCTTGGGTAAGCGAGATGAGCCGTGCGGACTGGACTTCTGTCTATTACCACAAAGCCGACAAAGAGGGGATAGGCTTTGACCGTACGGCCAGTGGAAGCAATGCGGTAGCCCAGTATTTTCCTCCGGTAACAGAAAAATTCAGTGACCTGAAGCAATGTCCTGAAAAGTATCTGCTCTGGTTTCACCACCTGGACTGGGATTATACCATGAAGTCGGACAAGCGTTTGTGGGATGAGATTGCCTATCACTATCAGGCAGGCGTAGATACAGTGCGCAGCATGCAGCAAATCTGGAACAGCCTGGAGTCTGATATTGACGCAGAACGTTTTCAACACGTGCAGTCTTTCCTGAAAATACAGGAACATGATGCCGTATGGTGGAAAGATGCCTGCTTAAGCTATTTTCAAACTTTCTCTAATAAACCTATTCCTGAGGGCGTAGAAAAGCCTGGGAAATCGCTGGAATATTACCAAGGACTGAGCTTTCCTTTTGCACCGGGTATCCGGCCCCGATGGTAAAATATTTTAACACATGCTGGCTTACTACTCTTCTTACGAAAACAAGCAACCAACCTGCTCCGGGAGATTGATCAGGTTGAAGTATTCTCAGAATTAGGTCTCAAAGTGATGGTTACTGAACTCGATATTGATGTATTACCCAAGCGCGGCAGCCTGGTATTGCGATATGGATTAAC
>JBBSOG010000233.1:0-9293 GCA_038259985.1 Cytophagales bacterium
AGGAAGGCGATAGTTTCAGGAGAACCATAGGTATCCAGGCTAAAGATATTTTCCCTCAGCGTAGTCAGGTCATAAGCAGCGCCCCCGGCAGCAGCAGCAACTACCTTCCAATCCTCAAGGGGCGTAGTACTCTCAAAGTACCTTAAGGTAGTCAAGGTATTATAACCTCCGTGAGAGTAGCCGATCATACTGATCTCCTTTCGGTAAGCCTGATCAAGTTCGCTCAACAATTCTTCCACTGCTTCCAGCATGTCCACCGAATTTTCGCTTACGGCAGCCTGCACGAGGTAGGGATGGGGAATATCGGACGAACTGCCAAAACCAATATAGTCAGGAATCAAGGTAACATAACCTAAGGAGGCAAAAAGCTCCAGTCCGCTTTGCAAATTACCGTTAAAACTACTCGGTGCTTCCTGTTGACTGCCGATTGAGGGATGAAACCCTAACAGCACAGGAAAATCGGTATCCGGCGCTGCTGCAGGAATACACACCAAACCGGAAGATGTAATGGGTTCCCCCTTAAATTCAGCTTGATACGTAATTTTATACACGTCTGAATTAAATGCAATCAGCGACCTGTCAAAAGTGGGGACTAAAATCTGGGCAACTCCTTGTAACTGACTGGCTTGTATCATCCCAATTTGCTCATAGTCAAGTAGATGCTGATTTTCGGTAACCGGATTTGATGGGGCATCATCTTCACATGAGATAGTAAAGATTAACAGAAACGTACAAAAGAAGTATATATAAATTTTAGGGAAAGTCATCATTCATTGTCATTTTGAGGATCATTTTCAAAAGCTTGCTGAATCTGTGTTTCGGTAGCTTTTAATTTGCTTCTGCAATAATGGATAAGTGTTAACGCCCTTTCTATGTTTTCAGAAAGGCGATCAATATTCATATTGTCGCTTTCTACTTCATTGACAATAGCCTCCAGTTCTGCCAGGGCATCCTGATATTTTAGATCAGTATTTTTCTTCTTAGGACTCATTTTTTTTTCTCTTTTGCACACTTTCTACTGTACTTGTGAAAACGTTTTGAAAACTAATAGTTTCCAGCATATCTCCTTGCTCAACTTCATTGAACTGTCGTAATGGCATTCCATTCACTAAAGTATAGGTAAAACCTTTTTTCAAAATATTCTCCGGATCGGAAGCACGCAGATATTTTTCGTAATTATCTAATTTTTTATCTATGGTCAACATCTTTTTCTGCGAAACCGCTCCCAGGGTTTTTTTAAGCAGATTGATCCTCTCCTGTTGACTCTTAATGATCTGGCGACTATAATAACTTAGCTGATGCTGGGATTGCTGCAACCGGTGACGCTCAAGTTGTATATTTTTACTGGCCTCAAACTTCAATTGATTGCTTAGTTTGTCAAGTTCATAAGTATGTTCTTTCAAAATGTAATCTGCTTTTTGTGTGATACTGTACCATAAACTTTCCAGCTTTTCATCAAAGCTCAGCACGCCATTGATCAGAAATTCTGCGACAGCGGTGGGCGTCTTCATGCGGGTATGTGCCACCAGGTCGGCCACCGTCTCATCCCTTTCGTGCCCAATACCCGTAATCACTGGAATGGGGAATTGGGCAATATGGGCAGCGATGTTGTAGGTATCAAAACAATCCAAATCCACCTGCGCTCCGCCACCTCTGATAAGTACCACCACATCATAAGCGTCGGCCTGTATTTCCAACTTCTCAAAAACACGGAGCATGGCTTCCACAATGCTTTCTTCCGCTTGGTTTCCCTGCATTAAGGCTTTATATAAGGTAAACTCAAACTGATAAGCGTAACGATTTTGCGACAATTGGTTCAAAAAATCCTCTAAGCCAGCGGCGGTGGGAGAGCTGATAATGGCGATCTTTTGAGGTACGAGCGGCAGCGAGAGGCTTTTGTTCATGTCCAATACCCCTTCTTCCTCCAGGCGCTTAAGTACTTCCTGTTTTTTTCTGGCCCTTTCGCCCAGCGTGAAGTTGGCATCAATATCTTTAATGTTCAAGCTTAATCCATAGAGTTCGTGGTAAGTTACCTCTACCTGGCAAAGTATGTTCATGCCGGCCTTCAGTGATTCGCCGGTGATGGCTTCAAACCAACCGCTCAAGTTGCGGTAAGTATAGCTCCAGATCATCGCTCGGGTTTTGGCTAGGAGATATTGATTTTCCTTTTCAATCAGTTCCAGGTAGCAATGCCCTTTTTGGTTGAGGCGCAACTCGCCAATTTCCGCTACTATCCAGTAGGAGGGGTCCAATTGGCTGGACAAGGCGTTTTTAACGAGCTTGTTAAGGGCTAATAAAGATAAATGGCTCATCCGTTCAAGTTGTAAAAAATACAGATATTCTCTAAAAAATCAGTAACGTAATTGGCTACTTTTCCCTTGGTTTCCACGGAATTTCTTCTACCTGATGCGCTTGCCCGATATAACGCGCCAGCACAAAAAGATAGTCAGACAGGCGATTGAGGTAAATGATGATCAACGGATCTACCGTTTCTTTCTCGCTAAGCCTGACTACTGCCCTTTCCGCCCGGCGGCCAACAGCGCGGGCGACATGACACTGAGAAACATCGGGATGCCCGCCGGGAAGAATAAAAAATTTCATGGGGGGAATTGCTTCCTGCATCTTATCGATTTCCAGTTCCAATTGTAGCACATCAGTTTCCTGTAAGTCAGGCAGATAACTGGGTTTTTTGCCAACTTCGGCGGCCAGCAATGAGCCGATCACAAACAAAGCTTCCTGGATATGCTGAAAAACCGCTTGCTTATCTTGGTTAACAAGCATATCCCGGACTACTCCGATAAATGAATTGAGTTCATCTACTGTGCCGTAAGCTTCCACCTTATCATGTGATTTAGATACCCGCTTACCTCCTATTAACGCAGTGCTTCCCTGATCCCCGCTTTTGGTATAAATTTTCATAAGTACTTAACTTCAATTCCGGGAAAGTTAAGCAATCCTGTTTAAAAATCAGGGGCATGGACTGTTTTCAGGGAGTCGTAGGTGTTTAAATAGGATTGAAATTCCAGGGGGGGCATTAGAGGTTGGAGGGCGTCCAAGCCACTTTCGGCATAGCTTTCCAAACCAGCTTCCAGGCTGGACGCAATATAAGCTTGGTGCAATGCCGGATCATAGGGATTGGTTTCCAGCGATTCCAGTAATAGATTATATTTTTCCAAAGAATCATCAGTTTCCAAATGCTCAACGGCGAAAAGAAATCCTTTGACGAAAAAAGGATTGCCTAATAGTTTGTTGGCCAGTTGCTGAAGCTCCTCAGGTTGATTATTTATTTCAGCAACTTCTGCCTGATAATACCAAATCATTTGTTGATGCCACCGACTGATTTCCGGCAGTTGGTCCATTAGGGTAGAAAGCTTATTCCAGTCTTTGTTTTTTTCAAACACAAAAGCATTAAGCCAGGTTTGATACTGTAAACCCAATGCATTGAGCTGGCCGGTATTGGCAAGAGTATTCGCAGTGATTTCTGCCAAATCCCCATCCTGCTTTTCAGGATATTTGAGCCAGAGATCATGCAGCGTTAATATTTTATAGTTGGCATCTTGCATAGATGACCATGTATTTTCAAAAACTATTTGGCTTAATTCAGGATAATGGTAGCGTATGAATTGGTACAGGTAAGCATCATCCTTATCAGCTAATTCTATCGTCGGGCTATCGGTCAATTGCCACATCATTTCTACTACCGGATTTGGTTCGGTAATACCTTCTTCAGCCAATTGATACAATGAATCCCAGGCAGTAAAGGCTTCATCTCCTATTGAATTTGTGGGTGATACTGCCTCCGAAAGGCTGATGGCTTTTCTAAAGAGGGCCTCTTCAAAACGGGATGTTTCCGCTTTAGCAAAATACTTGCTTGCGACCTGTGGGGCTTGCTGCTCCAACGCCCAGGTGCCCAGCACGTTATTGTAATAGCCCCGTTGGAAGGGATTAAGTGCTTGCAACTGGTCTACTATCCTCATGGCATCATCTACCCGGTTTTGCTGATAAAGGACGTAAGCATGGATAAAGAGCAATGGTTCGTAAAAATTGCCATTGGCAGGTACCTCCTGAAAATGAACGAGCTGACGGAGTTGCGCACTATCCAGTGTTTCGGGACGATTGTAGGCGTAGTTAAAAACGTAAGCAAACTCAAAACTATTCAAAACACTATCTTCCGAAGGTAGCCAGCGAAAGTCTTTCTCTTTAAGCGATTTCCTTCCCCTTGCGTACTTGTTAGCTAACAAAAAAGTATTCACCAATCCCGGCATATACGCATCACCGCTGAGTACTTCGCTGATTAAAGAATCAAGGTCAAAATTCAGTAAATTTTCATTTTTTGCGATAAGCCCCAAGGTGTTGGTCTCCGCGGCTTGTCTGGTAAGTTCAGAAGTATTGGCCAGGTTCAAAAAATACAGCGCGGAATCCAGTACGGAAGTCTTGCCATAAGTCACCGCCAGGTTATTATAAAGGTAAGGCTCGGCTTTAAACTTTATTAAACCTTCCTGAAAGCTGAAAAGTGCATCAAAAAACTTATCACTGTTAAGCAGTTCATAGCCGACGTTTACCTGGGCATAAGGCGTGGGTTTTTTCTTGAGCGCTTCACTAAAGTAATAAGGTGCCAGGTTCTGGTCGCCCTGCGCCCGGGCCAGCGTAGCCAGGCTGTAGTTAGAACGGTGATTGTTGAAGCCATATTGGTCGCCCAACTTATAGTATTGTTCGGCTACAAAACTGTCTTTACGATCCAGGTAGATGTCGCCGATACCATTATAGTAACCAGCGATAGCCTGATTTAGGGGAAACATATTGGCGTTGAGGAAAAGTGCGACAATCGCAATCAAGCCAACAATCTGCACGGTGCCATAAGGAAAAGTCGGGGGCTTATACATAATTTTATACACCTGCATATTTTCCATCAGTGGATTAATGAAATTAGCGATGATGTACAGCATAAAAAGCACCCCAAATCCTAGCTGACTGAATACGATAGCATCCTCAATAGCTTCAATCAGTGGGTCGTTGGCGGTGGCAAAAATGAAGCTAAGCGTAGAAAAGCAGATAATGGCTAAGGCGAGATAGGTTAAAGCACCCAGCGGCACAAAACGCATCATGCCCTGGTATTGAAATTCCCGGTCTTTGAAATCCCAGATACCCAAAATGGTGACAATAGCCAGCAACAAAAACGCATTGACATACAGGATATCCCAATGAATATATCCGGCGTTTTTAGCATACAGCAAGCCAACGTTGATCAAGTAAATCAGTGAAATGGCGATAAAGTGCCAGAGGGAATTTTTATTACCAATAGTATTGCCCCGGGTGATGATTTTTAGGAAGAAGCTGATCACCACATGACCTAAGAGAAAGATAAATAATATACTAAGTAGGAGCGGGGTGACCAAGCCGTAATTTACCAAAGTCAATAAAGGGGAACTTACATCGGAAAAAATGAAAAGTAATAAACCGAAAGCAAAGGTGATGAGGGCAAAACTAATGAAGCGTACCAGTATGCCGTAGTTGGGCTTGATTTGGTTAAAATAGTATAAAGAAGTAAGGAAAAATGATAAGCCGATAACCAGGGCTGTTTTATCTGCTTTACCGAATAGGGAAAGTTCTTCCAACTTAAAACTGATTAGTATCCCGGCAATGAGTAGCACCCCAAAATAGAACCAGAAGTCCTCCAAGGCAGAAATGACTACCAACAGAATAACCAGCCCTAGGCTGACCGCGAATAATTGTATCACATAGGTGGAGCCACTGATTTGGATATCGCTTCCGCGGAAAACTTCGGTGATCACATAATTGTCAAAGTCGTAAGTAAGATCAAAAAGCCCGACCCGAAAAGCTTCGGTAGGTACTTTTATTTTTTCAATATTGGAGATTTTCTGCCACTCAATGACATTGGTTGGGCTGATAATGGCGTTATAAGCAAAATAAGCCATGAAAAAGAAGAGCAGCACGACTAGCCCCCAATAAATGAACCTGACATGGGGGTGCCATGATTTCCAGAAATACAACCCATTCATATAGCAGGAAGGATTATTTGATGTAATTTATGTGGATAACGACGGCTGCTAAATTGTATTATCGTGGCTTCAGGAAACAGGGAAAGAAAGGAAAAAACTTACATCACAAAGATTTTATTCAATAACCTTAGGAACCCGAAAGTAGTCCTCATCACATTTAGGTGCCTGGGATAAACCCCGGTCGTGGGAAAGGGTATCTTTAACCTCATCATCCCGCCAGACATTGATCTCATGAGACATGCTGGTGAGTGGTTCGATTCCCTCGGTATCTACTTCTTTGAGTTGATCTACCCAATCCAATATTTCCGACATGCTTTTGATCATTTCCTCTTCCGCGTCGTGATCAAATTCTAGTCTGGCCAGATGTGCGATTTTCTGCACGGTGCTACGATCAATTTTCATGGTGCTGTTCTTTTTTTGCTAAATAAGGATAATATTTTGAAAGTTCCTCCTCAATGGTCTGAAAAACACGGTCCCTTAGACGATCAGCATCTTCTACCTGCATATCTTTGGTGTCAATCGCTTCGTGGAAAATCACCCGGGGCCGCTGGGGGTACATCAGCATTTTATGGTTGCCGGGCTGTATTTTCCAGTTATGGGGAAAAGTTACCGGAATAATAGGCACTTTTTTTTCAATCGCCAGCTTGAAAGCACCATTTCTAAAAGGGGCCATCGTGGGCGGGTCAGCCGAGCGAATACCTCCTTCGGGAAACATCACCAGGCTTTTGCCTTCGTCTAGCACCTTTCCTCCTTGTTGCAATACCAGATATCTGCTGCGGGCGCTGCTTCTATCAACCGTGATGTGCAGCTTTTTGAACATATACCCAAACACCGGGACCTTGGCTAAGGCAGATTTGCCCACATAAACACAAAGTCTGGGAAAGTAGCCCATCAGTACAATATCCAGAAAGGAAGTATGGTTGCCCACCAGCAAGTAGTTTTGCCCGGGTTTCAGTGTAGCCCGCCATTCAGTGATGGGGGGAATAAATGATAGCGTGAGAAATGCCCTGGCCCAGATTTGGTTTAGAAATAGGGCATATTTTAACCACGATTTTCTCAACATCAATATTAGGAAAAAAGGATAAAGCAACAGCAAAACCCCGGCAAAAATCATTAATCCATAGGTAGAATAAATTCTAATCCCTATCTTCTTCATTCCTATAATATGTAAATGACAAAATCTTTTTTGATAAATTCAAAGCTTTATTTAACTATACTTTTTGGCTATCTGCAAAGCCTGTTGACCATAGTGTCCGCCAAATAGGTGATAATGGTTGAGGTAGTGGTACAACTGATATAAGGTGTGCCTCTCTTTCCACGCAGATGGTAAAGGATAAGTTTCCTGATAAGCATCCCAAACAGTAGGAGAAAAACCACCAAACATGCCCATCAACGCCAGGTCAAATTCCCGGTCGGCATAATAACTGGCCGGGTCAATGAGTGCAGGTCCGTTGGATGAATACAAATAATTGCCTGACCACAGATCTCCGTGATTGAGTGAAGGTTTGGGCAGATGGCCTATCCGATCAGGTAATTTGTCTAGCAATTGATCATATACTTTTCTCTCATTCATTGGGATGCCCCGGCTTTGTTCTATCAGGTTAAGCAAATAAGCAATCCGCTGGTCACGGAAAAATACGATCCAGTCCGATTGCCAATGGTTTTTCTGCGGAGTAGCCCCACAATAATTATCGTGCCCAAAGCCAAATGAATGGTTTTCATGCTGATGCAGTTAGGCAATTCCCCTGCCGAGTAATTCATCCTGATGCTTAGTATCGTCTTTAGCAGTTGCTAAAAATTCAGTAATCAACATCGCCGGCAAAGCTTGTTGGGGAGTTGTTTTTACATAAACTTTTAAAATTTTTAAAGTGGTTTTTGGCAAAGCCAACTCTTCCAGGGACTCTGCTTCCCGCAAAAATATATCCTCCGGACCTTGTTCACTCCACTTGATAAAAAAATCACCTTGATTGGTTTCTATTTTACCGGCCTGATTAATACATCCGCCCCCCAATGCGTGTGTAGATCTGATGCGAACCGCTTGCACTATTTTTTCTGTGAGTGATTGTTCGGCAAACTTTTTCAAATTTTCCTGCATCATGCCTACTATTTCCTGATATTTTCCTGGTATACTTTTTTGATAATCAGGTACAAACCAGCAACCACTATCATAAAAATGGCTAGGCCAGTATAACTCCCTCCCGGCGGGTTTTCAAATACTTTTAAAGCACTCAAATCTGTCACTACAATACCAATGGCAATCATGATACCCATCAAAGCTTCACCGGTAATCAGGCCGGAAGCCAACAATAATCCGGCATTAGAGGCCGCTTCGGTAGCCGGCTTGTGTGCTTCATCCCGGGTATTCTGCTTGGCAAAATATCTGTTGGCTAACCAGGCTATTAATCCACCGACAAAAATAGAGGTATCTAATTCTAATGGAAGATACAAGCCCACCGCAACGGCAAGTACCGGCATCCTAAACTCAGAATTTTTCTTTTTTAAATACTGATCAAAAATAATAATGGCTACCGCGATAAATGCCCCGATCGTCACCATATTCCAGGGCAGACCATCGCCAAAAATACCCGAGGCAACGCTTTGCATCAGCGTGGCCTGGGGGGCTGCCAAGGCATCCGGATGTTCCGCGGTAGGTGCGCCGATTCCGTAGCCAATCAGCAAATAATTCAGCACCGGGGCAATCACCAATGCCCCAGCGATGACGCCTACCGCCTGCATAATTTGTTGCTTATAGGGAGTGGCCCCCAGGATATGCCCTGCTTTGAGGTCTTGCATATTATCACCAGCAATGGAAGCCGCGCAACACACTACGGCTCCAACCAAGATAGCGGCCGCAGCGCCACGGGTAGGTTCATCTGACCCTAATAAAAAGAGTAACAATAAAGCAGATGCTAAAATAGTGGCGATGGTCACGCCGGAGATAGGGTTATTGGAACTGCCCACCAATCCCGCCATATAGCCTGCCACCGCAGAGAAAAGAAACCCTGCCACCACCATAATCAACGCCATCAGCCCGGAAATAGGCACATCCTGGATTTCACTCAGGTAGATGGCAAAGATGGGAACGATCATCACCCCAATGGCAATGATTACCCAGGACATGGGCGTATCCATTTCAGTTCTGAGCTGGTCTTTGAAATTAGTGCCGCCCTTGCGAAAAGCTTCAATACCCGATTGAAAAGCAGTGCTCAGGGAATCTTTGAGGCTAATCAATGCCCATAAGCCTCCTACCACCATCGCGCCCACACCCAGGTA
>JBBSOG010000234.1:0-9286 GCA_038259985.1 Cytophagales bacterium
ATAACTACCATCAATACCGGTCACCGTTCCTGAAGTAGTTCCCTTAGCAAGGACATTGACACCAGGGAGAGGCCCGCCATCTTCACCATCAGTTACTATGCCAGCAATCGTCTGGATGAGCTTTACCCCGCCTGGATTCTGGTTAAAATTGTAAGATGGTATTTTTGATAATATTGATTGCTTGCTGGATTTTCCAGGGCTTTTCTTATCTAACTTGGAAGGCATTGCTTTAGGCTGTTTGGCTTCCACAATCACAAAAAAATGCTCGTCCATTTTTCGATAATTCAAATACAAAGGCGTGAGTATGTCCTGCAAAGTTTCCTCCAAGGTTGCCTTATTCAATTGTTCAGCCAAAACATATTTGTCTTTAACAGTTTGATCAGTGTACCCGAAATTGACCGAAAACTTGTTTTCAAGTTTGGTCAGTGCTTTAGCCAGACTAATTTGCTGTTGGGCCGACAAATTGTTTATACTAGCTATGGTAAGGGGGGCAGGTGTAAAGTTCTGCGCAAATAGTTCTGGAATAATAAATGTAAGGAGACATATCAAAATCATTGCCCTCCGGAAGTGTACTGAATTTCCCATAATTTTTAGGTGTTGTGTGAAACAAATAGTGCATTATGCTTTATAAAGCGCTGATGATAATTACATCATTTCTTTCTTCAATACGAACCTGATAGGTGACTGCAATGGCATCAAGCAATAGCCCAAGGTCCACTTTTGAAAAACTTGCAGAAAAAGTAATACTATCCATACCTTTAGGAATGAGTACTTTTTTCTCATAACGATCTTCAATCCAAAAAGCAATTTCTGCTAAAGGGGTGTGGTCAAATTTTAGTTTTTCATTTGCCCATGAAAGATACAGTTCAGTATCCACCTGCTTTTTCCTGATCTCTGCATCTTTTGCATTTACTTCGGCAAATTCCCCAGGCTGGAGATAGATTTCTTGCGCCTGGTTGGAGGTCACCTTCACTTTTCCATGCTTAAGTACTACCTGGGTCTTATGGTTATCTTCGTACAGATTGAAAGCAGTACCTAGCACTTCAATATCTGCTTGATCAGTATGCACAATGAATGATGACGGCTGCGTTGTACTTCTCTGTGGATAACTTTTTACTTCAAAATAAGCCTCACCTTCCAGCCAAGTCTCCCTGTCTCCTTTCTCATTGACCTGATACCTCAACGCAGAGTGGGCATTGAGCATAAGTACACTGCTGTCGGGCAGTAGATGCGTTGTCGCAATATGACCGGACTTAAAAGTAAAAGTCTTAGTTCCATCAGCCCACCACACATATAAAAACCCTAAAATAATCAACATACTTGAACAGGCTGCAACAAGTACATATGTATGTAGCCGTTTTTCTTTTCCGACAATTTTGCGTGACACATTCTGCCACACCTCTACAAAGGCAGCATTGGTTTCAGGATCGTTTCCAAACTCCAATGTATTGATCAGCGCTTGGGCACGATGTACCTCCTCTTTCTTTTCAGGATGTTCAAGTAGCCATTTTGACCAATATTCATTTGCCTCCTGATCATGCGCCAGTACCCATTTCTGAAATGAAGGATCCTGGGCAAAGTCAGCAGCAGTATAATGACTGTGCTTCATGATTAAACGGTGTTCTATAGCTTAAAGCACAAAAAACTAAAAACCTCATCGTTTCAAATACACTTTTTTCAATTTTATTTTCTAATTCAAAGAATGGGCAAGTTTTCAAGCTTAGGTATTTGGTGATCCTTAAATTTTTTGTTCCTAATATATAGAATCAAAAATCAATCAAATGGCGAACTGCGATGGAAAACATGGTAGCCTGGGACATGTGTTTCTTAAGTAAATGAATAGCTTTGGAGATTAAGTTGTATGTGGACTCTATTTTAATGGATAAGCGGTTTGCAATTTCTTCATTACCGATGTTATGATAATATTTTAAGCTAATCACTTCCCGCTGACGCTTGGATAATTTTTTCATTGCCTCAGCAATTTTGTGCTGTTGGCCGATAGAGATTTCTTCGGAAATAATATTCTCTTCTACATTGGGATTAAGGATATGCAAAATTTGAGTAGAATAGTTATATTCCAAGACTTGATTTTTATCTAGTTCCCTATATATTTTTCGCCTAAGAGCGGCAAAAAGGTAGTAAGTAATAGAATCCGTTTCGGCCAGATTTTTATGCTGGTTCCAGATGTCTACAAATAAATCCTGGATACAGTCCTTAATAATATCCTTATCACTACAGCATTTATGTCCATAGTGATAAAGTTTAGAGAAAAACTTTTGATAGATCACCCTAAAAGCTTCTTCATCACCCGCTTTCATAGCCAACCAAAGCTTAGTTTCTGCATTCATAGGTGCAGGTACTTTCCAATTGCCAGCAGAGCTTTTGACTAAGGAATTTCTTTTCATTTCATTAAAATGAATTATTGTTTTAATGTATAAAAATATTTCAAAGATATGTTTAAAATAAGCGCTAATTTTTAATACTTGTTAACTATCTGGCGAGTCATTATTCCAGCAATAAAAAAACGACAAAATTTTGGTAAGAAAATGCAGGCAGGTAAACTTTCCGTTATATATACAACTGGATTTCCAGACTGGGCACATCAGAAAAAGAAAGCCATCAACTTGATAGAGCATTTAAAATAATGACTGCCCCTATGGCCCGGTGGAGCTGTGTCAGGAAAACCAAGTAGAGAAGTCGCAGAATTGGGATGAGGTCTGAGCTGGTGAGATGGAAAAGGAAGCATAATTACAGGTGACTGAACATTAGTGTTTTACTGGTCTGGCTTCTTCTATATGAAGTGTATATTAATATTCTATATATGGTACTTATATTAAGCAACTATAATTAGCATACTCGTATTGCTATTTTAATAAACAGATTGTAAAATGCATGATGTAATAAGACATATTTTTGTCAAATTTTAATATGAACAAGTTGCCAAACGCTGAAAATGAACTTTGGAACCGCTTCAAAGAAGGGGATAGGAAGGCGTTTGAGCAGATCTATAATACTCATTTTTCTTCTCTATGTAATTATGCCTTTAGGTTTTGTGGAAGCTTACCTCAAGCCAAAGATGGGGTACAACAGCTATTTATAAAACTCTGGGATCACAAAGAAAAGATAAGTACGCCGGTATCAGTACGACATTATCTTATTAAATCTTTGCGTAACATTCTACTGGATCGTTTTAAGACCGATAAACGTACCAAACCTATAGATGCCGGGGATACATATTTTTATGAAAATCCACATGAATTTTTGCTAATCCAAGAGAATATCTGGGAAGAACAGCATCAGTATCTCAGGAAAGCCCTTGATACACTGACTAAAAGGCAGCGAGAAGCTGTTTATCTCAAATTTTTTGAAAACCTTTCCTATGATGAGGTTTCAAACACAATGTCATTGACAGTGGATTCCGTGTACAACTTAATCTCAAAAGCTATAGAGGTACTCCGAAAAAACACTCCCTACGTGAATCTGATGTTGCTTATTTCATTACTGAGCTAACTTCTTTTTTTTATCTACTCAGCTTTATTTTAATTTATCCCCAATTTTATTAAAAAAAATTCAATAATTAGCCATTTATTGTGCAGTGATTGAAAAAGCGGAAAAATAATTAAAAAATAATGATGAGAATTGTATGCTTTCTTAGTATTGATCATAAAGAGGAAAAGTCCACATTTAAAAGAGCTTATCAGGCATGAACAATTATCATACTTATGAGGCTAAGGATTTTGTAATGGATGAATCTTTCCAAATGTGGTTTCATAAAAAAGATGCAGCTTCTATACAGTTCTGGAATGATTGGACAAATGCACATCCTGATAGACGTGATGAAGTTGAAAATGCCATTGAAATACTCTACATGCTTTCTAAAGAGAAAGACCTTGTAGGAAGACAAGATAAGACTGAAGTTTGGGAAAAAATAGAAAGTTCTGTATCACACACTGAAAAAAGAAAACATTTTTCAATCAGGTCGTACTATGCAGCAGCCAGCATCGCCCTCTTAATCTTTTTTGCTTTGGGATATTGGACAATACGTCAACAAGAAGAGAAAGTATACTTATCAACAGGTTTCGGAGAAACACTCAGTATTACACTTCCTGATAGTACTTTAGTAACCCTGAATGCTAACTCAAGCTTATCGTACATTTCAGCCTGGCAAGAGTTTGGTAAAGAGAGGGTGGTTTGGATGGAAGGTGAGGGATTCTTTGATGTCTCCCATCGTAACGGACAAAAATTTATCGTACATACCCCACAAGCTGCTGTGGAAGTGTTGGGAACCAGGTTCAACATTTCTGAAAGAAGAGGTAGTACTGAAGTGGTTTTAAGTTCAGGCAAGGTAGCTTTGCATCTACAAGAAGAGAAGGTGCTTATGGAGCCGGGTGAAAAAGTGAGTTATGATGCCAAATCCAAACAGGTTGAAAAAACGGTAGTGAACCCTGAACAACTAACTTCTTGGCGAAATAATGAATTGATTTTTGAGGCCACACCCTTATCAGAAGTAGCGCATTTATTAGAAGACAATTATGGCTACGAGGTCATGTTTGAAGAAGAAGACCTAAAGGAACTGTTATTTAGCGGTACAATTAGTGCCGATAAGATCAACCTTTTGTTAGTGGCCCTGTCTGAAACGCACCGGATAAAAATTATCCATAGAAATGATACATTGATATTTAGAAAATAAGTTTTTTTAACCTAAACCTAAAACTATGCTCCACCTTATCAATCAAGGTGCCAGGGGGAAGTTACATCTTCTTGGCATGGTGATACTTCTCTGCCTGCTAACTTTCTTAAAAGTGTTTGGGCAAGCCCAGGATGCTCAAAGTGGCATAAAAGAACCTTCAGGCACAGAGCTGTTCGCATTAGCCCCAAAACAAGGGAAAAAACAGGACCTTAAGCTTGTTCTTAAAGAACTTGAAGGTGAATATGATGTACATTTTTACTTTGATCCAACATTGCTAGAGGGCAAAGAGGCAAATAAACAATTAGGAAAGATAGATTTGGAAACTAAGCTGACTGCCCTATTAACACCCCTTGAACTGGTATTCAAAAAATTAGATAACGCTTCATTTGTTATCAGGCATAAAGATGAAAAACCTATACTTCCGGAATTAAAGGGCAAAGAGCCGGTAAAATCTAATGATTTGCAAAAAATTAGCAGCCAGCAGTTATCGATGCTGAAATCATTAAAAGTTGTACAACAAACCATCAGTGGTAAAGTGACCGATGGGGAAAACGAAGAAGGCCTACCGGGTATTAACGTACTGGTCAAAGAGACCACCAATGGTACAGTGACGGATGTAGACGGAAACTACAAACTTACCGCAGAAGATGAAGCTACTGTACTGGTTTTTTCATCCATAGGTTACACCACACAAGAAATCAATATAGAAGGGCGTGCCATTATTAATGTCCAATTGATGCCTGATATTCAGTCGCTCTCTGAAGTAGTAGTGATCGGGTATGGTACGCAAGAAAAAGCTACGCTTACCGGAGCTGTTTCTTCTATCAAAGGTGCTGATATTGTAACGACAAAAAACGAAAACGTACAGAACATGCTTACCGGTAAAATTCCTGGCGTACGTGTAACCCAAAGAACAGCAGAGCCGGGTTCATTTAATAATAGTTTTGATATACGCGGTATGGGTACTCCATTGATCATCATAGATGGCATTCCTCGCTCCAATGCCGACTTCCAACGGCTGAACCCCAATGACATAGACAATATTTCGGTGTTAAAAGATGCTTCTGCTGCCATTTATGGAGTGCGTGCCGCCAATGGAGTGGTGTTGGTCACCACCAAAAAAGGAAGCAACAAAAAGGTGGAACTTGACTATTCCGGCTCGTTCACCTGGCAAATCCCATCCGGTTTGCCCGCTACCGTCAATGCTATAGATTATCTGACCCTGCGCAACGAACGTGCAATGCACAATATAAACGGTGGCTCCCCCATCTTTAATGACGAGCAGTTTGAAGAATACAGGAACGGAACGCTGCAAAGTACCGACTGGTATCCTTTGGTCTTTAGCAATTATGCCCCGCAAACAATGCACAACCTGAGCGCAACGGGTGGCAACGAAAAAACCACTTACTATGTAGGGCTGGGTTACTTATATCAGGAAGGTTTTTTCAAATCAAGTGATTTGAACTATACTAAATATAATATTCGCTCAAATATAAGCACTCAAATCACAGATCAACTTACTTTAGACCTAAACTTAGGCTTAAACATGGACGAACAAGATCGTCCCTATCAGGACTCCTGGTGGATCATCCGGGGTTTCTGGAGACAAGGTGCACACATACCTGCTTATGCCAACAACGATCCTAGCAGGCCCTTTCATGGATTGATAGAAGGCGACAATCCGATTTCTTTTATGGATAAAGATATTGTAGGTTATCGCGAATTCAAGAAAAAATGGATACAGACCTCTGCTAGTTTGAGATACGATATTCCCACAGTGGAGGGCTTGTATTTAAAAGGTTTGTTCAGCTACGATTATAATGTGGAAAATAACAATATTTTCCAACGGGAATACAAACAGTACCGCTATGATGAGGCTTCGGATACGTATACTACTTTTACCCGTCAATCACCCAACAGGATCAGAAGGGAAGCGTACTTCAGATATCAAACCCTGGCCCAGGCCTCTCTAAATTACGGAGCTGATTTCAACAAGCACACAGTAAATGGTATCGTGCTGTGGGAGGCCCAAAAAAGGCAGAGTGATAATTTTTTGGCCCAAAGGGATTTATTGCTTCAGCTCCCCTATCTATTTGCTGGTGTTGCCGAAGGGGAACTGGCGAGTATGAACTCAGACCCCGATATTGGCCTTTATGAAAACGCAAACCTGGCCTTAGCTGGCAGGGTCAACTATGCTTACGATAGTAGGTATTTAGCAGAAGTTCTTTTCCGCTATGACGGATCTTCTAGATTTGGACAGGGTTCACAATGGGGCTTCTTCCCTGCTGCCTCTGTAGGATGGCGTATTTCTGAAGAAAATTTTATGAAAGATGCTGTAAGTCTTTCATTCATAGACCAGTTGAAATTACGCGCCTCCTACGGCAAAACGGGTGATGACGGCGCCTCAAGCTATCAGTTCATTTCCGGATATAACTATCCTACCAGTACAAACAGAAGAAACTTCACTGGTGGATATGTGTTTGATGGAAACTTTAATGCAAGTGCAGACAATAAAGGTATTCCTAATCCAAACATCACCTGGTATACTTCCAAAACCTTTGATATTGGTATTGATTTCATTGGTTGGAATGGCCTTTTCGGGATAACAGCAGACTATTTTAGCAGAAACCGGGAAGGACTCCTGGCCACCAGGAGTGGGGGAATACCTACTGTAGTTGGCGCTGCACTTCCTCAGGAAAACTTAAACGGAGACCGCACTTATGGCTTAGACCTAGAGCTTTCCCATAGCAACAATGTTGGAAAATTGTACTATAGCGCCAGAGGGCTGTATTCCCTGGCACGTGTCAAACGCCTGTACGTAGAACGCGAGGCAATAGGAAGCTCCTGGAACAATTGGAAAAACAACCAGAATAATCGTTTGCAAGGTGTACACTCAGGGTATCAAGGTGAAGGACAGTTCCAGACATGGGAAGAGATTTGGGACAGTCCGACTTACATTGGCCGCGGTACTATTATAGGCGACTTTCAATACGAAGACTGGAATGGTGATGGCGAGATTAATGGGAATGATGTACACCCCATCCGCTACAATCAAAACCCGTGGATGAATTTCAGTATGATTCTCGATGCCTCTTATAAAGGTTTTGATTTAAATTTACTTTTGCAAGGTGCTGCCATGAGTTCATTAGTGTACGGCGAGCAGCTTCGCGAGCCGATGTGGGGAAGTGGTAACTCAGGCGCCATGGAACAGTTTATGAACCGATGGCATCCGTTGGATCCTAAAGCTGATCCCTATGATCCGGCAACGGAATGGGTGTCCGGTCAATATGCCTACACCGGCACCTTGCCCGATGTAAACTCCACTTTTAATACTGAAGACGGAGCTTATTTAAGGCTGAAAAGTGTAGAACTCGGCTACACAGTCCCTTCATCAATCACTCAGCGGATTGGTATCAGTAATTTACGTTTCTATGCCAATACCTATAACCTGTTCACCATTACTAAGGTCAATTATGTGGATCCTGAGCATCCTAATGATACTTATGGCTATTTGTATCCATTGAACAAAAGTATTACTGCCGGAGTGAATGTTAAATTCTAACAAGAAATAGCTATGAAATCAAAATATATAGTAATCATAATATTGGCCTTTGGTAGCGTGTTAACTTCTTGCACTGACTATCTGGAAATACCGCCTACCAACGTGGTGCGAGATGAGGATATCTTTACCGATGCGTCTACTATGTCGGTCTATATGTCTCGGATATATAGTCAAATGCCTTTTGAGGATTTTAAGTATTCCCCGGCCCGTCAATTTTTTGATGACTGGCTCGTAACTCCAGGGGCTAATTCCGGTGAATCTTTAGGCCGTGATGCAGGTACTGCCATGACCTCCGAAGGCTGGGCACGCAACGGGCCTTATTGGGGACGTGCCTTCAATTTGCTTCGTGATGCCAACCGCCTGCTGGAAACACTGCCAGAATACCAGGCCAATTTCAGCGAAGCGGAATACAATCACTTTATTGGGGAGGGATATTTTGCACGCGCGATGGTTTTCTATGCTTTGGCAAAGCGTTACGGAGGGGTTCCCTTGGTGACATCTTTACTAAATTATCCCGAAGTTCCGGTAGATGAACTCGACATCCCTAGGTCAACAGAAGAAGAAACCTGGGACCAGGTGTTGGCCGATTTCAATATGGCCATCGCTAATTTATCGGAAACAAGCCCTTCGCGGGGCTATGCCAACAAGTATGTGGCTTTAAGTTTTAAGTCCGAAGCCATGTTGTTTGCCGGAACAGTTGCAAAATACAATAATATTACCGGGTTTGGTGAGAAAACAGGCGTGCGGGTAATTGGTTTTGATTCAGGGCCAACGGCTTCTGTAAAGTTTTTGAAGGAAGCATACAGTGCCGCCCGTGAAGTAATGATGTCAGGGAATTATTCACTTTATAAGCAAAAATGGGCTCCTAATGACAAGGAAGCGCAATTCCAAAATATGGTGGATATGTTCTTCGACATCTCAAGTCCCGAAAATATTTATATCAAAGAATACCAATTCCCGGACCTGACCCATGGCTACGATTCGTACAACATACCCCGGCAGTTGATGGGGGGAAATGGTTATTCTGCCGGCAA
>JBBSOG010000235.1:0-9233 GCA_038259985.1 Cytophagales bacterium
ATAAACTTATTTTTTTGGTACTGCTCATTGGCTTTTGCAGCTTTCGTGTGCAGGGGCAGGATTCTTTGGATGTACAACCCAAAACCTGGTCAAAGCTAAGTATTGGTACCCGGATTGGTGCGGGTGTGTCTACGATTATTGAGCCAAATAGTGTGCTGACCAGTTCTAATGCCAGGTTAAGATGGATGACTGGCGGTTATACGGGGGGGATTTCTGTCCAATATTACGCCCGTCCTAATTTCAGTTTACAGATAGGTCTTAATTATACCCAAAAAGGCTGGAAAGAAATTTTTGTAGACACCGTAAAGAGCGAGCTAACGGATAGTTTATTTTACCAGCAAAACCTCAATTATATTGACCTTCCTATCATGGCACATGGCTATGTGGGCCAAAAAAACGTGCGTATCTATCTGGAAGCAGGTTTTTTCTTTAGCTATCTGCTTTCCCAAAGCACTGAGCGGGAAGCAAGTATTACCGACGAGCAGGTCACTTATCGTTATCAGGAGGGTAGGGACAACCGGTTTAACATAGGAATCGCCGCTGGTGGTGGCTTTGAGGTGGTTACTGCGGTAGGTATGTTTCAGTTAGGCGGAAGATATAGTTTGGGCTTCACCTCAGTACTAGATAAGAACATCACGCCTATACCTAATCCACTGCTCCTGAATTCTGTGATGATCACGCTGGGGTACTATGCGCGGTTCTGATTTTTTCCTATGCAGTCGCTATGCTCCCGCTTACCGGGCTGCCGATGCAGTGACCCCTATCCCGAGGACCGCCTCCGGCCCGATTAAGTATTAGTTCAATTTTAGATAGGCTTAGGCACAAAGCTCAGGACCGACAAGTCTTCCTCCCGAAACATCTCTTTGGATACCGTCTGCAATTTTTCAGCCGTGGTATTGCCGATTTTCTCATAAATTACTTCCAACGTTTCCATTTCATATTCGTCCAAAATACTACGGGCCATGGTCAGCATTAGGCTTTGGTTGTTTTCACTGCTCATGGCCAGTTGTCCCATGAGTTGTTCTTTGGCGCGGTGCAGTTGCATCGTTCCCAGCGGAACTTCACGCAGCTTATAGAGTTCTTTCAACACATAACTTTTGGCTTTTTCCAATTGGCGGGGTTCTGTGCCGAAGTAAATAGAGAACATGCCGGTGTCGGTATAAGATTGGTACTCGGCATCTACCGCATAGACCAAACCGTGCTTTTCGCGCAAAGCCAGGTTGAGCCGGGTGTTCATGCTGGGGCCACCCAATAGGTTGGTAAGCATAAAAAAGGAGAGGCTATGCGCATGATGCACCGGATAGGCATCCCGGCCAATGGCACACTGGGCCTGGGTCAACGTACGCTCCACGCTAATCTGTTTGGGCTGGTATTTCTCAAAAAGTTTCCTGTTTCTACTGGCATGGAACCGAGGAATATCTTTTAAGTATTTTTCGGCCAACCTGATCACTTTTTTCATAGAAAGGTTGCCTACACAGGAAAAAACCAGCTTATCCGTGTCCAGGTTCTCTTGCACAAAGGTTTTAAAATCTTCCCGGTGGAAGCGGCGTATGCTTTCACTGGTGCCCAGGATATTCATACCCAGGGGATGTTTACCGAAAATCACTTCATCAAAATCATCCTGTATGGCATCTTCGGGAGAATCGTAGTACATCGCCATTTCTTCCAGGATCACATTGCGCTCACGCTCAATCTGCTTCTCGGGAAAGATAGAATCAAAAGTGATATCCGTCAGCAGTTCAAAAGCGTTATCAAAATGGCGGTCTAGTACGGAAGCATAAAAGCAGATTTTTTCTTTGGTCGTGTAAGCGTTCAGTTCTCCGCCTACCGAATCCAGGCGGTTAAGGATGTGAAAAGCCTTGCGCTTTTTAGTGCCCTTGAAAGCCATGTGTTCCCAAAAATGGGCAATACCGTGTTGGTCGTGTCTTTCGTCGCGGCTGCCGATGTCCAGTACAAAGCCACAATGGACTACTTTGCTCTGCGTATTTTGTTTGTGCGCTACCCGTATGCCATTGGGTAGGGTATAGAGTTCAAATTCTGCCATAAATATATTTCTCTCAATGCTTGTGCCCGGATATTTGTTCCCGTCACGGATTTTGAGGACTACAAAGTTAGGTTTTCTCGGGTTACTGCCGAAGAGATGCTACATAATTCTGTTGGCGCATAAAAATGAAAGGAAATTAAAATTACACTGTTTTGTTTATATTTGAGAAAGCACAGCTGTTTTATCGGGCATAAAACTTAAATTCAAATGCATGGAATCACGCGAAACCCTTTTAGCAGCACTGAAAGATTCACCGGATGCTCTGTTGCTGCTGGAAGAAATACAGCAGGCGCTTGAAGAGGAATCTACTCAGCGAAATGCATTTCATGCATTAATTCATGAAAATGTCAAAGCAGAATTTATCAATGGTCAGATCGTTTATCATTCTCCGGTCAAGCGTAAGCATTGGCGTCTGTGTACTCGTTTAGGTAGTATTTTGGATGAGTATGTGACTATAAATAAACTGGGTGAGGTAGGGGTAGAAAAAGTGATGATTTCTCTCACAAGAAACGATTACGAACCGGATATTTGCTTTTTCTCTAACGAAAAAGCCAAAGATTTTACCGACGACCAAATGCATTTTCCTGCCCCCGATTTTGTGGTGGAAATCTTGTCCGATTATACCAAAAAGAATGATTATGGCACCAAGTTCAGGGATTACGCTGCCCACGGTGTTGCTGAATACTGAATTATTGATGCCGATGCAAAATGTATTGAACAGTATGTACTGCCCGAAAATGAAAAAGAATATATCTTGCAGCAGAAGGTTATCAATGGAGCTATTGACTCGTTTAGCATTGATGGATTTGTGATACAAGTGCCTGAACTATTCGACTAAAAAGGCCGACCGTGGGTCCTTCGCATAATTTGCCGGGCTAAGGGCGGAAACTTTACCAAAGCAACGCCCACTTCCGATACCGGGGCGCTACCAAAAAGGCGTTGTACGTTCCTCCCTACCCATAAGCGCCTTGCAAAAAGCTGGCTCCAAGCTTTGACGTACGCTTTTTCTAAAGCTTCCCTGTTAAAATCATCTTTTTGATAATGCTGAATGATTAAGTCCGAAAGCAGCTTAGCAGAATGTATCGCCATCGCCATGCCGTTGCCACAAAGCGGTGTGATCAGCCCGGCAGTATCGCCCGCCATCAAGATATGCTGCTCAACCGGTTGTTTGGGGGCAAAAGAAATCTCGTTGATGACCTCCGGTTTTTCAAATAAAAATTCGGATTGGGTAAAGATCTTTTTGAGGTGAGGATTCTCGTATAAGACTGCTTTTTCCATTGCTTCTATACTACCATATTTTCTCAAAGCCTTGCGGCTACCCAAGTAGCACATATTATACTTGCCATCTTCTATCCGACTGATGCCACAGTACCCTCCCCGAAAATTGTGCAGCGCGATCATGTCTGCCGGAAAATTGGTGCGCAAATGGTATTTGACGCCAATATATGGAGAACTTTGTTTTATAAACTTCCGGTCTAGCTGCTTATCCAGTCGGGAACGTTTGCCATATGCACCAATGACCAGTTTGCTTTTGAGCTGATCATTACGCGATAGTGTCAGCATAAAATGTTCGTCATTGAAAGTTACGTCCTGTACACTGGTATCCAACTGACATACTACGCCAGCTTCCTTTGCTTTTTGGTAAAGAAAATGATCCAGGGCATATCGGCTGATACCAAATCCGCCCAGGTCTAGGGGCATCACTCTGCTTCTGCCGGACACCGAGCTGAGCATAAAAGTACGGATAGGCGAGGGTTGCAAAGCCTCGGGATAAAGGCCATACTCTTGAAGAAAAGGCAGCACTTCGTTAGAAATATACTCTCCACATACCTTATGGAAAGGGTAATGCTTTTTTTCTATGAGCTGTACTTGTAGTCCGGAGCGAGCCAGTAAAATAGCATTGACCAGCCCAGCCAATCCTCCGCCAATAATTGTAATTTCTTTCAATGATATTTAATAGAGAAACGCATAATAAGCCAGTTCAAAGTTTTTATAACTGTGAACTCTGAACTAATAAACCCTAAACTTCTTTATGCAGAAATTTTATCTTCCTGTTTTTTCTCTTCTTCTTTCTGCTCTTTTTGAGCTATCTCCCGCTGTTTTTCTTCAAAGTTGATGACCCGCTTGGCCATTCCCGGAAAAATAAATCCGTGAAAAGGGTAAACAGACCACCAGTAAAGCCGGCCGGCCAATCCCTGCGGACGATAAGTAGCGGTCTGGAGCAGGTACGACTGGCCGTCTTCTTCTATCACTTTAAATTCCAGCCAGGCATCTCCGGGAAGCTTCATTTCGGCGTACAGTAACAACCTTCCTTCATCTTTGTCAGCGACCAATACACGCCAGAAGTCCAGTGCATCGCCGGGCACCAACTCATTCCGGCTTCGTCGGCCCCTTCTTATTCCTACGCCACCCACCAACTGATCCAGGAAGCCCCTTAGTTTCCACAGAAAACCCAGATAATACCAGCCACGCTCACCACCGATGCTCCAGATATTTTCAATCACCTGCCCTTTGGTTTTGTCAAAAGCGACTTTGCGTACATCATGAAATACTCCATGCTCGGGCATTTTGACGTGATCAAACAAGTTGAGATCAATTTTGGAGCTGTTGAAAGAATCCTTCCAACTGGAAATAACTTCATTCTGGGCGATACGGTCAAAGGCTCGCGCTACTGCTTCTCTATAGGTGAGCAGATCCACCTGTACGATGTCTTCAATACCTTTGTGTTGCACTGTCACCTCGTTTTTCATGCTGTCTACCAGTCCCTGTGCCAGCTTAAAAGAAGTGCTGGTAACAAAGTAAAGCCAAAGGGAAGAAATCCTTGGGGTAAGCACCGGTACTGAAATGATATGACGGTTTAATTTTCTCACTTCAGCATAGCGCAGCAGCATTTGTTCATAGGTAAGTACTTCCGGGCCACCGATGTCAAAAACTTTGTTATAGGCTTTATTTTTTAGCAGCACACCGTTAAGGTACTGTAACACATTTCTGAGGGCGATAGGCTGACTTTTGGTACTCACCCACTTGGGAGCAATCATGACGGGCAACTTCTCTACTAGGTCGCGGATAATCTCAAAAGAAGCGCCCCCCGACCCGATGATGATTCCCGCCCGGAGCACTGTCGTAGGCACCTGACTATCCATTAGGATGTCCTCTACATTTTTGCGAGAACGTAAATGTTTAGATAAATGCTCATCATTGACAATACCAGAAAGGTAGATGATCTGGCGGCAGTTGGTTTTTTTGATATTATCTACAAAATTATGGGCGGCTTTTGCTTCCAGTTTTTCATAATCGGCGGAAGCCCCGATAGAATGCACCAGATAATAAGCCGCATCAATATCTTTGGGTAAATCCTGAAGGGTTTCTTCTTTCAAAAGATCAGCTTCGTAATAAGAAATACTTTCTTCCAAAGCTTTATCTACTTTCATCCGACGTTTGTCCCGCACCAAGCACACGATCTCATAACCATTGCGGACTAATATAGGAAGCAAACGCATACCGATGTATCCATTTGCCCCGGTGAGTAATATTTTCATCTTGCTTATGTTAGTATTGGGAAGTATATATATAATTACATAACCCACTGTCTGGCAAATGGTTCGGGGGAAATAGTGATAAGGTCTTTATGCGCTTTGATGTCAAGATAATATGATTTGAGAGTTGAATCGAGACGATAAAGCTTTCTGTAATCATAATGTTACACTTTTTGACCTTAAACTAAATTTGTCAAAACTGGAATTAAGTGTAGTTTTACTAACAAATATTTGCTTGTACCATGAATAAACAAACTAACCTACTATTGTCACTTTTGCTTTTGGCAGCCTGCAACACGCCTTCTACCCAAGAGCAATCCGCCACCCAGGAAAACGAACAGCCAACAGAAACGCCAACGTACCAGTCCACTGGCTCCATTGAACGGCTATCGGATCAACTGGATGAAATAGTGCCTACTAATGCCCAACTGGAAATCCTGGCGGAAGGCTACGAGTGGTCGGAAGGGCCAGTTTGGGTTTCCCAGGGCAATTATCTGCTGTTTTCGGACATTCCTAATAACAGTATTATCAAGTGGAAAAAAGGGGAAGGCGCTTCACTCTACCTGAAACCATCCGGATTTGACGGGGAAAATTTTGAAGGAAAAGAGCCGGGTTCCAACGGTTTGATCCTTGATAACCAGGGCCGCTTGGTCATGTGCCAGCACGGCGACCGCCGCTTAGCCCGTATGACTGCCCCTTTGGATGAACCTGCGCCTGAGTTTGAAGCCATTGTAGACAATTATCAGGGCAAAAAACTAAATAGCCCCAATGACCTTGCTTATCTTAGCGATGGTACGCTGTATTTTACCGATCCTCCTTACGGCTTGCCCGGTGGTGCCGACAGCAAAGCTAAAGAACTGGATTTTCAGGGAGTGTACCGCTACTCTGAGGAAAATGATGAGTTAGTATTGTTGACAGATGAACTTAGCCGTCCTAATGGCATAGGTTTTTCACCCAATGGAGAGACCATTTATGTCGCTAATTCAGATCCCAAACGGGCGATATGGATGGCTTATGATGTAAATGAGAAAGGGGATATTGAAAACGGGAGGGTTTTTTATGATGCTACTGAAGAAACTGCCAATGCACCTGGCTTACCCGATGGATTTGCTGTACACAGTGGGGGCTACCTCTTTGCCACCGGCCCGGGTGGCGTTTGGATTTTCTCTCCTGAAGGGGAACACTTAGGCACGCTTAAAACCGGACAGGCTACGGCCAACTGTACTTTTGACGCTGATGAGTCCGTGCTTTATATCACCGCCGACATGTACCTGATGCGTTTAGTGCTGAAAGAAGGAGGGGAATGATTATTCTGATTACCATCCAGTGCTCCTTAAATTTCAAAAAAGTTGGGTTATTAGACATAGCCTAAATGATTTGTCTATTTATAATTCTAGTCTAACTTATATCTAAGCTATTGGTTCACAGGTTTGAAACGGTATGCCAATGAAAACTGGATAGCAGAGTTTTTAGAATTTACATCGGCTATTTCATTGTCCATCACGTTGGTAAGCCCCAAGCAATAGCGTGTGCTTACTGTCAAGCCGGCCAATGCTTCATAACTCAGCCCTGCATTGCATTGAGTCCCAGGTCCAATGATTTGTACAAATCTTTGGAATCCACTGAAGCGCTGGAGCCATTGGCTTTACCTTTAAGCTTGGAACTCAAAAGAAACCCTAACTGAGGCCCTATCTCCAGGGCAAAGCAAAGATTTTTCATAATTGAAGTGTATTAGCGTTTTTTTTCCAAACAACAGTGCGTTTGGCAGTATTAAACTAATTCTTTTGTATATCATTTTATCTTCCAATGGGAAAATTATTTTTTAACTCTTTTGCTGTATATGCAGGAGTATGAGAATCAAAAGACAATTGCATAAATTTTCCTGTAAAGAACTTTATTCTTGATCCTTACCAATTGTCTCCTCAAACAACTTAAAAATTCTCTTGTACTCATCGGTCCAACTGCTGGCCTCTTTGAAACCGTGAGGCTCCATCGGGAATACCGCTAAGTCCCAATCAACTTTGCCCAGCTCTATCAGGCGCTGGGAAAGGCGCACCACGTCCTGATAATGTACATTATCGTCTACCATGCCGTGCAGCATCAGCAGATGGTCTTCCAGGCCATCGGCAAAATAAATAGGAGAAGAACGGGCATAAGCTAGGCTATCTTCGGCCGGTGTATTGAGAATGTTGGCGGTATATCCATGATTATAGTGCGCCCAGTCGGTTACCGAACGCAGGGCTGCGCCGCTCTCAAATACGCCCGGATATTTAAACAAGGCAGCAATGGTGATAAACCCACCATAAGAACCGCCATATATGCCCAGCCGGTCTTGGTCTACCGATAAGTTTTCTACCATATATTCAGCCCCATCTATCTGATCGGTCAGGTCTTTACCACTCATGTGGCGATAGATAGCAGTACGCCAGTCACGACCGTAGCCGCTGCTACCCCGGTAATCTATATCCATCACGGTATAACCCAGGTCGGTGAGGTAGTTGTGAAACATATACTCCCGATAATAACTGCTCCACCACCGGTGTACATTTTGCAGATAACCCGCACCGTGTACGAAAATGACACCTGCGCCATTGGGGTTTTTCGGCTTATATATCCTGGCAGGTACTTCCACCCCATCACTGGCAGTAAAACGGATAATCTCCGGTTCCCGCCAATCATAAGCTTCAAAGGCTTCGGTGGTAGATTCGGTAATTTGCTGCATTTTGGCCCCGGCTTTGTTTTCCATAAGGTAAAGTTCCCAGGGCTGGTTGCTGTAGGAGTAACGAAGTGCCCAGTGTTTTTCGTCGGGTGAGAGATGGACTTCGTAGTTTCCCGCCGGGGTTGTCAGTTGGGTCATCTTTCCGCCTTTGGCGGGCAAGCGATAAAGTTGTCGGACGAAGGGACTTTCTTCGCTGGTAAGGAGGTAAAAGTTTTTCTTGTCTTTGGAAAGTTTTATCTCCGTTACTTCAAACTCACCAGTGGTCAGGGCTTTCTTTTCCCCGGTATTTACATTCAATACATACAGATGGGAATAGCCTGTCTCCTCCGACTGAAACCAGATATTTTCGTCATCAATCCAGCCTATGTTGCCTTCACTAAAAATGTAGTAAGAAATACCCGGCCCACCCACCCAGGCGTCGTCATGCTGGCGGTCCAGCAGGCTAAGCGAGCCATCTGCCAGGTTCAGGCGCATGATCCAGCGGTCTTTGCTATCCAGTGAGCGAATCACCACTACTGCTTTGCCATCTTTTGCGTAAAATGGTCCGTGAAAAATGACTTCTCTAGGCTTATCGTACTGATTGTTGTAAGCGGAATCTCCCTGATGGTATTCTTCTAAGAAAGTGGGTTTATCATAAATACCGGGAATTTGTTCGGTATCTACGATATAAGTAGTATCCAGCTCAATATCGTATGTGCCCATTTCGTAGGTGTCCTGCGGGGCACCTACTTTGTTGCGGGCGGAGACATTTTGTACGAAACCGGATTTGGTTACATAGTCCGGCACATCTGTCTTTTCATCCTGTGCAGGCTTGGTAAGCCGGTAAGTCACAAAGCGCATATCGGGACTGATTTTCACGTCAGAGACATTTTTTTCACCAGTGAAAATCTCCAGCGGTCGCTCCGGCTTGAGTTTTTCCTGCCGGGCTTCTTCC
>JBBSOG010000236.1:0-9230 GCA_038259985.1 Cytophagales bacterium
AAAGTCAGGCGCTACTGTAAATTTGTCTACAATGGGCACATTACCATAGGTATCCAACAGCCAGTAGTAATACAAAGCCCGAAGCACTTTGAGCTCGGAAACAAACTTCTCTGCATCCCCAAAATTATCCACATTGGCTTCAAAGGTTTCTATCACACGATTGGTGCCATTGACTCCCTGAAAAAGAAAGTTCCAGCCCCCACCGATGGCAGGGTCCAGGTAATCATATGTGTGCTGGTGTAGCCTCAACCAAGCCCCGTTGTCATACCAGTCTTGTCCACGTTGGGGCACCACCATCTCGTCGGAAGTCACCTCCTGTAGCGCAAAATAATTTCCAAATATGCCGTAGAGATTAGTGTAAGCCGCCCCCGAGGCAGATACGAAGTCGTCTTCAGTATTGAAGAAATTGTCTTCAGTTACCTGACTATATAATTCTTCATCCAGGTCTGTACAAGACAAGGTAACCAGGAAAAAGAATGCTAACGAAAATATATTGATTAATTTATTCATCATAGTTCACTTTTATAATCCAATGTTTACGCCAAGTGTAAATGTCCTGTTTAGGAAGTAAGTATCCCTTCTCTCAATACCAGGGGCTAGCTGGTCTCCGCCATCGTCAAAACGAACCTCCGGGTCAACCCCGGTGTAGTTAGTGATCGTAAACAGGTTCTGACCTGATACATAAAATCTCAGTCGCGACAGAAAGTCAATGTTGCTTACGTCAATGTTGTATCCCAGCGTAGCATTGTCCAGCCTGAAGAAAGAAGCACTTTCTACATGATAGCTAGAGAATTTGGCATCTTCTGTCAGACGGCTTATCTCCCCTTCGGTAGCTGATTTCAGGATGTTGTAAGAGGAGATTACCTTTGGCACTTCGTAGAAGGCACGGAAAGTATTCACCAGGTCATGTCCAAAAGAGCCACGGAAAAAGAAATTGAGGTCAAAGTTGCCATAATTGAAGGTGTTGTTCAGGCCCAGGGTAAAGTCTGGCAATCCATTACCAATCACGCGCTCATCAGCCCTGTCTATATTGCCATCGTTATTAAAGTCGTTTAGGTCCCACTTACCATCTTCGGTAATGCCATTGTATACTGGCCCCCAAAGTTGTCCGAGTGGCTCGCCTTCTTTGATCCTCACCAACTGGGTAGAGTTCAGTCCCGGCGCTCCCAGGTTAGCCCTAAAGGTCTCATCCCCGAAGTCAAATTCATCAGAGGAAAGCGAAACAATCTTGGTCTTGTTGGCAGCAAAGTTGAAACCTACATCCCATTTCAGGTTGTCATTGTCGATTACTGCGCCATTCAGGGTAAGCTCTACCCCTCGGTTGTTCAGTTCACCCAAGTTCACCAACAAGGTAGGGAACTGGTAAGGGGGAACCGGTACGTTTACCGGGAATAACAAGTCAGTCGTTGTACGGTCGTACACATCAATACTACCATTCAGGCGGAAGTCCAGCATGGTGAAGTCAAGGCCCACGTTCCATTCGGTTTTTCTTTCCCATTTCAGGAAGGGATTGGGGTTGCTACCTGGCCCGTAAGACTGGATGTAGTTACCGTTGTAAAAGAAATATCCGATAGGCTGCAATTTAGCGAGCGATACGTAATTATCTTCCGGCAAACTTCCGGTGACGCCATAACCAACCCTCAATTTCAACAAGTCTACAAAAGGAATATCCGCCAGGTTAGAAATATCTACCCCGACACTGGCAGCAGGGAACCAAGCCCACTTATTCTCTTCCCCGAACTTGGAAGATCCCTCGCGGCGTACGATAGCTTGCGCATAATAGGTATCGTTGAAGCTGTAGTTTAGACGTCCAAAACCAGCGATCAGGGTGCTTGACTCTTTAAAGCTACCAAAACCAGGCGCTATATTTCTGGCCAGGTCTTCTGATGCCCCGATGTTATTATAGGTGAATGCATCGGTCAGGAAATTACCAGCACTAAGGCCAAAGTTTTCATTGGTCAGGTACTGATGTGAATAACCCAGTAAGGCTTTAAAATTGCTTGACCCGAAATCTTTATCATAGTTCAGCGTAGTTTCAAACAGGCGGTTCAGCTTTTCTTCCATATTTCGCTGGGCACGACCGTTACTATTTAATCCAACGGTGTAGGCGTTCTTAGGAGCATAAAACCCATTGGACTGGTTGTCCCGCTGAATACTGTAGAATGCCCCTACCGTCAATCCGTCAACCAACTGATAATCCGCTTTGAAGTTGGTGGTAATATTTCTTTTGATACCATCGTAAGTAAGCTGATTTACGATTGCCACCGGGTTTTCGTAGTTGAAAGAGCCGGGCGACTGGTAATACCCTCCGTATTCTGGGAAACGGGCATCATAGATAGGCGCTGTCGGGTTGAATATAGTTGCATAACGAAAAGCAATATCTACGTTATCTTCTGGCTGGTCAAATCCACTGTAAGTACGGTTGGTCGTTCCCAGTACCATATTAAGCGTAAGCTTGTCGTTCAACGCTTTCTGGGTAAGGTTCAATCGGGCGTTGAGCTGATCAAATCCTGAATTTTTCGCCAGTGCTTCAATATCGCGGTAGTTGAGGGAGACCCGATACGTAGTACCTTCATTACCACCCGATAAGGAGAGGTTGTGCACGTGGCTTATAGGCGTACGAGTGAGTTCTTCAAACCAGTCGGTGGAAGAACCAAGATCCAGGTTAGGATTATTGTAAGCGAAGCTAGGGTCATTCACCAGGCTTCTGTACTCACCGGGGGTGAGAACGCCTATCCTATTGGAAATCTGGTCGGTAGACACATAGCCATTATACTCTATCCGTGCCTTGCCGGGCTTTCCGCTTTTGGTGGTAATTAGGATTACGCCGTTGGTAGCCCGTGTACCATAAATGGCCGCAGCGGAGCCGTCTTTTAGTACGTCTACCGAAGCAATGTCATTAGGGTCAATACTCCCTAAATCCGCGCCGGGCACACCATCCACTATAATGAGGGGGGAAGTATCACCGGTGGCAGAAGAAGTACCGCGCAAGCGGATATTAAAAGCCCCCGTAGGGTCACCGCCCGGTTTGGCAATCACTAGACCTGCAACTTTACCTTGGATAAGCTGGCTGGGGTTGTTCACATTACCACCGTTGAAGTCCTCCGCCTTTACGCTGGTGACGGCGCTGGTAATCTCTTTCTTTTCCTGGGTACCGTAGCCTACTACCACGATTTCTTGCAGGGACTGTATGTCGGCGGCAAGTTCTATATCAATAGTAGAGCGGCCATTTATCGTAATTTCCTGATTTTCGTATCCTATAGAAGAAAAAACCAGTATATCACTTCCTTCGGGCACTGTCAGGCGGTAATTGCCGTCCATGTCAGTGACTGTACCAGTGGTAGTCCCCTTGACCAGTACGTTTACTCCGGGCAGTGAGCCTTCTTCGGGCGCAGTGACCTTGCCTGATACGGTGGTTTGTGCATAAGCCAGGTTGGCAACGCACAATACTCCAAGCAGCAATAAGGCATACCTTAGCTGTGTAAAAATTCTCATAAGCGATTAGTTAAATGGTGTAATGTGTAAACAAACTAAGCTAACAACATAAAATGTTGCACGCTGTTTAGTAAACTAATATAAATTTCTCAAAAACTAGACAAAACTAAACATAAATAATGTGATGGCAACAAAACCATTCTCATAAATTGTGACTATGCTAAAAAACGAGCATTTCAACAAAACATGAGTTTTACCAATCACCTGTTTATTTTCTTCCGATTGCAATTTCAAAAAGTAAATATTCTTGCTCTTTCTGTTAATCAATTTTTAATTTATCTGAAAAACTTTTTTTCGTTTTTTACACTTCATGACACCATTTCAAATGATGTTTTCCCAATTTCTAACATCTTCGTGTAATATTTTGCTCAAAAATTGTCATATTAGGTATTAAAAAAAGTATTTTTGCTATAAACAGGAGCAGGCTATTTATAAGAGCTGAAAAATATACGGATTGGTGCATGTTTTTTCAGGACAATACTAAGTTACTGCTTAACTTACATGCGCCAGCAAAATCGGCTGATTGCTGGCCAAAACACCCGGGAGGTGTTCAGAATAAATAACGAAACTATGAGAAATATGAGATTTTTTTTACTAGCTGCCTGGCTTTGCTTAAGCCTGGGTGCTTATGCGCAAACTACTTATTATGTTGGAGAAGGTGGCAATGACAATTTCCCTGGAACTCAAGCAGCACCTTTCGCTACAATTGGACATGCTATTACTCAGGTAAACAATAGTAACGATATCATACAGGTATTAGCTGGTGAATATCAAGAACCTACAATTGAAATTGATCGTGCTGTAACAATCAGTGGCCTGAACCAAGGACAAGATGTGAGCGTAACTCCCGCAATTGGTAGTAGTCCGCTGTTCAACATTACCGCCGATGGCGTAACCATACAAGGGTTAAGCCTTTTAGGAAATGCTGGCACTAATGGTATTGTGATCCGCTCAGCTGTTGAAAATGTTGTGGACATCACTATCCAACAAAATACTATCTCAGGCTTCAAAGCACTCGAAGGAGCAAATGGAAATGGAATAGTGTTGGCCAACAATGCTGATATTGGAAATCTCAGCATCGTTAATAACTTTATCAATGAAAATCACAATGGGATTTTAATAGGAACTGGGGTATCCCTTACTGGGGCTATCAGCGAAAATAATTTAGCAGAAAATGATGGTAATGCTCTTATAAATGAGCCTAACAATATTGTGGTTGCCACTAATAACTGTTGGGTCAGTGGTGTTAATGTGATTCAACAAGTAATCCCTGAGATTGAAGGCAACTATGTTGAATATGGCCCCTGGCTTAGATCCTCAAATGATTTAAACCCTTCAGTAGAGGGCTTTCAGGGAGATTTTTCTAAGCTTGCTGTACACCAGATAAGCAGAGCTTCTAATTCTTTAAACAACGCTATTGCCTCGCTTTCAGAAAATGGTGAAATATTTCTATACGGAAACAGCGTCGGTTACAATTTAACAGCTGAAAAAGCGGCTACCCTGATTGGAGTTGAGTACAAAGGAAAAAAACCCGTTCTCATAGGTTTTACTATAAATGTAGGTGAAAATAACAGCATCAACATCAGCAATGAAATCAAAGCCAATAACATAACGCTCATTAGTGGAAATATTAACGTCAACTCGGAAGCGAGTGGCTTATTATTGTTATCCGATGAAGCCCTTAATAACCTTTCTGAACAAAATGGAAGAATTATTGGCAGGGTCGCTTCAGTTCCAAAGAATTTACCTGCCATGGATACTTTAAATGCTTTAGGGGTAACGATTGCACCTAATGATAATACTGGAAGCGATGTTCTCACTAATCTATTTGTGGAACGTATCACCGGAGACTCCGGAATTATTCAAAATACGAACGAAGGCGGCAAAACCACACAATCTATTAAGGTGTACTGGAATATTAATGTCGATAACGAAAGTTTCAGTCCCCGTAACTTAACTTTAAGCTGGTCTTCCATTTATGATCACGTGATCGATCCCGAAATGGCTATTGTTTGGAAAAATGGAGGAGGTACTATTGAGGAAGGGAATTGGAAGCAAGTCAATATAGATCCCATTTATGGCATAGTCAACGCAACTGAAAGAAGTGTCACTGTACCTGCCACCAGCTTTTCTCAGTATACTGTATCTGATGGCAACAATCCCCTTCCCGTAGTGCTCACCCGCTTCTCCGCTGAACTGGCGGAGCCGCATGTGGCACTAGATTGGGAAACGGCTTCCGAAATCAACTCGGATTTTTTCTCGGTAGAGCGTAGTGAGAACGGTAAAGACTTTGAAGAAATAGGCCAATTGAAAGCCGCAGGGGATTCCCAGCAGCCTATCCAGTATCGCTACATAGATGAACAGGCAGCCAAACGTTTCAGCGGCTCCCTCTTCTACCGCCTACGTACTGTGGATTTTGATGGTTCCTTTGAATACTCCGACATCACCACGGTCGTTATCTCTGAAGATGACATCCCGATGATAACCGCTTTTGCCCGCCAGGGACAGCCCGGCCTGAAGCTATTTACCCGCGCGATTGAGCCCGGTGAATATCACATCTGGGTAACCGACTTGAGCGGCCGCAAAATTTTTGAGCAGAATGTACCCCTGGAATCCAAAGGTGTATATGAAATAGGCGTGGGAAATCTACCGCAATCCGTCTACCTCATTCGCTGTGCAGGAAAGCAGATCGTGCTGTCCAGTAAATTCAGGGTAGAAGAAGTAAATTAAACGACTGTATTACTGATTTTGAGGCGTTAAAGATTGGAATCCAAGTGCTAATCTTCTATTTTTGCGACCTTGAATCAGAAAGTTCATATAATCTTATATCGAAAAATGGCAAATAAAGGAAAAGTCGTACAGGTAATCGGACCGGTAGTAGACATTAGCTTCGCAGGCGAAAACTCCAAGCTGCCTAATATCCTGGATGCACTGACGATTAACCGTCCGGATGGTACTAAGTTGGTGTTGGAAACACAGCAGCACCTGGGTGAAGATAGAGTGCGTACCATCGCTATGGAAGGTACCGAAGGACTGGCAAGAGGTATGGAAGTGATTGATACCGGTATGCCGATCAAAATGCCTACCAGTGACGAAATTCGCGGTAGACTGTTCAACGTAGTAGGTGAAGCTATTGACGGCCTTCCCCAGCCTGCTTTCGGAGAAGGAAAGTCTATCCACAATACCCCACCCCGTTTTGAAGACCTGACTACTTCGGAGGAGATCATTTTCACCGGTATCAAAGTCATTGACCTGCTGGAACCATACGTTAAAGGAGGCAAAGTAGGTTTATTTGGTGGTGCGGGAGTAGGTAAAACAGTACTTATCCAGGAGCTCATCAACAACATCGCCAAAGCTTATTCCGGTTTCTCCGTATTTGCCGGCGTGGGCGAGCGTACTCGCGAAGGTAATGACCTGTTGCGTGAATTTATAGAAGCTGACATCATTAAATATGGCCACGATTTCAAAGAATCTATGGAAGCTGGTGGCTGGGATTTGAGCAAGGTAAACCTGGAAGAGCTTAAAGAATCACAAGCCACGCTGATCTTTGGCCAGATGAATGAACCTCCCGGTGCCCGTGCCCGGGTTGCCCTTTCTGGACTTTCAGTAGCGGAATATTTCCGCGATGGCGCTGGTTCCGAACAGGGAAATGACATTCTGTTTTTTATTGACAATATCTTCCGTTTCACCCAGGCCGGTTCTGAGGTTTCTGCCCTTTTAGGACGTATGCCTTCTGCGGTAGGGTACCAGCCTACTTTGGCTACTGAAATGGGTTCTATGCAAGAGCGGATTACCTCTACCAAGCGGGGTTCCATTACTTCTATACAGGCGGTATATGTACCGGCGGATGACCTTACTGACCCCGCTCCGGCCACTACCTTTGCCCACTTGGACGCAACGACCTCACTTTCCCGTAAAATTTCCGAGCTAGGTATCTATCCCGCGGTTGACCCGTTGGATTCTACCTCCAGAATATTGAGCGCAGCGATCGTAGGAGATGAGCATTACAACACTGCCCAACGGGTGAAGCAATTACTTCAACGTTACCAGGAATTGCAAGACATTATCGCTATTTTGGGTATGGACGAGCTTTCAGAAGAAGATAAGCAGGTGGTATACCGTGCCCGTCGGGTGCAGCGCTTCCTGTCCCAGCCATTCTTTGTGGCCACCCAGTTTACCGGTATCCCCGGAGAGTTGGTAGACATCAAAGATACCATCAAAGGTTTCAATATGATCATGGATGGTGAGCTTGACCACTTGCCTGAACCTGCTTTCAACCTCAAAGGTACTATTGAGCAAGTAATTGCAGCCGGTGAGAAAATGGTAGCTGACGCAAAATAATAGTAGGGATTTAGGATTGGGGATTGGGAGTTTGTCCCAAATCCCAATCCCCAATCCCAAATCCCTAAAACCCAACATCCATGCATCTGACAATTATTACGCCCGATAAGCAGGTTTTTAGCGGTGAGGTAGAGATAGCTACTTTCCCCGGTAGTGATGGTTCTTTTCAGGTATTAAAAGATCACGCCCCACTGGTAAGCTCATTAGGCAAAGGTGAGATCAGCTACCGCACCAAAGGCACTACCGCTAGTGTACAAGTAGATGGTGGTGTTGTGGAAGTGTTAAACAACAACATTAGCGTGCTGGCTGAAAAAGCCTCATGAGACGAGATTAAGATTACTGATTTAGATGAAAGGCGGACCCTGGAGAGGGTTCGCTTTTTTTTATGAAGTCTGTTGCTTCACAAAAAGCCGGACAACGCGGCTGAACATTATTTTTTCAAATGCCCAAAAGAAGCGAAACTGGCCAAAGACGAAGCCATAAGCCAAGAGTACCAACTGATAAATGGGTAAAACAGTGACAAAATAGTAAGGCACTTTGATCCACACGGAAGTTTTCTCCGTGATGCCTGCCAGGTCGTATAAGGGATGTTTGAGGTACATGACCGTAAAACCAGTACAAGCAAAAACGATCAGGATGACGATCACCTGCCATATATTTTTTACTTCCCATCGTACTTGCAGTTTCTTAAGCCAGTTCATCTGCTTTACATTCTTGGTACATACATATTCAGACGAACATCTAACATTCAAGTTTACATATGATATGATTTGAATGATTTTGAAAAAGCACAGATCTAAGCCAGTTTCCAAACTTATTATCACACACATTGCTTTCAGCCAAAACCCAAACTAAGGGCTAATAAATTCCTCAAAATTTTTCGATGTAATTCCTTTAACTTCGTGCTTATAGGCGTCAGTAAATGTTTTGGGAAAGTGTATTTTTTTTTTAGCACTCCACTTCAGTTGGTAGGCGTAAAATATGCCATCGTTTTCTTCTACAAAGTCAATTTCCTGTTGCTGATGGGTCCGCCAGAAGTAATAATTGGGAAAATACGACCGATAGTGGTTGGTTTTCATTCTTTCACTAATCAAAAAATTCTCCCATAGTGTCCCTTTATCCTCTCTCATTTCAAGCGGTGTGAAATTTGAAAGCAATGCATTGCGTATACCGGTGTCCCAAAAGTAAATCTTACGTTTTTTGTTCAACTCATTCCGCAAGTTCCTGCTGAGGGGATTGAGCCGAAAGATAATAAACGCTTTCTCCAGGAGCTGAATATAATTTTCTGCCGTACCTTTGTCTATGCCCAATAATGAACCCAGTTCGGTATAAGAAACTTCACTACCAATTTGCAAAGCTAATGCTTGCAAAAGCTTTTCCAGCAAAGCAGGCTT
>JBBSOG010000237.1:0-9219 GCA_038259985.1 Cytophagales bacterium
ATGCTTTGATATCCAGTTCATCCAACATTTCGGATAGCACGGCTGCCTTGCTGTATTCGGAGAACTGAAATGCTAATTCAGCATACTTTCGTTCCCCATTCAGGCGGTACAATTGATGGGCAGTACTGATAGCTTCCTCATATACTGGATAAACGTTTTGTACCAAAAACAGCTTAGCCTCATCATTATCGTAGGTCTTCTGGATATGCTGCGCCACACGGATGGCTTGGCGATAAGTATCTAAGCTTAGTTGTAAATGTTGCTGGTTTCTGTTGCTAAAAAAAAGTTTTTTGAAAGCCCCAGCCTTTCCTTCTAAAGCTGAGAAAAGATTAAGTAAAGAAATTGATTGCTCAAGGTTTTGGGGATTGTGGCTGATAACAGTGTCATCAAAATCCAAGCTACTATTCGTGAGTGCTTGCTGATAATAGTTTAAAGCTTCCCCAACTTTGGATCGTTTCATCTCAACCTTTGCGAGGCCGAGATAAGTCCTGGCGAGAAAAGAGTTTTTAAAACCAAAATTTTCAGCATTTACCTGTTGTGAGCTATTGAAGTAAAATTCAGCAGAATCAAAGTCCTCTTTTTTAATATACAAATTGCCCAAGCTATTGTAGACCGTACTCATTACTTCAGGAGACTTGCTCAACCTGGCTTTTTGAAGATAATAATCAGCGCTATCGTATTTTCCGGTTTCAGTATAAGATAAGCCTAATTCTAAATAAATTCGGTCAGAAATAATTCCATAATCCAGTAAACGATGATACGAAAGGATGGATTCTTCAAACTTATTTAGCGCTCTTTTTGCATGAGCTATATTATAGGTGAAGCTTATCGTTGCTTTTAGAAAATCAGGATCATCATTTCGTACCACTGATAGTGCCTTTTCAAAGAAATTTATGGATTGTCTGTAATCTCCTATAGATCGGTAAAAAACTCCTAACGAATTGTAAGCTCGCTCTACATCATCAATATCAGGATACCTTTGAGCAATTTCTACGGCACGTGTATAATACCATTCTGCGGAATCAGGACGATCAGTTAAAGCGTTTAGATTACCTAAAAATATAAATTCTTTGTAGAATACAGAATCTTCCAGATCAGTTAACTTTTCTTTGATTTTTAGGGATTGATGATAAGCATCACCAGCCTCACCAAATTTCCTTGACCCAAGATAGATGCTTCCAAGCCTCTGATAACTCTCCGCCAGTAATAAACCCTGAAGGTTATTATCTTCGTAAAGCTGAATCACTGCGTGATAAGTGCTTATGGCTTGTTGATCGGTTTTCTCGGTTGGATTTCTTAGAAAAAATAGTTTATCTCCTCTCTTGAAAAGTGTTTCAGCCTGTTTATCAATATCCTGTTGTGCCTTGACGTAGTCAGACCAAAAGCATATAGTAATCAGCAGAAGAAGGAAGCAAATGTTTTTGCACTTATTCATATCCTTTTTAGTTCAAAAAAGCTTAGAACCAGTCCCACTTATCTTGTAGGACTGGTTCAAGCATTAAGAATATCCTCTTATTTATTGTGATCTCCTGAACACAACATATAAGGTGGTCTCTCCAGTATTTTACCATTTCGCGGGAATGACTGCTTTCCTTCAAACACTTCCAGCAAGTCTTCAGGTATGTTTTCTTCATTAGGAAACCAAAACAATTCTATTTCTAATTGAGATGGTATGTCATTCACAATGTAATCAATGAGATAAGTCCTAGTAAAACCGATATTATCCCTAAAATTCAAGATAGAAAAATCAACCTCTTGGTTGTCGGCTAGGTCAACATTGATGAGGGTTTGTTTCAGATCTATTGCACCAGTACCATTGTCAATAGCTAGGGTTACATCTTCCGATCTATAGGTTCCTTGCGGAGCAGGCTCACCGGGGACAGCATTATATATTGGCGTAACGATCGCCGCCTGACCAGCCACAAAAGCAACTCTAGTATCAATGAAGTCAATTCCACTAATAGTAAGCTCGGTCTGGCATTTGACCCTTCCATCTGCCGATTCATAGTAAATAATATATCTTGTTCCGGATTCGCTGGCATTCACATCTATGGAACCATTGCTAGGACTAATCACCAATCCTGAAGGGATAGCATAAAATTTTCCATCTTTGACCTGATTGCCATCAATTCTTGCTAACAGAAAATCTACCTCGCCAGGTGCAATAATATCCTTGTCATATTTTAGGGCACATTCCTGTACATCTGCCGCATTGATATAAATAGAAGTTATACAAGCCGTCTCTCCATCCTCTAAAGTGTAGGTGATGGTATATTCCTGATCAGTTTCACTGCTATTGATGTCAATAGCCCCGGTGTTTTCGTCTAAAACTAACCCTGCAGGTGAAGCGCTGAAGGAGCCCTCTGCGTCCCCCTGGGTGAAAGCCGGGTTAACTATTTGCTCTGCTCCGGGAGTTTGGGTAAACGCAACCTTGCCATAAGAGAACAAACAGGGCTTAGGGTCATCGTCACAATCGCAGAGCTTATCGCATGAAGCAAATAAAAACACAGTAAAGAAAAGTAACAGAAATGTAGGTTTAGTCATGTAATGCATAGTTTGTGTAGGTTTTAAGGTTAGTGTATACTGAAGCTGAAAATGTAAACCAGACTAGCTCAAATTTTTCATTTATTTGTTTTGATGTGATGTAAAGTCTTGAAGGTGTCTTTTTCTGCTGGCTTGTACCTAATTTAACAACTATTTGTCATCCAATCCTATCTTTATGACACTATTTGAGAGGATTACTGTTCATACCAGCAATACAGGAGAGGAAAAGCAAAAAGGGATTTGGCAGATAACATAAACCCTATTGGTAGAGATATAGCCTTATCTCTACACTGTTAGATTGAGCAAATGGTACCATATTATGTTTATCACTATCATTTTCTACAGCAAAAAATGTAGTTCCTTTTTGGGATAGCAAAGGTTAAGCACAAGTCCCGATATATTTTGTGGACCAAACCTCCATGTCCTTATATAATCCAAAAACATAGTATTGTACAATCATAAATTACATTGGCAGTAGATTAGCAGTTTTTATAGTTTTTTTTGCATAATCTTTGCTAAAATTGTAAAAATGAACACCCATTTTTGCAATCAAAAGCATCTTAGATGATCAAAAGCGCTGAAACCAACGAAGAGATTTTAGTCCAGATTGGAAACGATCTCAAAGGCATGTTAGCTAGGATTCGTTCTTGTAATTCTTCCCTGTACAAAAATTTTGAAAAAAACCTGGATGAAGATAGCGAAAAGTTCTTTCAAACGATTGAGCGTGATTGTACCGCTATCAAAAGCATTATTCATAACATGATTTCGGTAGACTCTTGCTTTGATGATGATGCTATGCAAGCACCCAAAACTGTGGTCATCAACCACGTCATTAGGAAGGTGGTTGGGGAGTATCCCGCCCAGACTTTCAAAGAAAAAAATATCAACTTTATCTACGAAGATCTTGACGAAGACATTGTAATTTATGTGGATGATCAAGCCCTAACCCGAGTGATGGAGCAGTTGCTTTCCAATGCCTGCAAGTTTTCTCCTCCGGATAGTCAGGTAGTGGTCAAATTGGTGAAATATGCCAACGTAGCTAATATTTCTGTTTCTGATCAAGGGATTGGGATCCCGAAAAAACTTAGGCCGTACATTTTCAACAAATTCAGTAAAGCTACCCGCCGGGGTACGGATGGTGAAGAGTCGAGTGGACTAGGCTTGTATTTAGCAAAGAACATTGTAGAGCGTTACCAGGGAAGTATTTGGTATGAAAGCCAAGAAGGTATTGGTACCAATTTCTTTGTCAATTTGCCAGTCAGGGAACGGATTTGAAGTATCGTATTCTTACTTTTTTTAAGTAATATTTGTCAAACTGCTGGCTGGTCACTTTTTTAATTTATTTTTTTGATTAGCCAATGTCGGATCATAGCCATTAAAATATGATCACAATCTTAAATTAGTCTGAATTCTACGCTATTGCAATTTGTTTTGAGGTAACTTACGACAAATAATCACATTTTAATATGATAGCGAAATTCAAAACATCACTTCTAACCGGACTGGCTTTTATCTGTTTGTTCATAGCCTGCTCTGTCAAATCCAGTGAAAATGATGGGCAATCTGCTTTACCTTTTCTGGGTAGACATGAGTATGAGGAGAAAACAGTGGACAACCAGACAGTGGTAGATACCCTATATCATCAAGTTGCTGATTTCAGCTTTGTAGACCAGGACAGTGCCGTCATCACCCCCTCCACTTTTGAGGACAAAATCTATGTTACCGATTTTTTCTTTACCTCTTGCCCAACTATTTGTCCGGTCATGAAGACACAAATGTTGCGGGTATATGAAGCTTTCAAAGATAATGATGAGGTAGCCTTGCTATCCCATACGATTGATCCTGAATACGATACGGTAGCGCTCTTACACGATTATGCTGAAAGATTAGGAGTTTCCAGCGATCAATGGCATTTTGTGACGGGTGACAAAGAAGCCATATATGACATGGGTCTCAAAAGCTACATGGTCACAGCAATGGAGGATGATGAAGAACCCGGTGGGTTTATCCATAGCGGGGCTTTTATATTGGTAGACAAAGAAAAGCACATTCGGGGCATGTATGATGGCACCAAACCCGAACAAGTTGATTTATTAATCCATGATATGGAGAAATTACTTGAGGAATATCATGCAGGAAAAAAAGCAGCTTGAGCGAAATTTCCAGTACTCAATACTTTTATTTTTTCTATTAGTGTTACTTATCTGGGGGTGTATAAGTGAGCAAGGGGAAAGTAAACACGCTTCTACTGAAAACTTAAGTAGCCAGGAAGAAATGCGTTTTAACCAATATATGGTTTATGGACAAGCGCTTTACGCAAAACATTGCCTTAACTGTCACAAAGAAGATGGAAAAGGCTTGGGGCGCGTTATTCCCCCATTGGCTAGTGCGGATTATATGCTGGAAGATATGGGCCGGACAGCCTGTATCATCAAATATGGTTTAGAAGAAAGCATTGTAGTAAACAGTATTGACTATAAGCAAAAAATGCCAGCCAATGAAAAGCTGACTACGCTAGAAATCGCCCAAGTCACTACCTATATCATGAATTCCTGGGAAAATGATGGAGGATATATTCCTGTAAAAGAGATAGCGACATATTTGGAAAACTGCCAGTAAACAGAATATATAAGTTAATGGGATTTATTACAAACTGTGATAGGGTAATCCATTTGTTTTTATTGTTTGTATTATGCCTATATATTGTATGGTGATATGAGTTCCAATTCCCTTCTTAAAGAGAATCATGCAGGTAAATTTGTTTCACCTTTACAAACTTATTATTTTTTATACAATGCTAATATTACATCAAGGGTTACCTTATGGTTAGTTATCGTATTCATTGACGAAGGCTTTGCAGCATGAAAGACAGTATTATTCTTGAAAGGATAAGTAAAGGTGATGAAAAAGCCCTTGACTACTTGTACCGCAAGTACTATAAGATGATGACAAACATCATTTTGAAGAATAATGGTACGGAGCAGGAAGCTAAAGACGTTTATCAGGATGCACTAATCGTGTTTTGGCAAAAAGTGATCAGCAACCAATTAGTGCTTACCTCAAAAATAAGTACTTATTTATACAGTGTCTGCCTGAATTTGTGGAGAAAAGAACTAGAAAGGAAAAGCCGTCTTTCTAATGAAGAAAAAGATGGTATAGAATTTATAGATCAGGAAAGTAAAGAGAGAAGTCACATTATCCGTGGCTGTATTGACCAGTTGGGAGATACCTGTAAGAAAATACTGATGTATTATTATTTTGACGATATGTCTATGCAAGACATCGCTGATAAGCTAGGGTTAGCCAACACTGAAACTGCAAAGACAAAAAAATATAAGTGCAAAAAAAGGCTTGATAGCCTCATTAAATCTAAATATACAAAAAGTGACTTCTTAGATTAAGCCTATGAAAGACTTTATCTACTCAGAAAAATTTGATGATTACCTGAAAGGTAAGCTACAAAAGAACGAAAAGCTTTCGTTTGAAGAAGAATTACGTCAGGACCCATTACTTCGCAACGAGGTGAAATGGCAGGAGGAAATACACTATGCGCTTAGTGATGCCCGTCGTACTTATCTGAAAAATAGATTGGATCAGGTTCCTGTAAATTCGGGAGGTTGGTATAATTTTACGGGCATGCAATGGGCTGCAGTGGTATCTTCCTTTTTGATATTGGCGGGAGGAACATATTATTACTACAGCCAATCAAATGGTAATTCAGTGGTAGAAACTCAAGTTGTATCAATAGATAGTCCTTTACCGGAAAAGAATCCACAAGTTCAAGTTGAGAAAGTACAACCTTCTCCTCTGCCTCAATTTAATGAGGAAGAGTATATTGCTGACGATGAAATTTTAACAGCATCTTCAGAAGTATCTGTAAATAATTCGGAAGAAAACATTTCTGAAGTTAACAAAGAAGTTATTCCGCATAACAATAAATCTCTTGAAAAGAATCTTCCAGAGATTGTCCGCCCTGATGTATTGAGTTCTTTTCAAGAAGAATCCCAAACCATTAATTACAGTGATTTTGAGTCACCTGATAAACACCAATTACAGGGAACAGCCTCTTCTACTTCTGAAGTGGAAATTGAAACTGTTGCCAATAGTAAATATTCTTTCCATTATCAGCTGTTTAATGGCAAACTGTATTTGCATGGTGATTTTCAAGGAATTCCCTATAAAATTATTGCCTTGAACCAAGACGAAAAAAAGAAACTGTTTCTGGAATTTAACGGTAACTTTTATAAACTCAGAGAGCTACAAGAGACAATTACTCCACTGGAATTGATCAACGACAGTACGATGATTAACGCGCTTATCAAACTAAGCCGTTAATTAATATAGTTTGTGGACGTTGTTGTTTCCTTTGAATTTTTCATCTTCGGTCAGGCCTTCCGGTTTTACATCCTTTGGCCTAAGCAACTTGAGTATAGTTTTCTGCATAATGAGTAAATCCAGCCTTAATGATTGGTGACGGACGTACCATATATCTAATTCAAAACGCTTTTCCCAGGCAAGTTCATTTCTCCCATTGATCTGTGCCCAGCCTGTAATCCCCGGCTTTACTTTATGTCTTTGCAACTGGAATTCATTATACAAGGGCAAATATTCAAGCAGCAAAGGCCGTGGCCCTACGATAGACATGTCTCCTTTGAGTACATTAAATAACTGCGGAAATTCGTCTATGGAGTAAGTACGTAGCCATTTTCCGAATATATTAAGCCACTGATTTCTACTTCCTTCCCCTCCATACATGGTCTTTAACTTATAAAGCACAAAAGGTTTTCCCTTATATCCCGGTCTTTTTTGAAAAAAAAAGGGAGAGGAGCTAGAAAATAGCCCCAGAATAATACCGGTAATGAATATGCAGGGAACAACTAGAAGTAGCGCGCTTAGCGAAACCATGATATCCAGTAGACGCTTGCCGGTATGCAAGTACAAAATCAAAATGATTAATAAAGTACCCTGAACCTGATCGTATTATCAATGCTTTTCAGGGCTTGAATGACAGCATCATCGTAAGCTTTGTCAATGTCAATGATGACATAGCCAATAGTCTCGTTGGTTTTCAGGTATTGGCCTACCACATTGATATTATGCTCCGCCAGTACATTGCTGATTTTAGCCAACACCCCGGGCACATTCGTATGAATGTGCATTAGGCGATGGGCATCATGCAGTAGTGGTAACTGAACATTAGGAAAGTTCACGCTGTTCGTAGTACTACCAGTGTTAACGTATTCAATGATTTTGTTGGGAACAAAATCTGCAATATTCTCTTGGGCTTCCAGCGTACTGCCGCCAATGTGAGGGGAAAGAATGACATTGGGCAGCCCTCTCAATGCAGACATGAATTCTTCATCATTGCTTTTTGGCTCTTCAGGAAATACATCAATCGCTGCTCCCCTAATTTTTCCACTTTCAATATTGTCTTTAAGTGCATTGATGTCTACCACCGGGCCCCGGCTTAGGTTTAATAGGATCATCCCATCCTTCATGTGTTCAAAAGCCCGGGCATCAATAACATTCTTGTTCGTACTGCGCCCATCCACGTGAAGGGTAACAACATCTGCCAAGCCCAGCAGCTCTTCCATGCTGTTGCACTTGGTCGCATTGCCCAGGGCAAGTTTCTCAATCAGATCATAATAATAAACATCCATACCTAAGTTTTCGGCAATTACGGAGAGTTGCGCGCCTATGCTTCCATAACCGATGATACCTAGCTTTTTGCCTCTTACTTCGTTACTGTTAGAAGCGGATTTTATCCATTTGCCCTGATGCATACCCATGCTTTTGTCGTGAAAACCCCGCATCAGGAAGATGATCTCGGCAATAGCCATTTCTACTACGGAGCGGGTATTGCTGTAAGGTGCATTAAATACAGCTACCCCTTTCTTTTGGCAGGCTTCCAGGTCAATCTGGTTGGTGCCGATACAGAAAGCCCCCAGCGCAATCAGGCGGTTGGCATGCTCTAATACTTTAGCAGTCACGTGCGTTTTGGAGCGGATGCCGAGTATTGATACAGTCTTAATGCGCTCGGCCAACTCATCTTCATCCATGGCTGCCGGATGTATTTCTACATTGTAGCCTTCTTCACGAAGTTTTTTCTCAGCATTGGGGTGGATGTTCTCCAATAAGAGCACATTGATCCTATTCTTAGGGTAAGAAATTGCAGTGTTCATTTTGTTTAAATATAAGAATTCGTCTAATGAAGGGGTGATATGATCTGCTTTTTGCAGTATGCTTTCGCGCTGAATATTTTCGGTAAAGGCGTAAAACTTATTGGCTAAACCAGCAGCTTTGATCTTGTAATCATTGTATCCGTCGCCAATTACGTAGACATCGCCGTGGAGTTCCAGGCCCTTGATGACTTGTGCCTTGCCATCATCACCGGATAAGAGATTGTTTTGATCATAACCGACGATGTTGCCTTCTTCGTCAAAGTCAAACTCATTGGCAAATACGTGGTCTTCCCTTACGCCATACTCCTTGACGATAGGCACAATGAACTCCTTAAACCCATTGGAAAGAATATAAATATTGTCAGCGTAGGTTTGGAAGAAGTCTTTGTTGCGTTTGAAGGAGACAGAAACATTGTTTCTTAGATATTCTATCAAAGGGGCAAGATGCTTCTGATTTGCTTTGAGTAGGGATAACCTACCTTCTAAGGATTGA
>JBBSOG010000238.1:0-9209 GCA_038259985.1 Cytophagales bacterium
CGATAGCTTTATTAATATCATCCGCTTCCTCTATGTTTTCTCCTCTCGCTCCCCTAATCATAAGCGCTAATGCATGACATAGATTTTTTGCGATGTATTCAACAAAAGGCTCAATCATCCCAGCGTCAGCTTGCCTCAGCGCAGCTAAATAATTCCCTTTATCTTCTGTTTTGATCACCACCGGCGGAAAGCCAAACTGCATAAGCATAAAGTTCATCAGGATTCTCACTACCCTGCCGTTGCCATCATCAAAAGGATGAATGCGGATAAATTTGTAATGAAATTCTGAAGCTAAAAGTATCGGGTTTACATCATCTCGGGATTGCTCATGTCTGAACCATTCCATAAGGTCATGCATGAGTGCTGGCGTTTCTTCAGGGCTGGCAAAGCGAAATATTTCCCCGGTACTGGTTTTTACATGATTGGGCGTGGTTTTATAAGCACCTACATGAATTCTCTTCTTGGAAGGTTTACCATCCAGGGTTTTGGCAGGTACCTCATAGGGCTGTTTCAGGATGAGTTTATGTAATTCCCTGATAAAGTTTTCAGTTAGAGGCCTTTCCTCTTTCACCAAATCCATCACCCAGTGAACCGCCTCATTATGGCCTGTAATTTCAAAATGATCTTTAAGCGGCTTTCCTTGCGCTGTAATACCAAATAAAATCAGCGCTTTGGTTTCCCCATAAGTCAGGCTATTTCCTTCAATATTGTTGGAATGATAATTCCAATCCAGCCTCAACTTCTGCATGATCCGGTCTTCATCCTCTTTAGAAAGGGGACGTAGTGTATCAAGTTCTTTTTTCAACAATAAGACCCGATTGATATACTCCATACTTTTGTTTTCTCAAGGCAATATAAAGATAATCTGGCTTCTTTAAAGCGTAGCTTCCTAAGTTATGCTAATACTCAAACTAACCTCATACCACTTACTCAATCCCCTCAATCAGCACCTCCCACACCCACTCTTGCTGATCGCCAAAGCTTTTGGGCACTTTTCTGACCAGCACATAGGCTTTCCTGGAAGCCGTCTTGTTGTGTTCGGGTAAAAATTGCTGAAAGGTGAGTATTCCACTGTACGCCCTATCAGTATTGGGTTGTAAGGGGTTTTTCACGCTTATATTTTGTAACACATACCCTGCAAATGACTGTTTATCGCTTTCAATGTATTGCAGAAAATCTCTTATCTCCTCCTTTTGTGTGCCCATCATCACTTCAGCCTGCTCATTGACAAACAGCGAGATTGCCTGCCGTATTGCCTGCTGGCGAAACACACTGTCCAGGTCAGGGTCGGCCAAAAGGTTGACATAATCCGAAAAGTCTTCCAGTTTTTGCACGGCCCGGCTTTCAAAGGCTGTTAACTCTTCAGCAGACAAGCGCTCTGCGGTAAACTGTGCTTCCAGGGCTTCGCTTTGCATGTCAGCTTCCGGGGCATCGGCCACTTCTTCCAGCATGCGCTCACGATGGGTACTGGCACAAGCGCCAAAAAAGAATAAGCCCAGCATGAGCAGCATCGGCCACCAATAGCTTTCGGCATCACGGACATCAACACGCTTATTCATGGCTCGGAGGATTTGTTTGCTTAAATCGTAACTCTTCAATTTTATCGGCGGCATACTGCATTTCCAGTATCTCAATATTGCGCAGGCTCTGGATGGGCATGGTCAGCTTGTCAATAAACTCCCATTTGTTATACATCTCCATCCCCAGCAGTTCCTGTTCAAAAATCTGGAAAATGCGGGCATCTTCACATATCATGCTATCCAGTTGGGTGCGTCGCTGCTGCCAGTCTTCCACGTTGGAATTAGAAAACACGTGAATCATCCAGGCATAATCATTAGTTTTCAGGGCAATCTGTTCGGAACGCTGCTTTTTGTTAAGCCTTCGCACCACCGTATCCGTCTGATAGTAAGGCCCCTTCACCACAAAGCGTACTTCGTCATTGGGAGAATGAATCTGTATGCAGCCATCTTCCCCGGCCTTGATGCGGTAAGGGGATTCATCCTGGTGCAAAATGATAATATCCAGGCTGGCATCGTGGATCGCTTCCTGATTATACGCATTGATAAAACAAAACTGATACTGCTCGCTGGTATGGGCATTCATATAAAATACCGCCAGCAATACCAGACAAAGAGGTGCGGCAACCCAAAGGGCATACCTTTTCCGAATGGGGTTCTTCGGAATTTTGCTACTTGCCAAACCTTTACTCTGCTTGAAATGCTCCCAATGGTCATAGACTGCATACTGGCTCAGCAGGTCCAGCATATCTATGCGAGGCAGGTGTGCGTGCCCGGATTTGATGTGGGTATAAAACCACTTCTCACTGACCCTGCCGTTTACTTTGTCAATCAAATCTTCCTGCAAAAGCCTTATCTCCTTCCCTCTCCACTGTTCAATATCTGCCGTGACTTCGGGAAAAGCCGTACGCAGCCGGGAGGCAACCTCCTGCTTGAGCATCTGGAAATATGTCAGTTCAGTATCAGACATTGGCAGCATTTAAGATCATAAAAATAACGGTATACTGCTTGGTAAACGTTTGTAATCTCCTGTAAATGATTTACAAAAAGCTTTGCAAGGGGAATTTTTCCACTACTGCCCACAAATTTTTATGTTCAGTGCATCACCAAATCCCCAAAGCTATGTCTGAAGTCAAAGTAAAGTCAATAGAAGTCATCAAACAATTTCTTTTTCGGATAAGCGGTATCGCTGTCATTTCTATCCTGCTTTTGTACCTGCTTCTGGCCTGTACCCCTACACAGGATATGCAAAATACTTCTCCTACAGATGCCCGGCAAAATCAACAAGTACCTTCACCCGAAGTCAAGTCCAAGGAGCGCGTGGATAGAAATGCCCCACCGCCGGAAATTATTGAAGTACCTGACCAGGAAGAAATAGAGTTCAGCCTCGATATTGAAATCTCTGAAGATACTCAAATAGAGGAAATGGTTTTTGAAGAAGCCCCGGCAGATGAGATGTTCCACTTTTTTGAACCTCCGGCAGAAACAAAACCTCAACCTTTGAACACCGAAGAGTATGACCGGATTTACGAAAATAGCTTTCAGGAAGTCTGGCAGCAGCCGGTTTCCACCTTTTCTATTGACGTAGACAAAGCAGCCTACAGCAATGTCCGGCGCTATCTTACTCAGTTCCATCAGCTTCCGCCCAAAGATGCCGTACGCATAGAGGAAATGATCAATTACTTCCAATATGATTATCCCCAACCAGAAGGAGAACATCCTTTTTCACTCACTACCGAGATAGGCGCCTGCCCCTGGAACTCGCAAAGCCAACTGCTCCATATCGGCTTGCAAGGCAAATCCCTGGACTACGAAAACCTGAAGCCCAGCAATTTGGTACTGCTGCTGGATGTGTCCGGCTCTATGGACGAACCAAATAAACTTCCGCTGGTCAAAAAATCTATTCGGCTGCTGGTAGAAAACCTGGACGCCCGTGACCGGGTGGCCATCGTGGTCTATGCCGGAGCGGCTGGTTTGGTACTGCCTTCTACGCCAGCCCATCAGCAAGAAAAAATCTGGCAGGCAGTAGATGATTTGGAAGCAGGAGGCTCTACCGCCGGAGGTGAAGGCATTGAACTTGCTTACCAGATAGCGCAGGAAAACCTGATTGCCAACGGAAACAACCGCGTCATTCTGGCTACCGACGGTGACTTTAATATTGGGACTTCTTCCACCAGCGAACTGGTCAGGATGATAGAAGAGAAACGAAAATCAGGTATCTATTTGACTATCTGTGGCTTTGGGATGGGCAACTACAAAGACGGGCGCATGGAGCAGATCAGCAATGCCGGGAATGGCAATTACTTTTACATAGACAATATCAAGGAAGCGGAAAAAGTCTTTGTGCACGAGATGCGGGCCAATCTATTTACCATTGCCAAAGATGTCAAACTACAACTGGAATTTAACCCGCATAAGATCAAAGCATATCGCCTGATCGGCTATGAGAACCGTATGATGGCGCGGGAAGACTTTGACGATGACCTAAAAGACGCCGGTGAACTGGGTGCCGGGCATACGGTCACGGCCCTCTACGAAATCATGCCTGCCGAAAACCAACTGCAAGCTTCCACCCAGGCCGCTTTGCGCTACCAGCAAAGTACGGCTACCTCGCTAGCCGATACCGATGAACTGCTTACCCTCAAACTGCGCTATAAGCCCATTGACAGTGAGGAAAGCCTATTGATGGAACAGCTTGTTGCTCAACAGTCCTTGTCTGAAAGCAGCGCCAACCTGCGTTTTGCTTCAGCGGTAGCAGGCTTTGGGATGCTGCTCCGGGAGTCACAGTACAAAGGAGAGCTCAGCTTTCAGGATATTTTACAACTCGCCCAGGAAGCCCGCGAAATCCCAGATGAGGAGAAGCGTGAGTTTATTCAACTGGTCAAAACGGCTGCGTTGCTTAAAGAATAAATCTCATTGCACCGTAATTAAAGTGGTACAGTATTTCTCCGCTATGTTCCACAGCCGCTGCCCTACAGGGGCTGTCCCGGCGACCAAGCGTCACAATGATTGTCATCCCGAAGGGATCTTGTCAATGCTGCAAAACAACTGCGTGTATAAAATCCCTACGGGATGACGCGGTCGGCGAGACGCGGTCGGCGAGACGCGGTCGGCTATATGGAAGCCATTGACTTAGCGCGGCAACTAGAGAAAAAAGCAGATATGCTTTACTCTCTTGCACAGCATTACCTAAGAAGGGAAATGAAATAAAAGCTAGAAAGGCTGCCTTAGAAGCGGTGAAAACCAACAATTCCCTCAAAGAAGCCTACAAACTTATTGGCGACCTTTACTTTTCCAGTTTTGAAGACTGCAAAGCAGGAGAAAATATCATTCTGGACCGTAGCGTATACATGGCAGCCTATCAAATGTACCAAAAAGCCAGTAGGACCGACCTAATGGAAATTGCCCGGTAGCAGTTTCCAACTATGGCGCAAATCTTTCAGGGGAAATACAAAGAAGGCCAAACCATCCACGCAGGCTGCTGGATCAACGAAGCGGTAGTAGTGCAGCGGCGGTGAATTGACTTGAGAACGAATACCGCACTTAAGCAATTGACAAGCAGGAAGTCATCTGTACGCTCAAATAAGAAAAAAGACTGCTGTTTGCACGATCTTGTTTTCCAAATATCAAAATTAGCACTCTGCGAAAATAATACTCAAGCTAAGTACTACTAAGCCTTTGGCTGTGCTTTGTGGTGGAGACAATTTCAAAACTTTTCCTCTCCCTTATACAAGTTTTTAGGTGGTTTTGCTTTTATGATTACGCCTACCTGCTTATTTGTGATACTAAATTTTTGTATAAGGTATTCTTTAGAAATGATATCGATACTCTTCAGTCTTTTTTTAGTTATAGTAGACAAATCCCCTTCATAATTATCTGTTAGAATTTTTCCATTCAAGATATATTGTATTTCATTTTTCTCATCATATTCATTGACAATCTCTTCATATTCTGATGATACTTTACTAAAAAAACTTTGATATTTCATTCTTGCATAGTCCTTTGTTTCAATAATTACTGCCCCATCTTTTGCCTTACTACCATATTGATCTGTTGCATCTTTTCCATAGTAGGTGGTTACTAAGGCCATCTTGTTAGCATTATACTTATTTAGATCGCTGCCATTAACCGTTTCACCATCTATTTCAAAATAAGGATTTTGTCCAAGTTTATTAGCTGCATCTGATGGTGCCACTTGGGCAGGCTTACATGAAATTGCAATGATGAAGATCAGTATTAAGGTTTTTCTCATTTTTTTTATGTCTTAGAACGTCCAGAAGTGGCACGTGCCTCTGAACTCAATTAGTATCTACTACAGTATCGTTATTATAACCCTCTTTCAGATCCTGCAGTAGAGGCATGTTTGATATCATTTGTAGGCAAATTTTTTTCTATAAAAGCAGCCCGGTTCCGCCCCGGGACCTTCCACTTAGTTGTGGATGTGCTATCTAATTACACCACAGTAGGCTTTTAAATACCCTGAAGGTAGTCGTTAAACTACCCGCCACCTCGACCTCCCCAAATGATTGAAAATAAAAATTTGTGGAGAGCCAGGGAGTTGCCTCATTATGAAGGTTGTCTTTGTGCACCTTCAAATATTTTTAAAGTCTCTGGGTTCATCCGTTCGAAATTCTCATTTCTCCATTCGATACTTTTAGAGTTAATGTCTTGAGAACTCTCTTTCCCATAAACATACTTTTGATCATTTTCGACTATTCCAAAAAGTCTCATATTTCCTATTCTATACAGTCCAACTATTTGAGGTAACCCGCCTGTTCTTGGATCTTGAATTTGTTTAAGAGTATCATCTAAACAATGGTATACTGCTCTACTCGTTCTGTAGTCGTTGTGATTTTGATTCCCCCATTTACGCCAATTCGTATCGAACTCATTCGCCCCTGATCCACCACTAAATACTTTGGTTGATACTTTTGGCAATTCTATCTCTTCATTTCTCAAAAAATTTTCACTACTGAATAGAATCTTAAAAAGCTTAAATTCTTTTTGGAATCTTGTAGCATGAAGAATAGTAAAGGTATTGGCCAAAAAGGCTTTAGGATATGCATCCAAGGAAGAATTTATAAACTCAAAGATCTTTTTATTCTTAACCTCTGGATTATCATTCACATCAATTAAGAGTCCATTATCAATTTGTGGGATGATTTGTCCAAGAATCGTTGATGGAAACAAAACGTCACCACAAAATCCAAATATTTCTGGAAACTTAGTTGAACCAAAAACCTTAATTCCAAAATCAAACTTGTCTGCATTTCCCCATGAATACCTGCTATCAGAAGCTATGTAGATAGATGAAATCTCTTTTCCATCCTTCTTATCATCAACTCCAATCCATGATATTATTAGGGTCATTCAGTGTGGTGCTTATATTTTGCTAACTTAGGAATAAAGTGCGTAGTGATCTTCATCCGCTATACACCTCTAAGATAAAAGCTTTTCATTTGCTTTTAGGGATTCTGTAAAAGTTCTGCGTTTTTAAGTACAACTTCTCTGTCTTGCTCCACACTACCCAAAGAAGAACCATCACCTCCCTCAGCTAATACCTTAAGCTTTGTCCAATTGCGCCAGTATCTTCCTCACTCTGGCTTTTAGTGAGGCAGATTCGGTCTGCATGGTTTTCTCACACAGGAAGAACACTTCACTTTGTAGTTCAGAACGCTTGCGGGAAAGCTCGTACATACCCTGTATCGCCCAGGCACGCACAAACTTATTAGTACTGGGCAGACTTTCTCTTACAAAGTCTTCTATCAACAGTTGAGCGTCATTGGGTATGGAAACCATAGGCAGGATTTGTAGCAGGTGCAATCGGCTTTCCCAGCTAGATATGCTTTGCATACTTTCCGCGAGCGCAAGCACTTCGTCATCTTTCAGCGTATTTCCCTGCTCCATATGATGTTTGAGCAACCAAGTAACTGCTTTCTGATATGATGCTGCCTGAAGTAATGAGAGCAGTTCTCCTACAAAAGTGACCCATCGTGCAGCTGACGATACGCATTTTTCAGGTAGTCTACCTTTCTGCTATCCCGTTCTTTGATGGCTTGCTGTAATAAAGTTTGCATCTTTATACGTTAGGTAAACCTCAGCTCACGGCTGTCTTCCCTGCCGAAGCCTTTTACTGACAGGCGATCATCGTATACTTCCACCATGGCAAAAGTATTCTCCTGTTCGGTTTCCACCATGCCCTTGAAGTTGAGAAAGTGTACCCGTTCTTTCTGTCCGTAATTCCCGGCATGGTTATGTCCGTTGAAATAAGCCACCACCTGCGGATATTTTATCAGTAAATTTACCACTTCCTCATCATTCCAGAGGTTATGCGAGTCTTTGGGATAAAGCGGATAATGCCCCATTACCATCGTCTTCTGGTGCTGCTCTGAGGCGTCTTGCAGTGTCGCTTTCAGCCAAGCCATTTGTTCAGTGCTAATTGCCCCGTTCCACGCTTTGGCGTTGATGGCTTCGTTGGCTTCTAAGCGGCTGAGCATTTCCTGCGCTTCTTTTTCAGCCGCACTGCCTTCAGGGTGGGCGAAAGTAGAGACTTCAGTACCGTTTAAGACAATAAAGCGCCAGCCCAGATGCACAAAGTCATAGTAGCCCGGCGCAGGTATGCCCAGTAAGTCAGCCACCTTTTGCTTTTCATGATCTTCTACCGCATAGTCATGGTTGCCCAGGGTGCGGTGCACGCGAAATTTAGATTGCTTATAAACCTGCAGAATAGCTTCAAAGCTACTGAACTCACGGTCAATCAGGTCACCGAGGTCAAGGATAAAGCTTAGCTTATGCTGATGGAGGGTTTGCAGGGCATCGGCTAGTTTTTGGGTAGACTTCCGGTAATAACGCCCGATAGCCGGTTCACAGTCGCAATACTGCGCATCAGCGATGATACCAAATGAAAAAAGCGCTTGTTCAGTATTCACAAGGTGGTATTTGTTACTCAGACAAGTTTACACAGAATCATGGTAAGGGGGAAGAAAGAAGCCGGAAGATAGTACAAAAACTTCTATCTTCCGGCTAGAGACAGTCCGGTAGGCTACTTAATCAATGGCTCTTGATGAACTTTCCGGTCAATGACTTTTGTCCACTTTGTATTTGATAAATATACGTCCCTGCTTTCCACTGTGATACATCCAGGCTGTGCTTGAGCAGGCTACCGTATGCTGAGCCGCTTTCAAAAGTATGCCCGTATATCTCCCGGCCTTGCATATCCAGAATCTTAAGGTAAGCAGTGCCTTCTCCCCCGCGCTCACTTTCTATCTGAAAATCAAGCTGCTTGACACTTGGATTGGGATAAGCATTTACCGAAGCGGGAACGCTAAGGCTTTCGTCTGTGAGACTTTCCTTAGCCGTAGGTAATTGCCGGGCATTAGGGGCAGTTTGGGCTACAGCTGCATTAGGAATGTAGGCGTTAGAAGGCGTAAGCTGTAGGTAATCTACATTAGGCCCACTCTGGCCGATAGCGGTAAGCCTCACCTTATGCTCTCCAGCAGTAAACAGCCGTGCTTCTACCGACCTTGATACCCAAGTGCTCCAACTGCTATAACTGTTAAATATCAAGGTATCTACGATCTGATTATCTATACTAAGTTGTAGGTTGCGGCTGGACTGCCCACCATTGGCGTATCTTACGCTGAGCTGATAAGGGCTTTCGGCAGCAATATTCACTGTCCATTCTACATAATC
>JBBSOG010000239.1:0-9174 GCA_038259985.1 Cytophagales bacterium
CACAATATGCTTTATAATCAATAAGCTTGCAAGAGGTCTATTGGTTATGTTCAAAACATTAGTCTTTGGGTGCAAGGGAAGTTTGTTTTTTTGCAAAACTGCAGAAAAATATCGAACGTAGGCTTCAACGGTTAGTGCATTTTTACTGAGCCTAAAATGTTAGCCATTGCATGCTCTCGGGGATATTCTACAAACCTGTTTTCCCGGCTAATTGTATCGTTTTGATGCGTTCGGTGTTCGGAAACTTACACTTCCATATCAAAAGCAAAATTGTAAAGATCTGTATATCAACACTTTATAAATAAGGCATATCATTGGTAATGGAAAAGTAAACTATACTAATCCCATCTGCCATGAAACCTCAAAATTATACTTTCTTACTTCTTTATCTTTTAGTTTTGTTTACTCATCAGGGTAAATCCCAAGATTTTATCGAGATTAATTCCCTGGAGGATAAACCTATTGTAAGGGGTGAAATCAACGGCCGGAAAGCGTATTTTCTCCTGGACACTGGCTCGGATTTGACTGTTCTTCATGAACGCCGGGCTGCTTACTATAAATTCAAAATCAAAAGAATGATATATCCCTATAAAGTAAGCGGGATCAGTGGCAAACTTGAAAAGGTACACCGGGCCGGAAATATATACCTCATATTGGGCGACCTTCCAATCACTTCCGCCTATTTTACCTATGATTTATCGGGCATCATTTCTTCCATCTATCGCAAAACGTCGGTCAAAATCAGTGGTATCATCGGCTCCGATCTGATGCTCCGCTATGGCTTTATTATTGATTATCAGCAGGAAAAAGTGTTCTACAACGAGTCTTTTGCATCCGCCATTGAGCCTATCAGCCGACAAGAATAATGGCTTTGCCCGACTTGCCGGATTTTTCGCTATAGGCCACGGCTTCAGCGGCTTTCTCCAAGGGGAAAGTAGCCCCTGCTTCCAGATAAATCAACCCTTGCTTTGCTAACTGATAAAGGTCTGTAGCAAGTTTTGCTTTAGTAATCAGATTCGCTTCCTCCATCCACTTGGATAACCAAAAACCTTTGATGGTAAGCTCTTTAAAGATCATTACACCACTATTGAGTGGCAAAGGCGCTCCGCTGAGTGCGCCATAGATGATCATTTTACCCCCTTGCCCCATGCAGTTCAGTGCTTGTTCCGCGAGTTCCCCGCCCACGGATTCAAAGCAGGCTTGTACGCCCCGACCATTCGTAAGAGCATGAACCCTTTCGGTCAGCTTATCTTTTTCGGTATGGACAACTGCTTCTGCGCCCAGCACTTGCAAAGCGTCCGCTTGCTCTTCACGACGCACTGTACAGATGGTTTTGATACCTTGCGACTTAGCAATCTTCACCACAATTTTATTGACCGCCGAGTAACCGGCGGTAAGCAGCAGCCAATCGCCTTTTTTCAAGCCAACATCTTCCAACATGGCCAATGCAGTAAAAGGGTTTACAAACAACTGTGCACCCTGTTCCCAACTCAGATTGTCCGGTAACGGTAGGATGGAAGTAGCAGGGACGACGACATGTGTTGACCAGCTACCAAACGTAGCAAAAGCTACCCGCATCCCTTTTGATAGCTTGATGCCTTCACCTATTCCGGTACCGATCATGTCTACCTCCCCGGCTCCTTCAAAACCTACCGGACTTGGAAACTTGGGTTGGATGCCATACAAGCCCTGAATAAATAATACATCCGACGGATTTACGGAAGCGGCCCTTACCTTGATTCTCACCTGGCCTGCTTTTACCTCGGGCAGTGCGCTTTCTTTGAGTTCCAGCACCGCTTCTGGCGGACCAGTTTGGTTAAATACTATTTGTTGCATCATAGATGACAATGATTAATTTAATGTGTAGTTTACCTTCATTTTATGGAGAATTTTATATATTCTAGCATAAGCATGACTACTACACAACTATGAAAAAGCTACCCCTGTTACTTTTATTATTGATTACCGCGACTTTTACTTTCGCCCAGGAAAAACACGAAGAGCCTGAAACTTTGGAGATTGGCACTCAAGCGCCGGCTTTCTCACTGAAAGGCGTTGATGGCAAGATGCATAGTCTCGCTGACTACAAGCAAGCAGATGTGCTGGCCATACTTTTTACCTGCAACCACTGCCCCACCGCTCAGGCGTATGAGCAACGAGTGATTGATTTGGTCAAAGATTACCAAGGTAAAAGTTTCCAATTGGTGGCCATTTCCTCCAATGCCCCGGATGCCATCAGCCTCTCCGAACTCGGTTACTCCGACCTGAGTGATACCTATGAAGAAATGCAAATCCGTGCTGATGAGATGAGTTATAATTTTCCTTATCTCTATGATGGGGATGATCAGGCCACTGCCCTCAAGTATGGCCCGGTGGCTACGCCGCATATCTTCATTTTTGACAAAACCCGCGCCCTGGGCTACGTTGGACGCTTGGATGGTTCGGAAAAACCGGGAACGGCCAATGCAGAAGATGCCCGGCAGGCGATTGACGAACTTTTGGCAGGCAAAAAAGTCTCTAACCCCCAGACCAAAACTTTCGGCTGCTCTATGAAGTGGGCCTGGAAAGATGAGTGGGTGCAAAAACAACTGGACGCCTGGGCTGAAGAAGAAGTAAGCATTGAACCCATTACGACCGATGGCATTCGCCAACTGATTACCAACGATTCAGATAAGCTGCGCCTGATCAATGTGTGGGCTACCTGGTGCGGGCCCTGTGTGATGGAGTTTCCTGAGTTTATTGATATAGACCGTATGTACCGCGGCCGCGATTTTGAGTTTATTTCCATCAGCGCCGATAAACCTGAGAAGCAAGATAAAGCCTTAGATTTCCTGAAGAAAAAAGAAGCGTCTAATAAGAATTACATCTTCAATACTGATGATAAATATGCCCTAATAGAGGCGATTGACCCTGAATGGCAGGGAGCATTGCCTTATACTATTCTGGTAGAGCCTGGAGGTAAAATTGTATACAGCCAGCAAGGTACTATAGACCCACAGGAGATGAAAAGGGCCATTGTAGAAAATCAGTATATTGGACGTTATTATTAGCATTTCATCTGACCATTGCCGTAGACAAATTGTTAGGGTGAAAATGGAAAACTCTCTTTATTTTGTAGCCAAACAAATGGAGCGCTAAAATTCAAAATGACAAAAGTGCAATTAAATATCAAAATAGATAAGTTTATTTTTCATTACCCTTCCTTTTTCCTGCTTGTATTTTTCGTATGGAGCGTAGGCTGTTCCAATAAAAAAACTGAATTGGTATGGGACAAAAATTTCTACCGAATTGGTTCCCAGTCTTCTCCCCGTGCCACAGACCTGAATCAGGATGGAGTATTGGATATTGTAATCGGGGCAGGTAAAAATGAATATCAGTATACAGAACAGGGTGTACTGGCCTTTGATGGTAAAACTGGCGAACTCCTTTGGGAACAGGAAACCTTTGATCAGGTATACGGCTCCGCTACCTTTTGTGATATTAACGATGACGGCATCCAGGATATCTTCATCGGAGGAAGGTCGCCTCATCTAAAAGCTTTGGATGGTAAAACTGGAGAAGTGATTTGGCAATATGAGTATCAATATGAAAATGATTCCATTTTACAATATGCCCGCTTCAATTTTCAGAACAGTGTACTTATTCCCGATCAGAATAATGATGGATTGCCTGATTTATTGGCAGTAAACGGTGGCAACGCCAAGGCCACACCCTACTCAGAAGCAGACCGCTATCCTGGAGTGCTCATGCTTTTTGACAGCCGAACCGGAGAAATTCTGGCAGCGGATACCATGCCCGATGGAAAAGAAGCGTATATGCCTCCTTTGTTTTTTGTGTCAACCGAAAGCAATGAACCGCAGATCATTTTCGGCACAGGCGGGGAAACCATCTCCGGGCATTTGTACCTGGCTAAATTGTCAGATTTGTTGGAAAGGAAATTATCAAACGCAAAAATAATTGCCTCTGAGGAAGGTCACGGCTTCATCGCCCCGGCGGTGCTGGCTGATATTTCAGAAGATGGGATTCCCGATATCATGGCTATCTCGCATGCCAGTACCGTCTCAGCCATCAACGGAAAAGACCAAAGCCTGTTGTGGGAGAAAAAATTGCCCAATACCGAATGCAGTAACAGTTTTGCGATAGGCTACTTCACCGATGATGATGTACCTGACCTTTTCACTTTTGTCAGTAAAGGAGCATGGCCGGAGAATACAGGTTCCCTCCAAGTGATGCTGGATGGCAAAAGCGGTGAAATCGCCTATATGGATTCTATGGGCTGTACCGGCTTCTCTTCCCCGGTGGTCTATGACCTCAACCATGATGGGCGGGATGAAGCGATCATCAGTATCAATGAATATGATTGTTTAGGTGGTTTTACCAAAAATGCCCCGGCTGAAATGATTAACAAATTGCTAGCGATTGATTTTAAAGAAAACAAGGTACAGCTCATTGATCAACTAACTGGCTTCAAAAATATTTTTACCACGCCCTGGATTGGTGACCTAGACCAGGATGGCTATCTGGATATTATCCATTGCCAATACTATAGTCCCAATATAGATTTGATGGCCTTTATGGGCATGCGAGTTAAGCGTATCAGCACACATATCAGCATAGACAAACCTGTAAAGTGGGGTGCTTATATGGGATCTGGTGGGAATGGGTTATTTATTGATAACCCATAATCAAAAAAAAGCCCCTGATTACTCAAGGGCTTTTCTGTTATATTGCAAACTGCATTTCTCTACTCATCACCACCATCCCACCATACGGGTGAAGTGTAGTTGTTTTTGCTAGCCAAGTCAAAATTCGGATTGGCCGCTACTTCCGTAGATGGGTACCGCAGCCTTATTGGAATACTACCTCCGGTAATCGGTGAATCATCGCTGGTATAAGCGACTAGCGTAGGATAGCCGGTCCTTCTCCAGTCAGACCAGGCATCCCACCAGTTGAAGAATTTACTGACCCACATTTGCTGGCCGATCATTTCCAGGGGAGGTGCCAATACGCCATAAGGACGGGCGGCAAGATAAGCACTTACTTCCGCATCTGATACCTCCAGGGAAGCATCAAAAGGCACGTACATTTGCATGGCAGCTTTTACGCCAGCTTCGTAGTGTGCCTGGGGCGCACCGCTGATACCCGAACCAATGCCACTAATCAAAGCCTCCGCCTGTAGAAATTCTACTTCGGCGTAGTTCATGATCATATAAGGGTCATTGTCGTCCAGCATCAGGTAATTAATTCTGGAAAAATTCTCCTGCAAGATCACCTGGCCACCTGCCTGCGCTTCTATGTCCGATTGGGCAAAGCCGTTGGGCAAACCTACTTGTTCCAAGGGATCAGTAGTAATAGGTGTCCAACCGGCGGCATCCCATTTGGCAATGCCACCACTTAAAATCATCAGGCGGGGATCATCATCAGCCACACTATTGGCATTAGGGCCTTTTAGAAAATCAATCATTGTCTTGCTCATGTAAGCGGGTTCTCCCCCATCTCCGGGAAAAAACGCCCGGGAGATACCATTCTGGTCCTGCCACTCGCTGGGGCCTACATCCATCGGAATCCAGACGTTGTCCTCATTACTGGTAAATACACCACCGGCAATCGCTTTGGTGACGTATTCATTGGCCATATTAGCATCAACATTAGAAACACGCATCGCCAGCCTGAGCATGAGGGAATAGCCCCACTTTTTCCACTTGGCAATATCACCTTCGTAGATCATATCGGCCCGTGCAAATCCCTGGTCAGAATTAGACGCACTCATGGCCGCAGTGGCTTCTTCCAGTTCTTTCAGTAGATCGGCATAAATAACGGATTGCTTATCGTATACAGGGAAGAAAATACCTTCAATACCTTTGTTGGCTTCAAAGTAAGGAATACTACCGTAGAAATCGGTTAGCCTCTGAAAACTAAAGACTCGCAATATTCGGGCAGCGTTTCTGGTATTGAGGAGTTCGCCTTCCGAATATCCACCTTCGCCTGTCTGCTTCAGGACTTCCTCAATGTTCTTTAACTGATCATTGTAGGTAAGATCCCAGGGTGCGGCAGAAGATTCCTCATTATGACGGTAAAAATTACCTGCAGAAGATATGCCACCCGTAGCGGCAAGTTGCTGTATCGCAGTAGATGCCAAGCCTATATTCGTTCTCCAATCGGTATAGCGGTTGTCTCCCGAAGCCCCCTGAGAAGCGATACTGAGTTCAGCCGCCGTAAAGATGTAATGCAAATCAATTTGATCCACTGCCTGCGGGTTGATGTTCAGGTCTTGTAATTCATCTGTGTTACATCCTGCTAACAGAAAAACTGTCGCCAGCGAGCACACCATTAATTTATATATATATTTCATTGCTGTTCAATTTTTAAGTTAGAAACCTACCCTTAGATTAAAGCCGTAGCTGCGGGTTTTGGGCATACCGAAGTAGTCCAGTCCCTGCCCGTTACCATTCTGATAAGATGATTCAGGGTCCATATTATCCACATCTTTGTAGAGCACCGCCAGGTTTCTTGCTACAAAGGACAAACTCACATTCTGAAAAGGTGTTTTTTCCAGCATGCTTTGCGGGAAGTTATATCCGAAAGTAACTTGTCTCAGCTTAGCAAAGGAAGCATCGTACAAGAACATATTGGTGATACCATTGGCTTCTCCCTGTACTGACTGCCAGTACGCCTGCGACTGTGAAGGGGTAAGGGTCAGGTTAAAGGGCTCATAGATAGGTTCACCATCATCATTTGTCCCGTTCTGAGTAACCCCTGATACTGTAAGTGGCGCTTCACCTTCCCGGCCTTGTAGGGTTTGTTTATGAAGCCCGGCTGAGGTCATACGCATGTTAGTACCGGACAAGAGGTCTCCCCCGATTTTGAAATCCACCAATATACCTAAGTTAAAGCCTTTATAGGAAAGGTCATTGTTCACTCCGCCGGTCCAATCGGGAACGCCATTACCGATGATTTCGTAACCATCCGAGCCTACCGGCCTACCATCAGAGAAGAAAATAGGCTGCCCGTCATCCGTTGTTTTTTGTACCCGCCCGGTAATCATACCGAAGGGATACCCAACAATGTGCTTAATGAAAACGTTTCTCGTCCTTGGCTCATCTACAATTAACTCATCATTTCCCTCAATCAGGGAAATAACCTTGTTCTTATTTCTGGCCATGTTCAGTGAAATATCCCAGTTAAACGGGCCTTGTACCGGTGTACCGGTCAGTAAGAGTTCAATACCCTTATTCTCCAATTCACCGACATTCACTACCGTTGAGCCAAATCCGGAGGCTCGGGAAATAGTAGCGTTAAGGATGTCATCCGTGGTTTTTTGGTTGTAATAAGTAAAGTCCACACCTAATCTGTTGTCCAAAAAGCGGACATCTAAGCCTAGTTCAAACTCAGTGGAAGTTAAAGGAAGAAGGCCGGGATTAGGTATAGAACCATTTTGTCCGCCCGCTGAAGAGAAAGAAGCCATGGTATAGCCTAGGTGGGGCTGCTTGAGTGAATAGGTAAGGTTAGTATTATAAGGCCCTACCGTCACATTACCCACCTGTGCCCAGGAACCTCTTACCTTACCAAAACTCAGCCAGTTAGGCAATTGGTCTATCGCATCGGAGAATACAAAGCTGCCACTTACCGAAGGATACAGTATACTGTTGTTTTCAGCGTTCAATACGGAGAACCAGTCATTTCTGACCGTTCCTGTCAAGTAGAATATACCGTTATAACTGACTTCAGCTGAACCAAAGAGGGAGTTGATGCCTGATTCTGAGAAACCGTAACCAAAATTTTGGGTTACTGTATTGGTGATTGCTTCAAAGAAAGGAACATTGAAGCCATTACCGCTAGCGGCAATACGCTCGCTACTGCGGCGCATGCGGTTACCTCCTACGAAGGTATTGACATTAAACTTACCAAAGGCTTTGTCAAAACCGACCATATATTCCATATTGATTTCCCGTACACGGTCTTCTGCTTCTGTCAAAGAACCGCCCCGCTGAAAACCAGTTCCCTGAGGTACCAAGTCAGTTTCCCTTCTGGTATACCAGTCCATGCCTACCCGGGCTTGAGTCCAGAGGAAGTCAGTGATCGCATATCTTAATGTGGCAGAGGGAAGCAAACGGTCTCTCCAATCATCATTATTGAACTGGTAAGCAGTCCAGTAAGGGTTTTGGTGCCAGTTGTTGTTAGCCTGCTGGTATTCTTCCCCTACTGTTTTTCCCCATATACTTAGGCTGTTCGCATCAGCAGAAGAAGGGATAGCGCCTGGTTTGTTAGGGTCACCATAGTAGTTTTCTACATTGATATTCCCAGGAACGTAATACATCGCCAGGATACCATTGGCCGGGGAATCTGATAAGTAAGGACGGTTGTTGGCATATTCATGTGAATACAAAATCCTGGAAGTCAACGTAAGCCGCTCACCGAATTTAGAATTGGTAGATAAGGATAGATTCTGACGCTCGTATCCTGAGTTAGGTACGATAGACTCGTTCCTCAGGTCAGAGACAGAGAAACGGAAGTTTTGTGTTTCGCTTCCCCCTGTGAAGGAAATAGTATTCGTCAAGGTAGAACCTGTTTTGAAATAGCGCTCCCAATTATCGCCTGCATTGGCATAAGGCCGGGAGACCCCATCAAACTGTACCGAAGTACCGCTGCCCATCCTGGGGCCCCAGGAATCTGTTCCCCAGTTATAAGCTTCCTGCTGGGTACGGGGGGCTATCGCGACCCGGTCTGATTCAGGGTTATTGGGGTCAGATAAAGCATAATTTCCCTGGCCATAAGTCCGCTGGAAATCCCTTTGGTCATTGTACTGCTCAAAAACGTAGTTGGAATTAAACTCAACGCCGATTCCTTTTCTGGCAGAGCCCTTTTTGGTCGTTATGTTGATAACCCCATTGGCAGCCCGTGCACCATAGAGTGCAGCCGCGCTAGCACCTTTCAACACTGTGATAGATGCAATATCATCAGGGTTGATGCTGGACATGCCATCACCCTCATCACGGCCACCCCAAAGGCCAGCCTGGCCAAATCCGGAGTTGTCCATAGGTACACCATCAATGACATAAAGAGGTTGGTTGTTGCCCTGAAGGGATTTGTTACCGCGGATGATCACCCGGGTAGAGCCTGCGGGGCCGGAAGCCACGCCACTTACGTTAACCCCGGCTACCCTGCCCGCCAGTG
>JBBSOG010000240.1:0-9158 GCA_038259985.1 Cytophagales bacterium
ATACAAAGGTCGTATGGTTGATTTTGCAAAATGTGTTTTAATTGAGGATTTGTGTAGTCATAATGAGAATGAAATCAAAATATTTATATAGGTTATTGAATTCGGATGTTTTTTGTCTCCATTACAGCTAAGGGTTTTGTATATGAAACGTAGTGCAGAAAATAATCAGTTTAGTTTCGGTTAAGCACAAGCCGAATTTTTAAATTTTTCTAATTATCTTCCTTTTCTCAATTAGCCAAATTTAAAAATTTGGCGACCTCGCAAAAATGCCCGAACCTTCGTGTCAGCAACGACTCGCACTATGTTTTATATACGTTGTTGGCAACTGGGCTTTCGCACGTATTGTTTAGTTAAATGACTGTCTAAATTTTGTTGGCGAGAGATTGGTTTTTGTTTTAAAAAGTTTGCTAAATGACTGAATATGTTCAAATCCTAATGAATAAGAGATTTCGCTAATTGTAAGTTCTGATGAAGATAATCTTTCCTTTGCTTTTTCAATCAATTTATCGTGAATGTGTTGCTGCGTGCTTTGCCCGGTAAGCATTTGTAATAAGCTCGTGAGATATTTAGGTGAAAGATGCAGTTCTTCTGCAATAGATTGTACGGTAGGCAATCCTTTATCTATCAAATTATCATCGCTAAAGTAGTTGTAAAGTTTGGCTTCTAACTTTTCAAGTATTTGGTGGTTGTTTTTTTCCCTTGTGATGAACTGACGGTTATAAAATCTGTCAGAGTAGCTCAAAAGGCTTTCAATCTGTGAGATAATGATTTGCTTCGTAAATTTATCGATATTGGATTGCGCTTCTTTCTGGATATTTTGGATAATATTATTTATAGTAGCTTCCTCTTTTTCCGAAAGAAACAACGCTTCGTTTAGTGAATAATCCCAAAAATCATAACCTTTTATGGTTTTGGACAAAGATGTGTTCCATATAAAATCAGGATGGATATAAATTGCCCATCCTGATTTTTTAACTTCTTCATTTTCCTTATCCGCGGACACACTAAAGACCTGCTTTGGTGACATAAAAGACAAAACACCTTCATTAAAATCGAACGGTTGCTGCCCGTATTTTCCCTTGACGTTGTGCATTCTTTTTACCGCAATTGAATAGAAGTCCAAAATCAAATTTTCTGGCTCACTACTGGTTGAATTTGGAACTGCTTTTGCTACGTCTATGACGCTAATTAAAGGATGATTCGGTTTAGGCAAGTTCGTATAATGGTGGAATTCGCTTATGGTCTTTATGTGCTTCATATTTGTTAATCTTCTTTTCTAATCTGCAATATCAATTTTCCATCAATAGATTTATTTTCCATAAAATTATGTGCTTCAACTACTTTTTCTAATGGAAATACTTTGCCAGTTGAAACCTTAACTTTGTCTGCTTCTATTAGTTTTGCAATTTCTTCTAACCATTCTTTTTTTGGTTGATTGGCGGACAGTTCGCCTTTTGCGTTTTTCTTTGCAAGTGCTTTAATTACCTCGTCATTAAACGAAAAATCTGTATTCACACTAACTAAAATACCTTTTTCTTTTAAAACTTTCACAGATTTTAATCGTTCATTATTGTCACGAACTGAAGAAGCTTCTAATACGATGTCAACATCTTGCACCAACTCCTCAAACTTCTGAGTTTTATAATCAATCAATTCATCTACACCGATTTGTTTAAGATAATCAAAATTTTCTTCTGAAGCTGTTCCGATTATATATGCGCCTTTTGATTTTGCAAATTGTACAGCAAAGCTACCAACACTACCCGATGCACCTTGTATCAATATACGTTGACCCGATTTTAATTTTCCAAATTCATACATTGCCGTCCAAGCTGTGAGTGCTGCCAACGGAACACCTGCGGCTTCATTAAAGTCAATATTCTTGGGTTTAAGTGCAAATTGAGATGCTTTTGCGACAACATATTCTGCATAACTTCCATCGCCAGGAAAGTTGGGTACTCCATAGACAGCATCGCCTTTTTGAAATTGTTTTACGTTACTACCCAATTCTTCTATTGTGCCGGAAGCATCCCATCCAAGTGTCATTGGCAAATTCAGATTATAATTAAGTGCAGCACTACTACCTTCACGAACCACAAGGTCAACAGGATTTATACCACTTGCATATACTTTCACTAAAATTTCGTCCGATTTCGGAATTGGACGTTCTATTTCCTTTATCTTCATCACTTCTGGTTCGCCAAATTCACTAATTCTAATTGCTTTCATAATATTATTATTTTTCGTTATTCATATTTTTGTCAACGCTTGTATTAGAAATTGACTTTCCCTTTAAATATTCATCGTCCGTTACTTTATCCAAAAACCTTACAGCGTTGCCATCTTTGGTTTCGTGAATAGCGATATAAGTCATAGTATGATTGGGTGTTGCGCCATCCCAATGCCTTTTTTTCGGTGGAAATTGCACGATGTCGCCAGCTTTAATCTCAAAAACTTCTTCGCCTTCGCATTGTGCCCAGCCAATGCCACTAATTACCATCAGCGTTTGTCCGAGAGGATTGACTTTCCAAGGCGTGCGTGAATTAGGCGAAAAGGTAACTGTGGCACAAATTAGTTTGCTTGGGTTGTCGCACGCAAAATAATTGCTGATTAATACTTCGCCTGTGAAGTTCTGTTCAGGTGCCTTATTGGTCGGCAGGTTTCCTGCCTTGTAAATCTTTACTTTTTCCATTTTAAAATATTTCCTTGTGTTATAATACAAAGGTCATAAATCATTGAAAAGTAGAGTTAGTCGAAATGCCGTTTGTTTAAGCCAAAATGCTTAATTAGGTTCTGAATTTTGTCTGTTAAATCTAATTGTGTGGTTTTTTTTGCCTTGTTGCCAACACTGGTATAAACAAACTTATGTAATTTTTGCCCGGTAAGCAAACCAATATATGTTGTATAACCAAACCTTTTTATTCATGTTTGTATAACTTAAATCAGTGTTAGTTATGCAAACCTTTGTCTCCTTTGAGCGATTATTAACCATTAAACGTTACAGCCCGGCAACTATCAAAACCTACGGAGGCTTGCTTACCGTCTTCCAGAATTTTGTCGGTAAGAAGCTCATACAGGAACTGGATACTCCGGCCCTACTCAACTATGTACTGCGTATTGTAGAAGCCAAGCAATATACCTACTCGTCGCACAAACAGCTCATCAGTGCTATTGCCCTGTATCTAAAAGAAATTCATCGCCGCTCGGTTGATTTTAGTCCGGTTTACCCTACCCGAAAACCCCATCCGCTGCCCGAAATTCTGAACTTCGGCGAGGTGAAAGCAATTTTATCGGCCAATCGCAACCTGAAACACCGGGCGATGCTTACGATGGTCTACGCCCTGGGACTGCGCAGCGGCGAGCTGATTTCTCTCAAAATTGCAGATATCGACGGCGAACGCCAGATAGTGCATCTGAAAGGGGCCAAGGGAAACAGAGACCGCGTGCTGCCCCTGTCCAACAAACTGAGAACTCTCTTGCGCGAGTACTACGCTAAATATCAGCCGAAGGAGTACCTGTTTAACGGACAAAAACACGCTAAGTATTCCCCGCAGAGTTTGCGCAAAGTCTTCAACGCTGCTTGCCAGACCGCGAGTATCTCCAAAAAAGTCACCCTACATAGCCTTCGCCATGCCTACGCTACACACCTACTCGAAGCAGGCACCGACGTGCGCGTCATCCAGCAACTGCTCGGACACAACTCCATCCGCACCACCATGATCTACACCCACGTCACCACCCCTCACCTCATGAAAGTACCCAGTCCACTGGATTTCTTAGACCAATAAAATCATGTCATTTAAACCTAACGGCGAGGGTACTGGAAACGACCAAATCAAGGATAGCTGTAGATCAAATCCCCCCATTAGGAAACTGAGGCTATGCTTACCTATGCTTCACCCGTTGGAACCTTGAGGGGGATAATTCCTAATAATAAAACCCTCAGGGCAGCAAGAGCGATGAATCCCCGTAGCTGAGGAAACGATAATCGCTTTGCAGGGCATGGGCATAGATACGCTGCCAGTCGTCACCGACCAGCGTGGCAATGAGCAGGATCAACGTAGATTTCGGGAGATGAAAGTTAGTGACCAAGCCTTTGCAAACTTTGAATTGATAGCCGGGAAAGATGAATATCTCTGTCTCTCCAATCAGCTGCCCCAACTGATGGCTTTCCATATAGTCAAGCACTGCTTCCATAGATTCCTGAAGCGTTAGCGGTGTTGCTGTGCCCTGCTGATAAGCCATGAGCTTAGGGACCTTGAAAGCTGCTTCGGGTTCTTTGCTCAACATGACACCGTACCAGTACAGGCTTTCCAGGGTGCGCATAGAAGTGGTGCCTACCGCGATGATGGGTCCCTGCTTGCTCAACAATGCTTCAATATGCTGCTTCTCAATCACCATCTGTTCAGAATGCATCGGATGCTCCCGGATGTCCTCCGCCTTGATAGGCTGAAAAGTACCCGCGCTGACGTGGAGCGTCAGGTAATCCTGCCGGATGCCCTTCTCCTTGAGTTTTTGCAGGACTTCCGGGGTAAAGTGAAGCCCCGCTGTTGGTGCTGCTACTGCTCCTTCTTTTTCCGAATATACCGTCTGATAGCGGGGCTTATCTGCTTCGGTCGCTTCCCTTTTGAGGTAGGGGGGCAATGGGGTATGTCCGGCAGTTTCTACAATATCCACAAAAGCAACTTCAGCATTGTCCCATTGAAAGCTGACCAGAGATTTCTCCGCGTCTTCCAGGCGGGCTACCAAATTCAGGGGTTGCCCCTTTACACTTAAGGATTTTTCTAGCGCTATACCTCCCTTCCACTTCTTTTTGTTGCCAACCATGCAGTGCCAGGTACACTGTCCTTGGGCCAGCATCGCCTCTCCGATGATAGTGCTGGGGGCCACGGGGTTCAGCAAAAAGACCTCAATATGTGCCCCTTCCCCCTGTACGTTGGCTGGTTTTTGGAAAAACAAGCGGGCGGGAATGACTTTGGTCGCATTAAAGAAAAGATGGCTATTGGCGGGAAGCAAATCCGGTAGCTCATAAAATACCCGGTCACTGATGTTGCCTTGCTGATACAGCAAAAGCTTGGCCTGGTCACGCTGTTCCAGCGGATAGCGGGCAATGCGCTCTTCTGGCAGGGGATAGTTGTAGCTCTCTAAGCGCTTAGGTTCAGGCATCGTTTTCTTCACTTTTCAGGTCGCGAAAGTACTAAAAATGGCTAGATAAAGCAGCTTAAAAAATGGTTTTAAAACCAGTCATTTGTAAATTGCCCCTTCACAACCGAAATATTTATGAAGCATTACTACCTGCCTATCCTATTGATCGTGTTCCTGATGGGATTGAGCATATATTCTCCGGCGCAGTCTAAGAAAAAGACGCAAAATACGACAGAAGTTCCTCCTCAACTACTGGAGTCGCTCAGCTACCGGATGGTTGGCCCTTTCCGGGGTGGACGTTGTACGGCAGTGACCGGCATTCCTGGCCAGCCGATGACATTCTTCATGGGCACTACTGGCGGCGGTGTGTGGAAAACAGAGGACGGGGGCATCCATTGGCATAACATTTCCGATGGGTTTATTTCCGTAGGCTCTATCGGTTCTATAGAAGTAGCGCCCACCGATGACAATATCATTTATGTAGGCACCGGCTCGGCTCCCCCACGTGGCAACGTATCCACCGGAAAAGGCATGTACAAATCTGTGGATGGTGGTACTAGCTGGCAGTTGGCCGGATTAGAAAACGCCGGGCAGATTGGCAAAATCCAGATTCACCCCAAAGATCCTAATACAGTATACGCGGCAGCGCTGGGCAATGTCTTCGGCCCCACCCCTGAACGGGGAGTTTTCCGCTCTAAAGACGGGGGCAAAAATTGGGAGAAAGTGCTGTTCATCAACGACAGCACCGGCGTCATTGATTTGGTCATGGACCCCAACAATCCCAGGATATTGTATGCCGGAGCATGGCAGGTAGAACGCAAACCCTGGACGATCGTTGACGGAGGTAAGGGTAGCGGTGCGTATAAATCTACCAACGGCGGGGACGACTGGGAACGCCTGGAAGGTGGGCTGCCTACCGGAGTACTGGGGCGAGTGGGGATCGCTGTTTCACCCCTTAACTCCAACAGGGTGTGGGTAATCCAGGAGGCCCTTGACGAAACGCAGGGAGGTTTGTATATGTCGGAAGATGCGGGCAAAAGTTGGGAACGAATCAACCGCAAGCACGACTACCGCCAGCGAGCCTGGTACTATTCCCGGATTTTTGCCGACCCTCAGCAGGAGCATACGCTTTACCTGCTAAATACCGATTTCTACAAATCTCTCAATGACGGTAAAAACTTTGAGGATATTCCGGTTCCCCACGGTGATAACCATAACCTATGGCTGAACCCTAATCATCAGGAGATCATGATACAGAGTAATGATGGTGGTTCTAACATTAGTTTTAATGGTGGCAAAACCTGGTCTACTCAGAACAACCAGCCTACCGCTGAAATTTACCGCATTGCCGTAGATAATCAGTTTCCTTACCGCATCTACGGGGCGCAACAGGATAACACCACCATTTCTGTGCCCAGCCAGGGACAGGGCGAACTTGACCCTTTGCAGGATTGGCTCAGTGTGGGAGGCGGAGAAAGTGGCCACATCGCCGTGCATCCCGAGAACGCCAATATCATCTATGCCGGCAACTACATTGGGGTAATGACCCGCCTGGACCGCAGCAAGGGGCACATCCGCAGCGTAGAAGTCTACCCTGACCTTAACGATGGCATTGACCCTTACCAACTTAAATACCGCTTTCAATGGAACGCGCCGATTCTCATTTCTCAGCACAATCCCGATGTCATCTACTACGCCTCCAATTATGTGCATAAATCTACCAATGAAGGGCAAAGCTGGGAGGTGATCAGCCCCGATCTGAGTACCAACAATCAGAAGTACCTGGCAGAAATTCCCGGTGGCCCCATACAGAATGATAATACCGGCGTAGAACTGTACTGTACGATCTTCGCTCTGGAAGAATCCCCTCAGCAAGAAGGCGTACTGTGGGCAGGCAGCGATGACGGACTGATTCATTTGTCCCAAGATGGGGGTGAAAACTGGACGGACATCACGCCCGCTGACATGCCGGTAGATGGCACCGTCAATAGTATAGATTTGTCAGCGCACCAGGAAGGAAAAGCGACGGTGGCGGTGTATAAGTACCGGGACAACGATTTCCGTCCCTATATCTTCCAGACCACTGACTATGGAAATAGTTGGAAAACGCTTACCAATGGCATTCCCGAAGATCACTTTGTACGGGTAGTCAGGGAAGACCCGGAGAAAGAGGGATTATTATACGCTGGTACTGAGTTTGGCATGCACATTTCTTTCAATGATGGGCAGCTTTGGCAGCCCTTCCAGTTGAACCTTCCCGCTACACCGATTACCGACCTCAAACGGCACGAAAATGATCTGATTGTCTCCACCCAGGGACGTTCTTTCTGGATTATGGATGATGTAATGCCCCTGCACCAGATGAGCGGGCAACTCGCAGCTTCCGCTATGCATTTGTACAAACCTGCTACCGCTTTTCGTACCCAAGTAGATGGCTACCGGGGAGAAAATGTTCCCCAAAACAAACCCAAGGGCGCGGTAATTCATTATTATCTGGCCGAAGAAACCGATAGCCTGAAGCTGGAAATTTTGGATGACCAGGGAGAACTTGTCCAATCCTACAGCAGTGCGGAAGAGGACGATAAACTTTCTAAAAAGGCTGGGGCACATACTTTCGTCTGGGACATGACTTATCCCAAACCTGAGCTAATAGACGGCGCGATTATGTCGCTCAGCTATACCGGAGGGCCAAAGGCAGCACCAGGAGAATACCTCGTTCGGATGACAAACGCTCAGGAGCGACATGAGCGATCTTTGACGATTGTTAAAGACCCTCGCTGGACATTCTCCGACGTGGATTTACAAGCACAGCTTGACCTTGCGCTTGTAGTGCGTGACACGCTCAGCGCGGTGCATACCCTGATTGAGGACATCCGGGGAATAAAAGAGCAAGCCAAAGCGATTACTGAACGTAGTCAGAAAGCTGCTTATGGTGTTAAGCTCAAAGAAGCTTGTGGCCAATTGGTGCAAAAGCTTGATTCACTAGAAGAAGAATTGATACAAAACCGTAGTGAAAGTTCACAAGACCCCATCAATTACCCGGTAAAACTGGATAATCAGTTTGCCTATCTGTATTCAGTCATCCATAATCAGGATGCTAAACCTACGAATGGCTGCTATGAACGTTTTGAGGACCTGAAAAAAGAGCTTACCCGACACAGGAACACTTACAACAATATCATGGAGCAGGAGGTCAGACAATTTGAGCAGGTGATGGAAAGGGAAGGCGTACCCCGGTTAATTATTTCTTCTCTGAGATAAAACGTCTAAACCTAAAAATCATCCGCGTTTGGAAACGCGGATGATTGAAGCGGGCGATTGTATCGCCCCCCCCCACAGTGTCACCCACAAGAGGACACTGTGGATTAGGTTTAGGAAACTTTCTTTATCTTCTGAAAGCTGTGCGATGGCGATTAAACAATCTACGGAACCTGCCGTTTTTGAGTTCGGAAAAGGGCGTTACATCACGCTTGATACTCACTACTGAAGGATGGCTACTTTTCTGGGAAGCACCTATAAAAGCACCTTCTACATCAATAAATAAATTGGGGTTAATGCTGATTACTGTGGTCATGGCTATTTAAATTTTGGGTTAATACTATTTTAAAAATCTAATGTTGTTACTGACATAAAGCCAATCACTGTGCCAAGCCTAAAAATGGTCTTCAGTAGCTTTAAACAAAGATTTAGTGATAACAGAGTGTTCATTAACGAACACTCACTGTGCAGTGGCGGTCAATTTCGGGCGGGACTGGCGCAGCTTCCGATTTTATTTGGTTTTAGCCGATTTAACGAAGAATTGATATGCCGATAATCTGTTTGATTTTGTTTCTATTTCCCATGGCTCTAAAAGCTCAGGATGGGTTTGTACCGGGTAAACCTAAGCTTGCCTATTGGAAAATTGGTAGCAAGGAAGAAGTGACGATCGTTATTCATGGAGGGCCGGGAGTAACCCATGATTATCTAAGACCGGAATGGGATAGGTTAGCACAGTCCGCCACAGTCGTTTATTA
>JBBSOG010000241.1:0-9138 GCA_038259985.1 Cytophagales bacterium
TAAAAAACCAGAAGCTATTAGGCAAATCCTATTTAATCTTGGGTACTGCGTTTAATCGTTCAGATCAATACGATGCGGCGATTGAGTTCTACGGGCGAGCTTTGGAAGTATTTAAAGAGGCCGCTGATCCCAAAGGCTTAGCGTATGTAACAAATAATCTTAGTATTGCCTATGATCTCAAAGGAGATTACGACCAATCCTTAAACTATGCGTTCCAATCCCTGAAACTGAAGGATTCTCTAGGAGGCTCTGAACTAGGCACTACTTACAGTAACATTGGAGATACCTTCCGAAAAAAAGGAGATGCAGAAAAGGCGCTGCACTATCTATTTCGCTCCGTAGAAATCAGAGAACAAAGCAACGACTTGGAAGGTCTCGCTGATAGCTACACCAACATTGGAGTTGTTTATGAAAATGAGAAAAACTACCCATTGGCCCTGGAGTATGGTTTAAAATCCTTAAAGATAGAAGAGGAAATATGTAGAGAGTCTGGCTACGCTATCGGTCTGAACTATTTGGGATCAATCTATTACAAGCAAGGTCAATACCCGAAGGCTTTGGATTATTACTACGAATCCTTGGCAATAGTGAAGCGAATAGCAAGCCAGAGTGGCTTAGCTTACGTTGCTCATGGGCTTTCACTGGTATATACTGACCTTGAGCAATACGACAGCGCATTGTTCTACGCAAACACAAGCCTCGCCGTACTCAATGCTATCGGGGACAAAGGGAAAAAAACTGAACTATATCAAGTCTTGTCGAGCATTTACAGTGCTCAAGGCAACTATGAAAAAGCCCTGACAAGCTATAAGGATTATACCTCACTGAAGGATACTATTTTTACAGTTGAAAAGGAGCGTATGTCTGTGGATATGGAAAGCAAGTATCAGTCAGCCAAAAAGGATGTGGCCCTGTTGACCAAAGACGCGACTATTGCCCAGCAGAAGACTAATCAGCAAGTTTATGTCGGTATTGCGCTGGGCTTGTTATTGCTGTCCGCTGGATTATTGTATTACTACAAAAAGCGGCAGGCACGTAACCGCGAGCTGCAACGTTTGAACCATGCACTAGACGCTAAAAACCAACAGAATGAATTGCTGCTTAAAGAAATCCACCACCGGGTGAAGATTAACCTGGAACTGGTCAAAAGCCTGATCGCCCTCCAATCAGCTCAACTGGAAGACTCGCCTACCAAAGACGCCATGATCGCCAGCCAGAACCGGGTACAGTCGATGGGCATCATTCACCAAAAGCTTTATCAGGGTGCCAACCTGAGCAGCGTAGAAATGAAAGACTATTTTTTGAATCTGGGTGAAGGGATACTTGACGCCTTCAGTGCCGAAGAACAGGTAAAAATAGAATGTGTGATGGATCAGTTAGAACTGGACGTGGATACTGCAGTGCCCATCGGATTGATTGTCAACGAGTTACTCACTAATGCACTGAAATATGCTTTCCCGAAAGACACGGCAGGAACGATTCACATTAGTCTGTCGCGTACTGATCCCGAAACTCTCTCACTCTGCGTGGCTGACAACGGGGTGGGCAAGTCGGCTGGCTTGGCTCCGCAGGGCACGGGTTTTGGCTCGCAACTTATCCGGCTGCTTACCCAACAACTCAACGGGCAGATGCAGGAGGAAAGCGAGGATGGCACGCGGGTTTCCTTTCAGTTCCACCTTGACCAGGCCGCATGATGGAGGAAAAAAGTCATAAAGAACAATCCAGTGTGGAGCATCCCGGTGTGGAACATCCCGTAAAAATCCTCATTGTAGAAGATGAAATGATCATCGCGGCCAACATTTCGTTGCAGCTGAGTGGGCTGGGGTATACGGTGACAGGCATTGTGCCTCGCGGGGAAGATGCCTTACATCATGTCGAATCCGATTTGCCTGACATTGTGCTGATGGACATCAATCTTAAGGGCAAGCTAGACGGCATAGAGACCGCCCGTCAACTACAAGCTGTCCACGACATCTCACTGATCTACCTCACTGCCAACGCCGACGATGCGCACTTTAAACGCGCGAAATCTACCCGGCCCAGTGCCTTTATCTCTAAACCATTCAAGAAGCTGGATTTGCAGCGCGCCATTGAGTTATCTATCGAGAACAGGGCTGAGGCTAACAGAGAGCCGGAATCGTCCCGGCAGTTGGTGCTGGAAGATCGGATTTTTGTCCGGGACCACGACAAAATGATCAAAGTAATGCTCCAGGATATTCTGTACCTGGAAGCTGACCGCAACTACTGCCGCATTTTCTCCAAAGAAAAAACCTACCTGCTGGTGGGTACGCTTAAGAAGATTGAAGACAAACTGCCTGCCAAGTATTTTGTAAGGATTCACCGCTCATACATTGTTAATCTCAATCACATCAACGAAGTAGCCATCAGTTACGTGATGATCGCCGATAAAGTGATACCCCTCAACAAATCAGCAAAGGATGAGTTGTTGACGCGCTTGCAGACGCTATAATCTGTATAAATTCCCTAAACCTTCCCGATCAGTAAACCAAGCCCTTCGGACAGTAGATAAAGTACTCCGTCCTAAGGGGCTTGTCTAAGCCATCCTATATCATCTAATTACTCCTGTTGTCACACGATCTTAGATATTCATGTCGGACAACTACCCGAAATCCGGGCAATGTACTCATTATTTATTTTATTTAAACTTAACACTACAAATCATGAAAAAGCCAGCTATTCATTTCGTCAAAACCAGTGTAATCGTATGTGCCATGTCGCTGATGAGCCAAGCCGGCTGGGCTACCCAGGACGGCGACAGAACTATCACCAAGACGCGAAATGCTGTAGAGCAAGCCGCTTCCGACGACTGGTACACCCTGGCCGAAGCAGCGCAAAGGTGCTTTAAAAAAGGGGTAAACTTCCAGCAAGCAGTCATTTGGCTCAACCAGTCCGTTCTTATTGAACGTACCCCCTACAATTTGGAAGTGATGAGAGACTACTACGCAGCAAACCTACTCCCTATGAAAGCATTAGAAATGTACTCAGAAAGCTATCGTATCGGCGTTTTGGCGCGGGTAGACTACCGGGGCAGCGATATTTGTAAAAAAATGGCACGCCAAGTCGTTAAGCTCGGGGGATTCTACGATGGATTTCTTCGGGGTGAAAACCCAAATGCCATCAGTATCTCGCCAATAAACAATACATCCAATTAGCATAAAGTATGGGGCTAGATGGTTTCTCTAGTGTATCAGCTGCGCGCATCGGCCTGCATGCTTCATTCTTTTCACTTCTTTGCATACATTGGAATTATGGAAGTATTCGCCCTTAAGTTTCCCGAGTCTATGCGCCTGAGCGACGATGAGTTTTACACCTTCTTTCAGGAGAACTGTGAGCTGCGCCTCGAGAAAACCCAACACGGAGATATTATTATTATGCCACCTACCGGTGGAGTTACCGGGAGCATAAATGCAAACATTACTACTGAACTCAAATTATGGAACCGTTCTGCCCAGTTAGGAAAAGCTTTTGACTCATCCACCGGCTTTATCCTTCCCAATGGTGCTGCGCGCTCGCCGGACGCTTCCTGGATCGCAAAGTCCCGCTGGGATGCGCTATCGCCGGAGAAACAGCAGAAATTTCCGCCGCTTTGCCCTGACTTTGTGGTGGAACTGATGTCGGGTTCCAACGGCCTGAAAGCAGCGCAGGAAAAAATGCATGAATGGATGGAAAACGGCTGCCGTCTGGCGTGGCTATTCTACCCTACGCAAGAAAAAGCTTTCATCTACCGGGAGGGTCAGGCTTGGCAAGAAATAAGCGGTTACGATCAATCCCTTACGGGAGAAGAAGTGCTCCCCGGCTTCACCTTTGACTTGCAATGGTTAACCGACCGTTAAGAATTATAAGAATGTAGACTATTGGACTGTACACCGGCAGGCTTCCCTAAACTTTTTGATGCCCTTGACCAGCGCGGTCTGGGGTAAATTCGTGGGGGCATAAAAGCTATGTGTATCCCCATCATCATCATTGTAGTCGTAGTGGTTGGCTTTTGCCCTGGTCTGCGAAGTGAGCAGGGTTTGGGTAGTCGCCAGGTCGTATAGGGTGAATTGGAAGGTAGTCCAGCTTTCATAGATTTCTTCCTGATACCCGTTCCCATAACGTTGGGAAGTGCTTACCGGAGGTGTGCCGTGCAGTGGTTTTTCGGTGACTTTCCCAACCAATAAATAGCGGGACTTCATTTGGGTGTAAAGCTTCACCATCAGTTCGGTATCCACCTGCCAGATGGGATCACGATAGTCCAGCTTTTGATAAAAAATGTCCTGCACCGAGTCGTAAGGGATGACTTCAATACCCCCACAGTCCTGAAAAGATTTTACCAGAGCATTGGTAATTTGCTCAGAAAAAATATCTGAGGGCGCATTTTGAAACTTGGCAATGATCAGCTTGTCACCTGCCTGAAAATCGTAGCCGTAAGCCGGGAAAAGCGTGTGTTTGGTGGTCGTACAAGCTGTCAAGACCGATAGCGTGAGCAGAACGAAACCGTAAAATCTCATAAATTATCAAAATGCAACACCCAAAGATAAGCCAAAGCGGCCACCAACTTTATAAGAAGTAAGCGGAAGATCAATATTAGGAGGTGAACTACCTGCCAGTAACTTATAACCTTCGGGGATGTAGTTGATTCCACCATGCAAGTCCAAGGTAAGCCAGTCCAATCTAAATAATCGGAAAACCCTTCCATAAAGTACGCCTCCCCCTAGAGTATTAACCCGTACAGCGTCTACCGGGCCTTCAAAATACATATTTTGAAAACGTAGATAAGGAGCTACATAACTTTTATAGCCAACCTGCCCAGGGTTTATGTAGATTTTATAATCCAATGTAGTCATCCAGCCATCCATGATGGTATTCAGAAAGTAGTGATTGTCGGTATACGCTACAGATAACCTTAATGCCCTTTTCTCAAACCGTCTTTCATATTGTATGTCCTGAGTATTGAAAAGGAAATTAAGCATATTGGTCGTCACTACGTTTCTGCGAACCTCTTGTGCTTGAATGTTTATGATGAATACTAACTCTAATGCTAAAATGAATATCCCTTGCCTCATAAAGGAACACAATTCTTTCACAGCAATAATTTTATCTGATTGGCTGATTAATCAAATTCATTAAGTACTCGCCGTACCCGCTTTTTATCTGTTTTTGGGCGAGTTTTTCTAGCTGTTCTTTTTCAATAAATTTCATCCGGTAAGCCATCTCTTCTATACAGCCGATTTTCAGTCCCTGTCTTTTTTCAATAACCTGAACGAAGGTGCCAGCTTGCATCAACGAATCAAAAGTACCGGTGTCGAGCCAAGCGGTGCCCCGGCTCAGGATACTTACCTTAAGCTTTCCACGCTTTAAGTATTCTTTGTTCACATCCGTGATCTCGTATTCTCCCCGGGGGCTGGGCTTAAGGTTACGGGCAATCTCAACGACCTCATTGTCGTAAAAATAAATGCCGGGAATGGCAAAATTGGATTTGGGTTCTTTGGGCTTTTCTTCAATAGAAATAACTTTCTCATTCTCATCAAATTCTACTACACCGTAGCGTTGGGGGTCATTCACGTGATAGGCGTAGACGATGCCCCCATCCGGGTCAGCATTGTTCTGGAGCAGACGTGCCAGATCGCTGCCATAGAAAATATTGTCGCCCAAAATTAAGGCTGCTTTGTCATTACCAATAAAATCAGCACCGATAGTAAAGGCTTGCGCCAGTCCTTCCGGTTTATCCTGTATGGCATAGGCAAAATTACATCCCAGGTCCTTTCCATCTCCCAGCAGCTTCTGAAAAAGCGGCACGTCGTGCGGGGTAGAGATGATCAGAATATCCCGGATGCCCGCTATCATCAAGTTGGACAAAGGATAATAGATCATGGGTTTGTCGTACACCGGCATCAGTTGTTTACTCACTGATAAAGTAAGCGGGTGCAAACGCGTGCCCGATCCGCCAGCCAAAATGATCCCTTTCATAGAAAATTGTTTTAGTTTAAAACTATGCAAAAATATAAATTCTTCCCATAGTGAACATAGGATGTACTATTTACTGCATTCTTTATCTCCTTATCCCATTTTCAGTTTATGCTATACAAACCCGGAAGCAAGGTAAAGTGTGTCACAAATAAGTGAAGCAAAAGTATAGGGAAGTACGATTTATCAATATCTTTGCCTCCCCAAAGCGAAACAAAAAACATGCTCTGGAAGGAGATCAAATTATTAGTCCGTAAAGAAATTGTGTTGGAGTGGCGACAGCGCTATGCTTTTAACAGCATTCTACTCTATGTGGTAAGTGCTGTTTTTGTGTGTTTTCTTAGTTTCAATTTGCAAAGGGGTGCCTTAAATGTAGTGACCTGGAACGCTTTATTCTGGATCATCATGCTGTTTGCCGCCATCAATGCCATTGCCAAAAGTTTTACGCAAGAGCAATACGGCCGGCAAATTTACTATTATACGATCAGCAGTCCTCAGGGAATTATTCTTTCTAAGATGCTGTATAATGTAGGTTTGATGCTTATTCTGGCTTTTACCTGTTTATCGGTTTATACTTTGGTGATGGGCAATGACATACAGCATTGGGGTTTGTTTATGGTTAATTTATTTCTGGGCGCCATTGGTTTTTCTTCCAGTTTGACGATGGTATCCGGTATCGCTTCCAAAACTAATAATAGCAGCACTTTAATGGCTATCCTGGGTTTTCCCATCATTATTCCGATGCTGCTGATGGTCATCAGGGTTTCAAAGAATGCAATTGATGGGCTGGATATCAGTGTGAGCTATGATGATCTTATCATATTAGTAGCAATCAATGTTATTGTCGCCACGGTTTCTTATATTTTATTTCCCTATTTGTGGAGAAGCTAACTATCTTGTCAGAGATTTTGTTGAGAACGCAACATGAATTTTAACGCCTGATTTTTATGAGTTCATTATTGAAAAAAAACTGGTGGAAAGTAATTACGGTAATCTTGCTGGTATATACCATCATTGGCGGCCTGCTCTTTGAGGTGCCCCGTCTCGCCATTTTGAACGAAACCATCAGGGCACTTTTTTTTCACGTACCCATGTGGTTTGGTATGCTGATATTACTCACGATTTCGGTCGTTTATTCTATCAAATACCTCCGTGCACCTTCTCAAATGGTTGACAATTACGCTATTGAGTTTGCCAACACCGGAATAGTTTTCGGTGTCCTAGGCATCTTAACCGGTTCTCTTTGGGCAAATTTTACCTGGGGAACTTTCTGGACCAGCGATCCCAAACTCAATGGGGCTGCCATTGCAATGCTCATTTACTTTGCTTACCTCATCTTACGCAACTCACTGGATGATGAGCAACAGCGGGCCAAAATCAGTGCGATCTATAACGTTTTCGCTTTTGCCACTCTGATTCCTTTGCTATTTATTCTTCCCCGCCTCACCGATTCTTTACATCCCGGCAACGGAGGAAATCCCGGCTTTAATAGCTACGATCTGGATAGCAAACTCCGGCTGGTCTTTTATCCGGCGGTCATAGGATGGGCATTGTTTGGTGTTTGGCTGGCTAGCCTTCGTCTTCGTGCAAGGGTCATTAATCAAAAAATAAATGAAAAAATTGAAGAACAATATAATCAGCCTTCAGAAAGCCATACGGGGCTTCCAGCCGGGCATTCTGTTTAGTATGAGTTTACTTCTGATAAGTAGTCTTTCTGCTTTTGCCCAAGTAAGTAGCGAGGTAGAAGAAGTGGCTATGGCGGATACTTTTCGGGCAGAAGGCAAGATTTATGTCGTGGTCGCCCTTATCCTTTTGATCTTTGCTGGCCTTATTATTTATACAGTCAGGATAGACCGGAAAATCAGCTGTCTGGAAAGAGAAATGAATAATTTACATGACTAAATGGTTGAAATTGCTAAATGATTAGCCCCTTAAAGATTTGGTTATATTAATAGTAATTTCTTTTAACCTGAAACTTTTAACATTTAACCAACTTTAATCCCTTTCTGAGGAAATTAAAAACTACCTAATGCTGTTAACTTAATAAGGTTTTTGTTCTTAAATTTCGTACGTTAACGCATTTCATTCATTATGAAAAAGACTCATCTATTTGGTATTGTTATCATCGCTGTCTGTGTTATGATCATCATGGCCACTGCTGGAGACGCCAGTACTTATGTATCTTTTAAGGAGGCTAAAGAATTAGCTACTGGCGGACAAGACAAAAAGATCCACGTGGTTGGCCAGCTTTCTAAAGATACAGAGGGCAACATCCTAGGTATTCAGCCTTCCGAAGATAAACTCTCTTTCTCCTTTGTCATGGTTGATGATAATCAAGCAGAACAAAGGGTATTTTATAATGAGCCTATGCCTGCCGATTTTACCCGCTCTGAACAGGTAGTGGTCATCGGCGCTTATCACAATGAAGTTTTTGTGGCCGACCAAATATTGATGAAATGTCCGTCCAAGTACCAGGAAAAAGAAATCAGCTAGAGAGTGGGCAATGAGTATGATAGGATTATTAAAGAAAATATCGAAGCGGTCATTCTACCGCTTATGGAAAAGCTGCTGGGCTTAAAAATACCCAGTAAGCTGGAAAATATTCCTGACGAACTTCAGCTAACTTTAGAACGCAAACCGGACTTTAGCAGATTAGCTACCGATTGGGATGGACAGCAATATATTTTGCATATTGAATTTCAGGTAGTGGATGACCTTAACATGGTGCTGCGTATGCAAACGTACAGAGGGTTGTTCCAGGAAATCCATAAACTTTCAATTAAGCAATTTGTATTTTATCTGGGACAAAAGCAGCCCAAAATGCATTATCGTATTGCGGATCATATTCCGGGGGAAGACAACAATTTTGAATTTAGCCTCATCAATACAAAAGAGTATGACTACGAGATTTTAGTAAATTCCCAGATTCCTGAAGAGATCGTTTTTGCTATCCTGGGCAATTTCAAGAACGAGCAGGCAGAAAAGATCGTTGACAAAATACTTCGGAGACTTCTAGAAATAAGTCCTGATAAAACAAAATTACAGAGATACATACGACAGTTATCAGTACTGTCAAAGCTTCGTAACTTACAGAAAGAAACCTTTAAACAAATTGAAGCCATGCCTATAGAATTTGATATCGAAACCGATGTAATTTATCAGAGAGGAAAA
>JBBSOG010000242.1:0-9026 GCA_038259985.1 Cytophagales bacterium
CAAATGGAAGTTCTTAGCCTGTCAGATTAGTTGAAATCAATTGACCTGAAATACAGTTATCGGATAGAATGATAAGGTTTTAGATATGTTTATTGACATCGCTTTAATTGGTTTGGTATTTTTACTTTCCATTCCGGCAATCACCGCTTATTTTGCTTATAGTCATGGCAGGTCATTCTGGCTATGGTTTGCTATCGGCTGTATTCTACCCATTTTATCTAATTTCATTATCATCTACTTTTGCTGGAAAGAGGCGGTCAGGGCAAAAAAAAGGGAAGTAGCCATGCTCAGCCGGTACGAAGATGAGTGGATGGGGGCTTATATCAAGAATACATTTAATGCGAAATCATCCGACAAAAAAAGAATTTGACATAATTTTATAATCTATCACCCACTTCAAAGGCTAAAAATCTAATAATTACTATATTGGAGTTCTTTCAATTTTATATATAATGATCCGAAAAATTAGATTTTCATTTACAGTAAGCTTATTGGCTTTTGGTCTTTTAATATCCTGCACGGATAAACCAGATCAGGAAAAAAAAGCACTCTCCCAATTACCATTTACTACACTTAGCTTTAGCTCCTTATCTTCCTTTCAAAAACCGGAAGCTGATAATTGGCAGACAGTAGGAAAAGTATATGCCGATCGTCGTAAAGATTTACAGCTCACTAAAGAAGACGGCAGTGGTATCTTGGTTAACCTCCCTGACGATCAAAAAAAATCCAACTTGTTTACTGACTTTGAACACGGGGATATAGAATTGGAAATTGACTTTATGTTACCCAAAGGTTCAAATTCAGGAATATATCTCCAAGGACGATATGAAATTCAGCTTTTTGATAGTTGGGGAAAAGAAGAGATCGCCCCGTCAGATTGTGGTGGTATTTATAACCGTTGGAATGAGCAAACAAGCTCAGGTTATGATGGAGTAGCAGCTTCCATAAACGCTTGCAAGGCCCCCGGGCTATGGCAAAAACTGAAAATCAAATTTCAGGCACCGCGTTTTGATGAGGATGGAAAAAAAATCGCTAACGCAAGATTTGAAGAAGTGAAGCTCAATAATATTGTCATTCACAAAAATGTTGAAATTACCGGACCTACCAGGAGTGCGGGCTTTGAAGATGAATCCCCCACCGGTCCTCTTATGATTCAAGGCGATCATGGTCCCATTGCTTTTCGTGATTTTCGCTACAAACTTCATGATAAAGAGAAAATCAAACTAGCAGATATGCGGTATAAATTTTATGAAGGGGAATTTGATTCTTTTGATACGCTTTCATCGCTTACCACTAGCCAGGAAAAACCTACCGATTCTTTGACTTTTAAGGCAGCTGGAGATTTTGATATTTATGCGATTCAGTTTGAAGGATTGATCACCGCACCACGCAAAGGCGATTATCTTTTTGAGGTAAGAGGATATGGCCCTATCAGGCTGATGATAGACGGCAAGCTGGTCGCTAATAATCTGTTGTCGCAGAATATGAGTGATCCCGGCTATGGAGAAGTAAACCTGAGTGAAGGTAACCATAACTTTACTTTGAGTTTCCTGAAAAATGAACAACCCTGGCGAAAAGGTATGAGCCTGGTGTATGAAGGTCCGCAAATACCTAAAACTTCCCTGCAAGCCAAATCATCAGTGCCTACCCACCCACAGCCCCAACCGCTGATCGTTTCTGCGGATGAAAATGTTCAATTACAAAGAGGGTTTTTAATACACCATGGAATAAAAAGAACCCACACCGTTACAGTAGGTACCCCTCAGCACATCAATTACGCTTTGGAGATGAGTAATGGCGCACTGCTGGAAGGATGGCGAGGCGGTTATATAGACGTTACGGATATGTGGCATGAAAGAGGAGAAGCACAATTGATACAGCCCCTGGGAAGTGCTCTGGAATTGTCTGAAAAACCTCTGCTGGCGAGTTTGGAAAACAACGAATCAGCTTGGCCAGATACTTTGCAAGCCGACAATAACCTATTTATCTATCAGGGTTATGAACTAGATCCAAATGGCATCCCTGCTTATTTATATCAGTGGAACAATACTGCTGTCCGTGATTTGATCCTGCCGGATGCCAGCATTCATGGATTGGTAAGGGAATTAGACTTTCAAAGCGATAATGCTGATACGCCCTTGTACTGCTTACTTGCCGAAGGCAGTGTTATAGAAAAACTAGAGGATGGTAGCTATGCCATTGACGACAAAAATTATTATTTGGATTTAACTGAATCAGCAAACAGCGAACCTATCGTGAGAACTCAGGCAGAAACTCAACAACTGATCTTAGCCATTTCCGCATCAACTTCGTCACAAAAAGTGAAGTACAGCCTCATCTGGTAAACAGCCTAAATTTTAGATTTATGACTTTCAAAAATATTTCTTTCTCTATCATTTTCTTCCTGCTCACATTGCCTACACTCTTTGCTCAGGGTACGATGAGTGATCAGGAAAATGAGTTTTACAACATTACTACCCTTCCTATTCCTGATGATATTGTCCTGGAAGTCGGTGGGATGGCTTTCATGCCGGATGATCGGCTGGCAGTGGCTACCCGAAGAGGTGAAATCTGGCTAATCAATAACCCTTACATGAAAGGGGGCAAACTGCCTGAGTTTAAAAGGTTCGCGTCGGGATTGCATGAACCGTTAGGCTTAGCTTATCACAATAATGCACTTTATACTACCCAGCGGGCTGAACTCACCAAAATTATAGATACCAATCAGGATGACCTGGGCGATAAATTTCAGACCATTTATTCCTGGCCACTTTCCGGGAATTATCACGAATATTCTTATGGCCCGCTGTTCCTACCCAATGGAGATATGCTGGTGACCCTTAATCTGGCCTGGGTTGGTTATGGAGCCAGTTTGGTCAAGTGGAGGGGCTGGATGTTGAAAATTACTGAAGATGGAAAGATGACCCCTATTGCCACCGGTTTGCGTTCCCCTGCTGGCTTTAATTTTGATGCTGATGGGAATGTTTTTTATGCAGAAAACCAGGGCGATTGGATTGGCTCGGGAAGAATTACTCACTTAGAAAAAGGGGATTTTGCCGGAAACCCCGCCGGACTTAGATGGACAGGTGAGCCTTTATCCCCGCTTGACCTTAAACCCAACCAGATTCCTGACTCGGTAGGTTTGATGTATGAATTTGCGAAAGAGGTGCCCAGCTTGAAAATCCCTACGGTCTGGTTTCCCCACACCATTGTGGGAATTTCTACCTCAGCTATCCTCACCGATACCACCGGAGGTAAATTCGGCCCTTTTGAAGGACAAATGTTAGTAGGTGACCAGGGGCACAGTAAAATTATGCGGGTAGCCCTAGAAAAAGTCAACGGTGAATACCAAGGCGTATGCTTTCCATTTAAAGAAGGTTTTTCTTCCGGTATACTGCGTTTTGCCTGGGGTACTGATGGTTCCCTGTTTGTAGGCATGACCAGCCGGGGATGGGCATCTACCGGAAAAGAAATGTACGGCCTGCAAAAACTTTCCTGGACCGGTAAAACCCCTTTTGAAATCAAGACGATGAAAGCTATGCCCGATGGTTTTGAACTGGAATTCACTGAGCCGGTTCAAAAAGCCGTGGCAGAGGATGTAAATGCCTATCAAATGACCAGCTTTACTTATAGCTATCATCGGACTTACGGCAGTCCCATCATTCAGCAACAAGATTGTCCCATCACCGCAGCTATGGTATCGGCCGACCGTAAGAAAGTACGGCTCCATGTGGATGGTTTAAGGGGCGGTTATATCCATGAAATTAAAGCCAATGGTGTACGGTCTGCTAAAGGAAAAGCACTGCTTCACCCGGTAGGATATTATACTTTAAATAATATACCGGGTGGAGGTGTTAACGAAAACGTAATAGCCAGTAATAATCAAAGCACTGAAAAAGACACTGAAGCGAGTTGTGGCTGGGATGCTTCTAAAAGAACAACTGAAATGCCTACTGACTGGAAGGGTAAAGCGGATGTTGTGATTAATATCGGTACGGAACCGGGCCTGAAGTACAGTGTCAAAAATTTTGAAGTGCCTGCCGGTGCCCGCGTACAACTCACTTTTAACAATAACGATGACATGCTGCACAACTTGGTCATCACCAAACCGGGTACTATTGAGGAGGTCAGCACTGCTTCTATGCAGATGGGCTTGGACGGCCCACAAAGAGGCTATATTCCCAAATCTGATAATATCATGTTTCATACGTGTATCCTGCAACCGGAGACCAGTGAAAGCATTTATTTTGTCGCGCCGGAGGAAGATGAATATACTTATGTTTGTACATTTCCCGGGCACGCGCAGGTGATGAGGGGCGTGATGAAAGTCATTCCTTCCAATGCCAAGACCGCTTCCCGGTAAAGATAAAACCCTTTCTGGTGCTGACCTGGAAAGGGCTTTTAAACTTTCTAATTATCGTCTTTCAGCTTTCTGTCGGCGTCTTGACGTTCCAGCATCCATCCCGGATATTCTGGGGGAAGCTGACTTATTTCATCAATTTTCTTGAGTTCATCTTTTGTAAACTCAATATCCACTGCTTTGAGATTGTCATCCAGTTGATCGGTGTTTTTTGCCCCGATAATGACTGTCGTCACCACCTCCTGATGAAGTAACCATGCCAGGGCCAATCTTGCCACTGAGCAGTTTCTTTGCTCCGCCATAGGTTCCAGCGTCTCCACAATGTCAAACGCCCGGTCTTTATTGACAGGCGGAAAATCAAAACTTACTCGGCGGGAGCCTTCCGGGCCAGTCTCATCTTTACGGTATTTTCCACTGAGCAAGCCTCCTGCCAGCGGGCTCCAAACCATCAAGCCCATCTTCTGGTCCTGGAGCAGAGGCACAATTTCCCTTTCCAAGTCCCTGCCTGCAATGGTATAATAAGCTTGCAGCGATTCAAAACGGGAAAATCTCTGATAATGGGAAAAAGCGATGGCTTTCATGATTTGCCAGGAAGAAAGATTGCTACAACCTATGTACCTAACTTTTCCGCTCTTTACCAGATCGTCCAGCGCCCGGATGGTCTCTTCCAAAGGCGTCAGCGGGTCAAATCCATGAATCTGGTATAAGTCAATGTAATCCGTTTGCAGACGACGAAGGCTTTCTTCCACCTGCCACATGATGTGGCCCCGGCTCAGTCCACATTGGTTGGCACCCTGCCCCATGCGTCCCCGTACTTTGGTCGCCAGGACAATTTCGTCCCTTTTCAAGCCCAAATCATTGAGTGCTTTTCCAGTGATTTCTTCGGACACGCCTTCCGAGTAGACATTGGCAGTATCTATAAAATTAATCCCTGATTCTACGGACTTAGAGATAATATCATTAGCCACATCCTGGCCGGATTTTCCAATCGCTTCCCAGAACCCTTTTCCTCCAAAAGTCATGGTCCCCAAACACAATTCGGAAACCAACAAACCGGTATTTCCTAAAATATTATATTTCATGCTGAATGCTTTTAAAAAAATTGAAAATCACTCCTTAAAAATTAAGACGGGATAGGTAGCAAAATAGGCGATGTCGTTCGCCGTACTTTCATTGAAAATACGTTGTATCAGGTTTTTAGGTTTATACAACATCGCCAACAGATCGGCGTCTTCCCGGATAATATATTCATCTATGCCGTGGGCAGGATCATCATGATATTCCACTACAAATCTTAGTTTCTCATAATTGAGATAGCTTTTAGTTTGCTCAGTATACTCATTATACATGGCTTCTTCAATCTGATTGTCATTATGGGCCACATGCAGAATATCTAGTTGAGCATTGTTCGGGGCAGTGAATGCTACGAGTTGGTTAAGCACATTTTTGTCCTCTATTTGATAATCCGAAGCATACACAATTTTGATAATTTTATGGTATTTGGCATGCTCCGGGATACACATCACTGGGCATTGGGCACGGGAAATCGTACGGACGGTATTGCTGCCAATATATTTTTCCACCACATCTTTGACTCCCGTAGTACCCATGACAATCAGATCGTAGTTTTTTTCCTCAGCACAAGAAGATATTTGCCTGTCCAGGGGACCGTAGGTAAAATGATAATCACACTGCATTAGTCCTTTGGGTTTGCTAATTTCGTTGACTTCATCAGTCAAGTTTTTCAGCATCCGTTCAGCAGTAGCTACCAGGTCATCCCAATCGGCATTCTCCTCGTCAGTGTTCAATAATCCCTGGGAAAGTGCTTCTCCGAATTCATCTTCGGTAAATACATGAATTAATGTGAGCTGTGCATGATGCTGTTCGCCAATGCGGGCAGCGAATTCTATGGCATTGATTGCATCAGCGGAAAAATCAATAGGACAAAGTATTTTCTTCATCATCATTTGGGTTAAAAGAAAGACTTTAAGGTAAAAAAATTAGCGAACCTTCCCCACTCCTTTCAATATTCTTTATGCGTATCTATTTCGCCTTTGATGTCCAGGGGCTATCTTTGATCCTAAACCGCCAGGGTAAGGCGGCATCTTCTTCGGCATAATCTATGCCCACCCGTGGACTGGCAATAATTTCGTTTTCATTTAAGGTAACGTCCCTATCTTCTATCCATATTTTTTCTCCGCTGGTCAGGTCTTCTCCGTACAAGTCTTTGGTAATTCCCAAAGCCTGGCTGAGCATGCCCGGCCCGGCAGTGAGCCGGTAGGAGTAGTCATCAATTTTGCGCCGGTGCTGCATCAGCTCAATCCCATCGGTAGGTTCAATAGCCCTAACCAGTACCGCATCCGCTTTATTTTCTTCATTGGTGATGATATTAAAAAGATCGTACATCCCATATATTTTGTACACATAGGCCACCCCTCCGGCGTGAAACATAATCTGTGTCCGGGTGGTACGTCTTTGCAAATGAGAGTGGCAGGCTTTGTCATTGATATGGGAGTAAGCTTCAGTTTCTACGATTTTACCGCCACTGATCTTTCCCTGTATATTGGTAAAAAGGTATTTGCCTAATAATGCCTTACTTAAGGCTACAACATTATCTTGAAGGTAAAATCCTTGAGGTATTATGTTCATAACAAAATTTACGAAAGTGGTAAAAATAGAATAGATTTGCGGCAAAACCACTAAATCCTTTATAATGAAAAAAGTAAGTGTACTCATTTGTTTGATCATGACAGCGGTAATCCATCAAAGCATCGCCCAGCTAAATACCCCCGCGCCCAGCCCCGCTGCTACAGTAAGCCAGGTCGTGGGACTGACCAAAGTAGATATTGCCTATTCTCGGCCTGCTATGCGGGAAAGAGCCATATTTGGTGGGCTTGAGCCTTATGGCGAACTATGGAGAACGGGAGCTAATGCCGCCACTAAAATCAGTTTTGAGGAGCCGATGACTATTGAAGGCAAAGAAATCCCTGACGGTGAATATTCTATTTTCAGCATTCCCGGAAAAAGTGAGTGGACGGTCATCATCAACAAAAATGCCACTGCCAGCGAAGCTGCTTATAAAGAGGCTGAAGATGTTGCCCGCTTTACCGTTAAATCACAGAAATTAAGCATGCCCGCTGAATCTTTTACGATCATGTTTTCAGATGTAAAAGATAATGCCGCGAAAATTAATTTGATGTGGGAAAAGACACTGGTTCAATTTTCCATCAAAGACCCTGATGTTGAAGAAGCCGTCATGGCACAAATTGATGCCCAAATCCCCAAGGCGGGAAATGACGATAACGTATACTTTGCCGCTGCAAGCTATTATTACGAGAATGACAAAGACCTGAAAAAAGCTTCCGAATGGGTAGACAAAGCGGTAAGCATCAATGGTGAAAAATTTTGGGTAGTGCATCTTCAGGCAAAAATCTATGCCAAGATGAAAGATAAACCCAAAGCCATCGCTGCCGCTGAGAAGTCCAAAGCCCTGGCTGAGAAAGCTGGAAACCCCGATTATGTCAAATTGAACGAAACCTTGATTGCCTCCCTGAAATAGATTTTAAGAAAGCCCGGAAAAGCCGGGCTTTTGTATTTATTGGCGTTAACAATCAAGCAAATCCGCTGTTAAGCTTGTATGAGTATTGACCAAAAATACAACTTAAGCGTACGTGACATTGACCGTATTGTGGAAATGGCCTGGGAAGACCGCACTACTTTTGACGCGATTGAAGAACAATTTGGCGTTCCTGAAAAGGAAGTGATCAAATTGATGAAAACTGAGATGAAGGAGAGTTCCTGGAAAATGTGGAGACAGCGGGTGCAGGGACGGGCTACCAAACACCGGGCAAAAAGCCAGACCAATCGCTTCAAAAGCAGCCGGCAAAAAAACATTTCCCTCAATAAGATCAGTAAGCGCTAGTTCAAGCTGTCGTGCGCTTTTTTTTATATTCCTATCATAAAGGCTTTGGAGCTCCGTTGCTGTTATATTAACTTACCCGATCTTTATATACAAGCTACAATTGGAAATTTCATTCGTTCGGGCTAATCTTGCAGAAATTTTAGAACAAAAAAGCGCTCAGCAAGCATGACCGTCTTATCACAAACAAACAAGCAAAAGTCCATGCTGGATAGTTATAAAAATGTCAATAACCTGGTAGGTTGGCTGGTCTTTATCATTGCCACAGTTACTTACGTATTAACGGTAGAACAAACCGCCAGTTTCTGGGACTGTGGAGAGTTCATCGCGGTATCTTACAAATTAGAAGTCCCCCATCCTCCCGGCGCTCCCTTATTCCTAATCTTAGGTAGGATGTTCTCATTCCTAGCTCTCGGCAATGTGGAAATGGTGGCTTTCTGGGTCAACATGGTGAGTGTAATCAGTAGTGGCTTTACCATCCTTTTTCTTTTTTGGAGCATCACCATGCTGAGCAAAAAAATTCTGAAAGTAAAACACGGAGAGGAAACGCGCAACGACACCATTTTACTCATCGGCAGCGGCTTGATTGGTTCACTGGCCTATACTTTTTCCGACTCGTTTTGGTTTTCCGCTACTGAAGCAGAGGTATATGCCTTGTCTTCTTTTTTTACGGCTTTTGTTTTCTGGGCTATCCTTAAGTGGGAAATGATAGAAGACAAATCAGCTTCCAACCGCTGGCTAGTCTTG
>JBBSOG010000243.1:0-9002 GCA_038259985.1 Cytophagales bacterium
GCGGAAATTTTCTGTAAAAAATCACGACGAGAATTCATAGACAATTAGTTTAGGTTTTAAATATATATGCTGTGTGTTTATGCAAAGTATTCATTAAATGTACTTCCTGCAATACCGTTAGTAAATTCAATACAGTTTACTCCCATTGGAAGGCAAAGTACATGCATTGTTTATCGCCGATATTTTTGATGGCATGAGGCACATTAGCCGACAAGAAGTAGACATCCCCAGCTGAGCCATGATAAATTTCATTGCCAATTTCCATTTCCGAATTCCCTTCAATCATCAATATAATCTCGGTGGCGGGGTGGGTATGGGGTTCATGGCTCTTGATGCCCGGGTTCAGATTGGTGACATGCATTTCATAGTAGGGGCACATTGCAGTAGCCCGATGAAAATAATTTCTGACACCTCCTTTTCCGTGTGCTTTGAATTCCACTTCCTTAAAATCAATGATGGTGGAACCACCGTCTTTTCTTCCCCGCTTAGGATCTATGTATTGTTTTGACTGGTATTTCATGGTATAATAAGTAGCATTGGGAGAGATGCTTTCCAAAGAACCTTTGTCCCCTGGCAGAACAATGACCACGCTCTTAGGCCCGATGGTTTTTGTTTTCTTATTGACCGAAACCATTAGCTCACCTTCTTTAACTATGAAAATTTGCTCATTTTGCTGTTCCAGCAAGTTTACTTTTTCGGATGAACTGCTTAGGTGGACTACTTTAAATTCCGTATCAGAAAAATATACTGTTTCTCCGGACATCAAAACAGAATCTTCTTCACTTTTGGGAAAAGCATAAACTCCCGATGCTGTCCTTTCGGGCATCACATCTTGCCAAAGCCAAACTAAGGATTCAGGTAAAATAGCTCCGCCATGCTGACCGTTATGACCACCGCTGCCTTCAACAAATTTGTAATCATAATTCTTATACTTGAGGGCAGAGGCCATCTGTTGGTTAGCCAGCCACCAATTGCCATATTGATTATTTAAATCTTGAGAACCGTCCTGCAAAAATACTTTGATATCTTTCTTGTCAGTTTTTCGGATCATAGGAGGATAACTATGTCCACCCCGGATATCGGTAAAGCTGCCGATGTGGCTCAGCACTTTTTGGAAATGCTCAGGATGAAACCAGGATGCGCTAAATGCGCAAATACCACCCGATGAAATACCAGAGATGGCATGCAACTTCGGGTTATCGGAAATATTATGCTGTTTTTTGAGTTCAGGGATCATTTCTTCCAGTAGAAAGCGGGCATAAGTATCGGACACTTCGTCGTATTCTTTGCTGCGGTTGCTGGCCTGCCAAGGGCTTTCAATAGGAAGGGAATCAAGTGAGTGGCCAGGATTGATGAACAGGCCAATGGTTACCGGCATATTCCCCTGGCTAATGAGGTTGTCAAAGACCGTGGGCACCCTGAAGTCCCCATCTTCTTTCACATAAGTATGTCCATCCTGAAAAATCATCAGTGCCGCAGCCTTTGAAGCATCGTATTGTGCTGGCACATACACATAGTAATCCCGTATGGTGTTGGCAAAAATTTTACTTTCCCAGCGATGTTTGGTTAAGGTACCTTTAGGAATTTTTTCATAAAGCTGTGATGCCGGGCCAAGGGCATAATTTTCCTGGGAAAACCCTAAGCAGGATATCAGAAAAAATAATAACAGTAAGCATTGCTTTTTCATGAGGATATAGGTTGTTGGTTAAGTGTAACTGAATCTTTTGGGTAATTCAATATAATGCTAAGCTTACTCAATATCATCCATTGATCATAGTGTTTATTTTTCCTGAAGGTTTGAGCAGAAGATAGCTTTTAGTATGTTTAGTGTTCCCAGCTACACATTTACATAATCCTAACCATTATTCAATCATATGAACCGCAGAGAAATCATCAAACAGTTATCAGTGATGCCTTTTGTGGGCGGCGTCCTTGCCCATGAGTCCATAGGTAAAACCCTAGAAAATGGAAGTTTATTATCAGCCGACGGCCTATTGAAAGCTGATCAGAATATTTACCAATCCATCGGGGTAGATACCATCATCAATTGCCGGGGCACATTTACCATCATCGGTGGTTCTATTGAACGGCCTGAAGTATTGGAAGCCATGGAAGCCGCCTCCGGCTATTTTGTTCAGTATGATGAATTAGCCGCTGGCATTGGCAAACGCCTTGCCGAAATCACTAAATCAGAGTGGGGGATGGTCTCTGCGGGTTGTGCTGCTGGTTTGAAACATGTCACCGCCGCTTGTGTCACCGGGGGAAACCCGGAGAAACTGGTTCGCATTCCTGACCTTAGCGGTTTTGATAAGACAGAAGTCATTATTCCCCGCTATTCTCGCAATGTGTATGACCATGCTATCCGCAATATTGGCGTAAAAGTAACTGAAGTGGAAACTCCAGAAGACATGGAAAAAGCGATCAATGCCAAAACCGCCATGATTTATGTTAACGCGAGTGATGACTCCAATACCGGGCAGCCATTTTCACTGGAAGTTATTGCGGGGATCGCCAAGCCCAAAAATATTCCTATCCTGGTAGATTGTGCAGCGGAAGACCTTACCATTCCCCCGGTACACTTGGAAAAAGGGGCCACCATCGTAGCCTATAGCGGAGGAAAAGCGATCTGTGGCCCTCAATGTGCCGGAATTTTGTTGGGTGACAAAGACCTGCTGATGTCTGCATGGCAAGCAAGTTCGCCGCACCATGGCCCTGGCCGTGATAATAAGGTCGGCAAAGAGGAGATGTTAGGCATGCTGGCCGCGGTGGAAGCCTGGACTAGCCGGGATCATAAAGCGGAGTGGAAAACCTGGCTTAGCTGGTTGGATGAAATCTCCCAAAAGGTGAAGAAGGTTGACGGGATTTCTACCAAGGTACATGAGCCTACCCAACTTTCTAACCATGCCCCAGTCCTGCACATTAGCTGGGATCCGGATAAGCTACATATTACCGGTGCTGAGTTGGCGGAAGAACTAGCAAGGAACAAACCCCGGGTAGCGATTGGTAGTCGTGATCAAGATGGAATGACTTCGGTTAATGTCACACCTAATCAGATGAAAGCTGAGCAAGTAAAGCTAGTTGCTGACCGAATCTTTGGCATGCTTTCCCAGAAGCGCAGTCCCAGAAAAACTGAGCTTGCCGCTGCCAAAGTAGATGTGAGCGGACATTGGGAGGTGGAAGTGAAGTATTTCACCAGTACCAGTAAGCATGCCTTATTCCTTGAGCAAGATGGAAATTGGATACAAGGAACGCACAAAGCAGACTTCAGTATGCAGGATATTGTGGGCATGGTAGAAAATGATGTGGTAAAGCTCAGCAGCAGACAACGCAGTTCTGGGGATTCAATCAGTTTTCTATTCTCAGGAAAACTTTCAGGAGATATCCTAAAAGGATCTATATACATGGGAGAATACCAAACCGCTGAATTTACCGCTACCCGCGCAAAATATGATCATGAGCGCAAGCCAGTGGTCATTCCTGGTGGGCCTCCTTTGGCTACCTGATAATTTGCCAGACTTTCGTATGAATCAATCAATTTACTGAAGAACATCAATTTATGCATGTCATGAAAAAGTATGTGCGTCTGATTCTTATCTTTACTTTGCTCGTTCAATCTTTGGCTGCTGACGCTCAGGAACTGGATATTTTGTTAAAGGGAGGCCATGTTATTGACCCTAAGAATAACATTGATGCAGTCATGGACATCGGCATTACAGATGGAAAAATAGCGCAGGTGGCATCTAAGATTCCTGAAAAAAATGCTGAAAAAGTAATCAATGTAGACGGATTATATGTGACTCCGGGGCTGATTGATATGCATGTGCATGTATTTCAGGGAAATGAGCCGGGATCATATATTGCCAATGGAGCTACCAGCGTAGCTCCCGATGGTTTTACCTTCCGTTCGGGCGTGACTACCGTAGTGGATGCAGGTTCTTCTGGCTGGAGAAACTTTCGTCAGTTCAAAGAGCAAACCATTGACAAAGCAGATACCAGGGTTTTGGCGTTGCTCAATATAGTTGGAACCGGTATGTATGGCCGATTTGAAGAGCAGGATACGAGCGATATGAACCCGGTAATGACGGCCCACATGATCAATGAATTGTATCCTGATATTCTGGTGGGCATCAAAGCCGCGCATTATTGGGGCGATTTCACCCAGGTAGATCTTGCGGTTAAAGCCGGAAAATTGGCAGATGTGCCCGTAATGGTTGATTTTGGTGAACATGATCCTCCTTTATCCATAGAGTCGCTGTATATGGAGCATCTGCGTCCGGGAGATATTTTTACCCATACCTATGCTTATGGGCCTACCCAAAGAGAAACGGTTGTAGACGAAAATGATCAAGTAAAAGCTTTTGTGTTAGAGGCGCAGAAAAAAGGAATTATCTTTGATGTAGGCCACGGAGGAGGTGCTTTCTCCTGGCGACAAGCGGCACCTGCGATAGAACAGGGTTTTATTGCCAATGTCATCAGCACTGACCTGCATACCCAAAGCATGAATGGTGGAATGAAAGATTTAAGCAATTTGCTGTCTAAGTTTATGGCGATGGGCGTGAGCTTGCCGGATGTAATTATGAGAGCAAGCTGGACTCCCGCGCAAGTCATTGACCGTGAAGAATTAGGTCATCTGAGTGTAGGAGCCGAAGCTGATGTAGCGGTATTCCGGCTGCGTGAAGGTGACTTTGGCTTCGTGGATGTGAGGAAGACTATTCTCCATGGAAAACAGAAGCTAGAAACTGAACTTACCCTGCGTGCCGGTAATGTTGTTTGGGATTTAAACGGTATTAGTATGCAGGACTGGAAAAGTGAAAGAAGCAAAGCTGGAAAGTGATGATCTCTATACCTTTAAATCTCAGCATTTCAAAAATGGCAAAATGGAGCAGAAAAGCATTACTTGCAAGTGTGCTTTTGATCATTCCTATAATCACCCAGGCACAGCAGATTGATTTGTTGCTCAAAAATGGGCACGTCTTTGACCCTAAAAATCACATGGATACCATCATGGATGTAGCTATTTCGGATGGTAAAATATATAGGGTAGCTACAGACATTTCAGAAAAAGAAGCTAAAAAAGTAATTGATGTCCAGGGTCTTTATATATGTCCGGGTCTGATAGATATCCACACGCACGTCTTTGTCGGCAGCAAGGCCGGTCAGTTTGCCGATGGGATCAACAGCTTATCTCCCGATGATTTCACCCTGAAAGCAGGCATTACTACAGTAGTAGATGCCGGTACATCGGGTTGGAGGAATTTTCCAAAGTTCAAGGAGCAGGTCATTGATCAATCCAAAACCCGGGTGCTGGCTTTCCTGAATATTGCCGGTGCTGGTATGAGTGGTAATTCCAGTCAGCATGAAATTGAAGATATGGAGGTGGAGAAAACGGTTGAGATGATCAAGCAATATCCTAATGTCATAGTGGGCATCAAAATCGGACATTTTGAAGGTGAATCCTGGACTCCTTTTGACTGTGCTTTGGAAGCAGGCCGACAATCTGATAAACCGCTTTTCGTTGAATGTCATTTGCCTCAATATTCCCTGGAGGGTCAGCTAAATCGTATGCGCCCCGGAGATATGATCACCCATGCTTATGAAAAAGTGGATGAACGCATGTCTGTAATAGATGGGCAGGGCAAAGTGCGGCCATTTGTGATGGAGGCCAAAGAAAGAGGTGTCCTGTTTGATTTAGGTCATGGAGGTGCGGGTTTCTGGTTTAGCGAGGCTATGCCTGCACTAGAACAAGGACTTTGGCCTAATTCATTTGGCACCGATCTGCATCGTTTCAGTATGAATGCCGGAATGAAAGATATGCTTAATGTGATGTCTAAATATGTAAGCATGGGAATGCCGCTAAATGAAGTGCTGCTTCGCGCCACCTGGAATCCGGCAAAAGCCATCAAAAGGGAAGACCTGGGAAATTTAAGTGAAGGATCAGTGGCTGACGTTGCTGTATTAAGATTGAGAGAGGGAGACTTTGGTTTTGTAGATGCCGGAGGTAACAGATTAGAGGGCAAGCATAAATTGGAAGCTGAATTGACCCTTCTTGCCGGAAAGGTAGTTTGGGATTTAAACGGACTGTCAGCCCAGGAATTCAAAAACGAATAAAACGGACCATTCTTAATACTTTAGTCAGCACTTCAGGAAAATTTAAGTATGAAAACATTCATCTGGATAGGCTTGATCATGAGCCTGAATGCTTGTCAACAAGCCCTTAAATTACCAGCAGCCGATCCTGACAATGGTGGGCTTTTTTTGCCGGAAGGTTTTGAAGCAGTGGTAGTGGCAGATAGTATTGGACGGGCAAGGCATCTTGCTATTAATGACAATGGGGATATCTATGTAAAACTGAGTTATTCGGATAGTTTGCAGGGTGGAAACATCGCCCTGCGCGACACAACAGATGATGGCAAAGCAGATATCATTCAGCGATTTGGTACTGAAGGGAGCGACAGGACTTCCTATGGAACAGGCATGCTTATCCATAACGGCTATTTGTACTATAGTTCCGCTACTGAACTTTACCGACAAAAATTAACGGATGGAAAACTGATCCCCGATACTGAAAAGGAAATCGTCCTACAGGATGACCATGAGCATGGGGTACACTGGCACATCACCAAACCTGTTTCTTTTGACGATCAGGGATATATGTATGTGCCCTTTGGAGCCCCTTCCAATGCCTGTCAGGAACTGAGTGCCACACCCAATGGGGCAACGGATGGTGAGGGCATGGATCCTTGCCCTGAGTTAGACGAACATGGTGGAATTTGGAGATTTGAGGCTAACAAAACTGGGTTGACTCAAAAAGATGGGGAACGCTACGCTACGGGTATCCGCTCGGTGGTGGCCATGGACTGGAATCCGGTAGACAAACAACTGTATATTGTGATGCATGGCAGGGATAATCTGCACAGTCTATATCCCGATCGTTTTACCGCCTGGCAAAGTGCCGTGCTTCCTTCCGAAGAATTTTTGAAAATAGAAAAAGGGGCGGATTACGGCTGGCCATACTGTTATTACGATCAGTTGCAGGGCAAGAAAGTATTGGCCCCTGAATATGGAGGTGATGGAAATATCATTGGCAGATGTGCAGATATGGAATTGCCAGTGATGGGTTTTCCCGGCCATTGGGCACCGAATGACGTCTTATTCTATCAGGGAAATCAATTTCCTGAGCGATACAGAAACGGAGCTTTTATTGCTTTTCATGGTTCTACCAACCGTGCTCCCTATCCGCAATCGGGGTATATCGTGGCATTTGTGCCTTTTGACAATGGAACAGCGACAGAAAATTGGGAGGTGTTTGCCGATGGTTTTACCGGAGTGGACACTTTGGTCAATACCAGTGATGCAAAGTACCGCCCAGTAGGTTTGGCAGAAGGCCCGGATGGTTCATTGTATATCACTGAGTCAAATCAAGGCAAGATTTGGCGGGTGATGTTCAAAGGGAAAAAAACTGATTTCGGAGAAAGTCAGTTAGCACAAATGAAAGCGCATAAGCTTTTATCGCATATCAAAACCCCGGATGAAATAAAGGATAATCTACAGCTAAACCTGGTGCCGGGACAATCTTTGTACAATACGTATTGTGCTACCTGTCATCAGCAAAATGGTAAAGGGGCCATTGGCCGTTTTCCTCCTTTGGCAGAAACTGAATGGGTGAAGGGCGATAAAGAACGGTTAATTGATATCATCTTAAACGGGCTTGAAGGGAGCATAGAAGTCAATGGTGAATTATACAATAGCGTGATGCCCCAACACAGATTTTTGAGTGATGAGGATATCGCGGAGATATTATCATTTGTGAGGCAAAACTTTGGAAATAATGCCAGCAAAGTGAGTACTGAGGAGGTGAAAAAAGTAAGGACGAGCATACAAAAATGACGGAAAAGATAAAGGCATAATATCTTATCTATCATATATTTTACGGTTGACTCTTTGCTAAAATTACAATAACGGATTTCTGAGTTGCTAATGCACAGCTACGCCTCGGAACTGCCCAAGAAACAAACCAGCGAAGAAAGGGTTGATAAGGTAGATACTTTTTAAAACCGATAAATATTTTTTGATATGAACACATTAACTAAGGAGAAGCTTGAATACCTGGTCAATTTTCAAGGGATCAACTGTGTGAGCATTTATTTGCCTACCCACCAAAAAGGCAAAGAAGTGAATGAACAAAAAGATGCTAAAGTCTTGAAGAACCACTTTCAACAAATTAAGAATGAAATAAAAGATTCAAAAAACCTTTCTGAAAATGAAGTGGCCAGCTATTTGAAACCGGTCACTCAACTCATAGAAGATAGTAATTTCTGGCGGCATCAATCAGATGGACTAGCGATTTTTCTGGGAGAGGATTTCTTTGAATATTTTAAGTTGCCCTATTCTGTCAGTGAGTTTAATTTGTTAGGCAATGGTTTTCATCTTGAGCAATTGATACCTGCCTACCATGAGCAGCATGAGTATTATGTTTTAGCGGTTAGTCAAGGCAAGGTCAGGCTGTTTGAAGCTTCTTCCCATGAGATACAAGAGATTGATTTGCCGGAAAGAGTTCCGCAAAGTTCAAAGGAAGCGCTCAGCTACTATGATTTTGAAAAAAGTTTGCAACAGCATTCTGGCAATGCCTCTGGTGGTGGAAACAATGCTATCTATCATGGGCAGGGCGCAGATGGAGATCTGAATGAGCCTTATCTGAAAGAATATTTCCGTAACCTGGAAGAAGCATTGAAGCCTGTATTGGAAGACAAAAACCGGCCGGTTATTCTCGCTTGTGTAGATTATTTACACCCAATTTTTAAATCAGCCAATAAATCACTTAACCTTCATGAAAAAGGCTTGACTGGAAACTTTGATAGGACAAATGCCCAGGAAATCCATGAGCAAAGTATAGAGTTAATAAGTCCTCAGCATGAGCAATTGATGGAGCAGCACATGGAAAAGTATCAGGAACTGGCAGGTACTGGCAAAGCTTCTTATGACATCAATGATATTGCCCCCGC
>JBBSOG010000244.1:0-8955 GCA_038259985.1 Cytophagales bacterium
ACCATTGCTGATGGTGACCATGAAGCATTTGGTAGCAGCACGACTAAGGTGGTCAAAAGTATTACTAACCTGACCAATGGGCTTTCTGACCTGAAAGCCTTGGCTCATGTAGATACGGCTATGCACCAGTTCCTGAAACGCCAGGGAATCGTAGGTGCTTCAGTAGGCATTGTCAAAGATGGGCAACTGATCTACGCCAAAGGTTTTGGACATACGGACAACGATAGCACTGGCTATGTCATAGAACCCTATCACTTGTTTCGTATTGGCAGCGTGTCTAAGTTGATTACCGCAGTAGCCGTGATGAAGCTATACGAAGATGGTAAGCTTAAGCTGGATGATAAAGTATTTGGCAAAGAAGGCATCCTCCGGGGAGGAATTTACGACAAGATCAAGGACAAAAGAATATATGATGTGGAAGTAAGGCATCTGTTGGATCATACTTCGGGCTGGAGCAAGCGTACTTATGGAGACCCAATGTTTATTTCCCATAAAATTGCCGAGGAAATGGGTAGTACTGACACCCCCAGCCTGGATACCATCATTGAATTTATCCTGTCCAAGCCTATGCCTTATCGTCCGGGTACATATTACGATTATTCCAACTTCGGCTATTGTCTGTTGGGAAAAGTGATTGAAGCTGTTTCCGGCGAAGGTTATGAAGAGTATGTCAAAGACGAAATCCTGTTTCCTTTAGGCATTACCAATATGCACTTGGCCAAAAATCTCAAAGAAGACCGTTTTGAAAACGAAGTAGCGTATTATGATTTTACCTACAACAATGTACGCCCAGCCCTGGATAGCTCCGGTGAATTGGTTTCCAACACCTATAGCTTTAATATAGAGGCGTTGGCTGCTGCCGGAGGTTGGCTGGCTACCCCTACTGATTTACTGAAATTTATGGTAGCCATTGATGGCTTCAAAAATACCCCGGATATTCTTTCTAATGAGTCCCTGATGACCATGACCAAACCTGGCAACAGAAGTAACCGTCCTTATGGTTGGAGAGGGGTAACTGCTGATGGCACCTGGTGGCGCACCGGTACCCTGGCAGGAACGGCCGCCATTCTGAAAAGAATGGACAATGGTATTTCCTGGGTAGTGCTTGCCAATACGACCAGCAAACGCAGCCAGAACTTCAATGGAAAAGTGAATTATATGATGCAGTCCCTGGAACGTATGCAGGAATGGCCGTCACAGGACTTATTTGCGCAGAGTTACTTCTAAATTTTGTACATTCAATAGCTTATCGCCCGATCAACAGATTGGGCTTTTTCATTTACACGAGTTCAGTCACAAGGCTCCCGCCCTGTGACCATTCCACCAGTCGCCACGCTCCAGCGTGGTGACCACTATCCAGCAGTTCTCCGGCCTGCAATCTAAAATCAACGCCCAACTTCACGTTAGCATTTCCCCTGCTTATTTTGCATTTTTACCGTTTGTTGATTCCTTCGGAAGGCACATGACCAAAGATTACACAACTCCATGAAAAAAATTCCTCTGCACACCCAAATCCTGATTGGACTGGTTTTGGGACTCGCTTTTGGTATACTCAGCATACAATTTGGCTGGGACCCCACTTTCACCGTAAAATACATCAAGCCTTTCGGCACTATTTTCGTCAACGCGCTGAAAATGATTGCCGTGCCTCTGGTGCTGGCTTCCCTTATCGTGGGCATATCCAATCTGGGCGACATCTCCAAACTTTCCCGCATGGGAGGCAAAACCATCGCTATATATCTGGTGACTACCGTGATCGCCATAACGATCGGTTTGGTACTGGTGAACGTCATCAAGCCCGGAAAAAAATTACCCGAATCCACCCGCGAGAACCTGATTGCCCTGTACAGCGGAGACGTGGAATCCCGCGAAAATGTGGCTGAAGGGGTTAAAGACGCGGGACCACTGCAACCTTTGGTAGATGTGGTGCCCCAAAATGTATTTGAGTCCTTTGGTGACAATGCCAATATGCTGCAAGTGGTATTTTTGGCCCTCATCATTGGTATCGCCTTGCTGAAAGTGCCACGCGAAAAGGGACAAACGCTTATCTCCTTCTTTGACGGACTGAACGATGTGATCATCAAAATCGTGGAGTACATCATGATTTTGGCTCCTTACGGTGTCTTCGCCCTGATTGCAGCCCTCATCGTTGACCTGGGAGGCGATGATCCGGACAAAGCCCTGGAACTACTTCTGGCGCTGCTATGGTACAGCATGACCGTCATTATTGGCCTGGTACTGATGATTGTGGTCGTGTATCCTGCTCTGTTTAAAATCTTTACCAAAGTGCCTTACAAGACTTTTTTCAAGGCCATGCGGCCCGCGCAGTTGCTGGCTTTTAGTACCAGTTCCAGCGCCGCTACCCTGCCGGTGACGATGGAAGTGGTGGAGAATGATCTGCACGTATCCGAAGAAGTCAGCAGCTTTGTATTGCCACTGGGCGCGACCATCAACATGGATGGCACCAGTTTGTACCAGGGCGTAGCGGCAGTATTCATTGCCCAAGCGTTGGGTTTGGGTTTATCCATTACCCAACAACTCATGATTGTGCTGACTGCCCTGCTGGCCTCTATCGGTACGGCAGCGGTGCCCGGGGCGGGTGTCGTCATGCTGGTGATTGTATTGGAAGCGATTGGTGTGCCCACTGCCGGAATCGCCCTCATCTTGGCCCCCGACCGTATCCTGGATATGTGCCGAACGGTCGTCAACGTCACCGGCGATGCCTCCGTGGCCATGATCGTCGCCAGCACCGAAGGCAAACTCCCCGACGAAATGATCCGCGAAGAAGTGGTAAAGGTGGAGTGAGGAGAAGTTTAAGTTGTAAATGAAAGCGTTTAAATTGCCTCTGTTCGGAGGCTGTTTACAAGAAATTGTAAAGTATAAATGAAAATTTGATATGATAAACCTGATTTTTATTCTAACTACTTTACTGAGCCTATATAGTACAACTCTGTCTGGACAGACAAGAGTCATAAAAGGGAAAATAATTGGTTCTGAATTTCCAAGTAAAGGTGACACGAGTACGTATGAATTTTGGGAACTGAATGGATCTGTAATTTTTGGCAATGATTCCATACGCTTAGGGACTGCCGATGATAAAGGAGAATTCCAACTTGAGACACCCATAAATATTGAGAACCTCACGATTGGATGGGTTGGAATGTATCCTGAAAAATTTGTTTTGACAGACGAATGTGATTATTTAGAAGTAATATTTCTACCAGATGCGATTTACGATTTTGTCACTTTAAGGAAAGAGAAGAGGTTAAGAAAGAAAGATCGAGAAGCCCTTCCTGAATTATATAGAAAAGCATTTGAACTGGGGATTTTTAATCGCAAAGAACCTTGTAGATAATTCAATGTTATGCCCTGTCTTGTTTAAAACCCAATAGATTTAGGTAAAGAATTAATAGTCTGACGAGAAGTATAAAGTATCAACTAAAAACTCTCAAATCAGCGAATGCAGGTAATTGGCGGTGTCTACTAAGCCAATTTTCGCGATATCTATCCAAGACCTCAAATTGATCCAAGTCTGGATTTCTTTTATTTTGAACCAATGTCATAAAAGCATTTAGTGCATGCTTTTGATTCAAGTCTATGGTATCGGTAATAAAATCATCGGCACTTTTAGCTGACAAACCGAAAGTAGTAAGGTAATCGTCCGGAAAATCTTTCAAATTATTCGTTACGATAACGTTGGCATTGGTTTTAATGGCCGCCGCCAGTACGTGACGATCTTTGACATCGGGTAGTTTTAAAGCATCAATAAGCGGTTCATAATTTTCAACCAATGCATCAGGAAAAGCTTTATTTGCATTAGAAACTCGCTTTTCTATCTCTTCATATGATACGCCTTTTCTTTTCATCACTGCTGCCCATTAATCAAAAATATGCTTACCCCACTTTGGCGTATACAAATCATAAAAAGCAAACCAAAACAATAGATCACGAATATCTATAGGATAGATGACGTTCGTGTCTAGTACACAAGTAAAACGAACGCTATGAATCATACAAGCCTAATTCCTCATCAGCCTGCATCATTTGAATGATCCGCTGCTTCTGTGTTGCTTTCATCCGTTTCTTGTACGCCAACACATCTTCGTATTTTACCCTTCGGTGCTTTCCAACCTTGGTGAACGGAATATCCCCGCTCTCAAGTAACTTGACCAGATGTGGTCGGGAACAACTTAGTAATTCAGCCGCAGCTTGGGTAGTCATTTCAGTGGCTATTGGTACAATAGAGATCGGTTTTCCCTGGCTTGTGGCCTTCAGAATCTCCGCTAAAAGTTGTAATGCCTTTAACGGAACCCTAATTTTTTCTTCGGTTTCCTCAATTTCTATTTCAGGGTTAGTTGAACGCAGTCCTTTGAGCGTTGCTGCCAATGCATCGTAAGACTCCATAGCCACCTTTTGCTCTTCTTTGGTGGGTATCTTTATTTCCTCAGGACGTTCTATATAATTTGAGATTAACTTCTGCTCATAAAATTAAACGAAATAAACGAAAAAGTAATTTAATTTACGAGTTATTCTTTCAGAATGAAGATTGTATTTTTTATCAACAACGCGCAGTCACTATCTTTGCAAATCAATTTCGTAAGTTAGTTGCAACAAATTTTGGCATTGATACTCAGTGAAATATAGAGCATCAAAAATAGGCACAGCGCCGACTTTTAAACCTTTTGATCAGGCTTTTGAGATTGCTAACCAGACAAGAAAATTTACCAGCTCCACGAGCAGGGATAATTTGGAAAAAACATGAACAAGCTTTCGGCAGTATCATTTCTACAGCAAGCAGAACAATTACCCATCATAGATGTGCGTTCTCCGGCGGAGTTTGCCGCTGGGCATATACCAGGAGCGCATAATATCCCCCTTTTTGATAATAACGAAAGAGCCACAGTTGGTACTACTTACAAACAAATTGGCCGACAAGAAGCGCTGCTGGAAGGGCTTGACCTGGTTGGCCCTAAAATGCGTTCTTTTGTAGAAGACGCTTACCTGCTTGCCCCGAACAAAAAAGTATTGGTACACTGCTGGCGGGGTGGCATGCGCAGCGAAAGCTTTGCCTGGCTGCTGAAAACGGCAGGTATGGAAGTGTCAACGCTGCAAGGTGGTTACAAAGCGTACCGGAGCCACGCTTTAGAAAGTTTGCAAAAACCCGCGCATCTTATGATAGTAGGTGGGGAAACCGGCAGTGGTAAAACGGATATTCTCAAAGCACTGGCTGAACAAGGTGAGCAGGTGATTGACCTGGAAGCGCTGGCCCATCATAAAGGTTCTTCTTTTGGAGGTATCGGACAGGCAGCCCAGCCCACTACTGAGCAGTTTCACAACGATCTTTTTGAAAAGTGGCGAAAGCTAGACCCTTTGAGGCCGATTTGGCTGGAAGACGAATCTTTTAGTATAGGAAGTGTTCAGCTTCCCTATGAACTGTGGGAGCAAATGAAAGCAGCAACCTTGTTTCGGCTCGCGATCCCCAAAGAAGAGCGCATCAAGCGCTTGGTGAAAGAATATGGTCAGCAGGATAGGATAGCTTTAACCACTGCCATTCAAAGAATAGAAAAGCGCCTGGGTGGATTGCGCACCGAACGGGCATTGAATGATCTGGAAGAAAACCGCCTGGATGCCGTAGCCGACAATTTACTCACTTATTACGATAGCAGCTATCATAGAAATATGGATCGCCGCCCGGCAGAACAAATCATCCCGTTAAATTGTAACCAAGATGATCCGATTGCCAATGCTTTGGAAATTTTGAAGATAAAAGATAATGCTGGTAAAGATATTCAGTTTTGAATATTGAATTTTAAATGTTGAATTAGATAAAATCATTGTCACCTTTTAACCTAAAACCGACCAACCACATAACTATGCAGATAAACACTGACTTCAAACTCACCCAATACAGCCACGGCGCGGGTTGTGGTTGCAAAATATCCCCCAAAATACTGGAAAGTATGCTGGTCTCTCAGCTTCCTCAAACTACTGACCCTAGACTACTGGTAGGCAACGGTACAAAAGATGATGCGGCAGTCTATGACATGGGCAATGGCGAGGCGGTCATCAGTACTACCGACTTTTTTATGCCTATTGTAGACGATGCTTTTGACTTCGGGCAGATTGCTTCGGTCAACGCGATCAGTGATATCTATGCGATGGGCGGTACTCCGATTATGGCGATTGCGATTTTGGGCTGGCCGATCAACACCATCCCCCCGGAAGTAGCGCAACAGGTTTTGGAAGGAAGCCGACATGCCTGTGCACAGGCGGGTATCATGCTGGCCGGTGGGCATAGCATTGATTCCCCCGAACCGATCTTCGGGCTGGCGGTGACCGGAAAGATTAATATCCAAAACCTGAAGAAAAATGACAGTGCTGAGCCGGGCTGCAAGCTATTTCTTACCAAACCCCTGGGGGTAGGTTTAATTACTACCGCGCAGAAAAAAGGTATCATCAAAGAGGAAGATCTGGCAATGGCCAGAAATAGCATGCTGACGCTCAACAATATCGGGGAAAAGTTTGGGGAACTCCCTTACGTAAAGGCCATGACGGATGTGACCGGCTTCGGCTTGCTGGGTCACTTGAGCGAAATCTGTGAAGGCAGTGGTGTCAGCGCCATAATAGAAAGTAAGCTGGTGCCCAGATTTGAAGTGGTAGATCATTACATTGCTCAGAACAGTATTCCCGGAGGCACCCAACGTAATTTTGATAGCTATGGCCATAAAATCAGCCCGCTTAGCGACAGCCAGAAAGCCCTGCTTTGTGACCCGCAGACTAGCGGCGGCCTGCTAGTGGTCGTAGAGGAAGCCCACGAAAAGGACTTCATTCATTTTGCAGAAAATCATGGGCTGACCCTACAGGCTTTTGGCGAAACGGTAGCGCAGAGAGATATGTTGATTACCGTAAAATAAGAGAGTAACCATTCATTGATGAAAAATCCACGCTCAAAAATTTTTACCGGCTTGCTCCTCCTTAGCGTCGCTTGCGGCAATCCTACTGCACAGGAAGGTATTGACCGCGAAGCTGTCAAAAAAGAAATGGCGCAAAGGGAGATCAAACACGTTCTTCCGGCAGAGGTGGTAGAAGCTGCCTATGAGCAAGGGAAGCTTTTGGCAGAAGAAGCGCAGGAAATCGTACTGAGTACGTACCGGAAGAACGCCGATGCGGTAGATTTCCCACAATTTGCCAGGGCAAAGACCAGCATAGATTCGCTGGCAGCAGCACGGAACACCGAAATTCACTGGATACCTGCCGGTACGGATACCAGTGCCAACCGCTTGGGTGCGATGGAAAGACAAGTTTGGGATGCTTATCTATACAATGTGGAAAACCAACTGCCTCTGGACGACAATGTGCAAAAAATCGGCGACGAACATTTTCTGTACACCCGTCCACTCACCATGAGTCCCGAGCTAAGAAAACAACTGCCGGGCGCTGAACCTACCCAAGAAAATGACTTCTTAGGCATGTGGAGTATAAAGCTCGCCAAGAAAGAAATTATACGAGATATGTGAGCTGTTTTACCGTTCCCTGCAAAATACCGTCACTTCGCTGCAAAAAGCTTGGAGATAAAAAATGATTAGTGAATAATGGACGATGAACGGAAAAAATTCATTAGTCATCAATCAATAATCTTTAAAAAGCTATGCTCAGAAACTACTTCAACATCGCACTACGCACACTTCGACAGCAGCGGGTATACAGCCTTATCAACGTGGTCGGGCTCGCGCTTAGTGTCAGCAGCGCCTTGTTGCTGTTTCTCTACGTGACCGACGAACTAAGTTACGATCGCTACCATGAGCGGGCCAACCGGATCTACCGGGTGGCAATGGACGTGAACGTAGGCGGTGAAAAGCGGGAGGTAGCCGTAGCTCCGGCCGCTCTGGCTCCTACACTCGCCACCGACTATACTGATGCTGAGCAGTACGCGATCGTTCGTCCCATCAACGATTTCAATATCGTCGATGGGAGTGAAACGTTCGCGCAGGCCGACGTTTTTTACGCCAGTACTACGGTGTTTGACGTGTTCACGTATCCGCTCATAACTGGTGATCCCCAGACTGCGCTACAGGAACCCAACTCCATCGTGATTAATCAGCGAATGGCCGACTGCTACTTTCCTGCTCAGGAAGCGTTGGGCCAAACCATTCGAGGCGAAAGCAATGCGAACTACCGGGTCACCGGCGTTATGCAAAACGTGACGGGCAATGGGCACTTCACTCCGCAAGCACTGGTTTCCATTTGGGACAAGGAGAAAATCACTTCCTGGGGCGACTGGAACTGGGCCAACTACGTGCTACTAACTCCGTCCGCCACTCCCCAATCGTTCCGGGAGGCACTCAGCGGAGTGTACGATGCTCATTTGGCCGAACGAGCGGCTGAAATGAGCGGAAGCATTGATTTCGTCATCCAGCCGCTCACCGACATTCACTTTTACTCGCGGCGCGACTTTGAGTTGCGGGTGAACGACGGTAACATGAGCTACATCTACACTTTTTCTGTTATCGCGTTGCTGCTGGTGCTCATCGCCTGTATCAACTACATGAATCTGGCAACCGCTCGCTCGGTGCGCCGGGCCAAAGAGGTAGGCGTACGAAAGGCCTTGGGTTCACTGCGTAGCCAGTTGGTAGGTCAGTTTTTGGTAGAGTCATACCTGATTGTGGGAGTAGCGGTGCTGTTGGGCATTGGGCTGGCGGCCCTTTTGCTACCATCCTTTAATCAATTTACCCAAAAAACCATCCGATTTGATGCGTTTGCCACACCTACGGTACTAGGAGGGATGATAATCTTTGCGCTCACGCTTGGACTGATAGCCGGAGGGTATCCAGCCTTCTTTCTTTCTCGCTTCAAGCCCGCTAAGGTGCTGAAAGGTGGGCATTTTGGTGAGCGAACCGCCGGATTTACGCTGCGGCAAGCACTGGTTGTCTTCCAGTTTGCGGTTTCTATCATGAT
>JBBSOG010000245.1:0-8937 GCA_038259985.1 Cytophagales bacterium
ACCCTGTTTCAGTCATCCCGGATGCATGTAAAAACACGGTGGATGATTTTGTTGCGCACTACGTTTATTACCAGCAGGGCCCGGCCCCCCGATTTGTTCTTGCTGCGCTCTGCTCTACTTTTCGGTGTTAGTAATCGGCGGGGCTGCCCCAGCCATTGGATAAAAGCGCGGTAGTAATACCGCGCTTTTACCCGACATAAAGCCCCTCCAGATTGATAAGAGTGTGATTTGTAAAATGCGGGCAAGCGTTAAAACGAACGGTACTCTCCCTCCAGATATTTGTTAGCCTCTTCTTCAGCGAACTTAGCGGAGCTGGCATCCCAGTGCAGCGTCTGATTAGGAAAACGACCGGCAATAACGCCTAAAAGAATTGTTTCGGTTAATTTAGCGGCATAAGAAAACGGGGCACTCGTTTCGGCTTTGCCCAAACAGGCATCCACAAACTGATGATAGTGCTTTTTACCTTCACTTTCGTAATCACGAACAGGCTCGCCCATATCATACTTGGATACATCCACTTCCTGATATTCTCCGTCAGCAATCAGCCGGGGAAGTATCTGAAAATGGGGTAGATACAATCTTCCTTTTTCACCAATAAACATAGCCCCCTGATCGTGTAATGCCTCGCCACCGGGTAGCATGAGGTCTTCACGCTGCTGGTCAGCACCGGCACCATCATACCAAACCCATTTTAGCATATCGGTGGTATATTTTGTACCTGGAAACTCATAGGTAACCATATTTTTTTCGGGGTAGCCAAAGCCGTTTGGTTTCCTGCAGTTAGTCGTGATCGTATTGGGCACATCGAGCGCCAATGCATTGTAGGGGGTATCAAAAATATGAACGCCCATATCGCCCAGCGTTCCACAACCGTAATCTACCAGCTTGCGCCAGTTTCCCGGATGATAAACCCCTTCTTTATAGGGTCTTTCCGCCGAGGTCCCCAACCATAAGTTCCAGTTTAGGTTTTCCGGTACTGGGTCTTTGCCCTGGGGAATTGGCCCGTCGTATCCCCAATTCTTAGGAGACCAGGCCCGTACAGTATGTACTTTCCCCACAATGCCCGACTGTATCATCTGCGTCGCCAGCTTATAGTCGTAAAAGGAATGTACCTGAATGCCCATTTGGGTTACCAGCTTCTTATCTGCGGCCAATTTCTTCATTGCCCTTGCTTCGCTTACATAATGGGTCAAAGGCTTTTGACAGTAGACAGGCTTATCCATTTGCATGGCCAGCATGGAGGCGGGGGCATGCGTATGGTCGGGAGTTGATACGATAACGGCATCTATCTTTTCACCCATTTCTTTAAATAACACCCGGTAGTCGGAGTAGGTCTTGGCCTGCGGGTGTTCTTTGTGGGCCGCCACCAGATTGTTGGCATCAACATCGCACAGGGCAACAACATCTACCAGATTGTGGGAAGAAATAGCTTTCAGGTCTGCTGCACCCATATTGCTAACTCCGATATGGGCGGTACGAAGGCGTTTTTCCTTAACAAAAGCCCAGGTCCCTGAAGGTAAAAAGGCGATTGAAGATAAGGTTGAAGCACTTTTTATAAATTCTCTTTTATTCATCTTGACAGGTATCCGTTAAAGTTTTCTGATTTTAATGTTTTTGAACCAGATTGGGCTGGAGTGGTCTTGCAGACCAATATATCCAGCTTTAAATTTTCCGTAATCAGGGCTATTCTTCCATTTATCCGAGTTTTTTTTCTCCTCCCAGTCTTCATCCCAAGGAACAAAAGATAGCAATTTTTTGCCATTGAGCCAGTATTCTACTTTCTCGGGGGTAAAAATAATCCTTGAAGAATTCCACTCGCCGGTGGGATGTAGCACCTTTTGGGTAGAATCGGCGGGATGCATGGCGTAGTCTGACCCGGTTCGTTGTAGAGGTTTCAGTTCTTCGGGTTTTTCGGTATAGCCCAGGCTCAAATTATAGGCAGTCAGGTCGTGTATTTTTGCGTAATTTTCATCATCAATAAGCTGATATTCAGGTGCTACCTGGGGTGGGCTATCGTAGCCTTCTTTCAAGTGATAATAGATACCGCTGTTGCCTCCCTCAGGAAGTTTCCAATCCAGATAAAGCTCAAAGTTATCAAACTCCTCTGCACCATAGATGATGTCTTTCCCACCTTCATAACCTTGTTCTAAGGCTAGCGCAGGATCAAAAGTAAGTTCTCCATTCCTGACAATCCAGCCGGGGGGTAGGGAATCGCCGTTGTACGCACGCCAACCTTCAGTACTGCTACCATCAAACAGGTAAATCCAATCATCAGCATTGGGGGCGGCCCCCGCAGTTGTTTCCGATTGATCTACATTTTTTTCTGTCGTACAGGCAACAATCATCAACATTAGCAGTGGCAAGGCCAGGATTTTCTTTTTCATGTTTACAGTGTATAGATAAATAGTTAGTGAAGGTGTGATTTGATCATCGCTGTTGTATCTCAGCCCTAAAGTAGACTTTTATTTAGCTTCGTCAAAAGCCAGATTGAACGCACTAACGGACGAAGATAGGCATAACTGCCAGAAAGCACAGAGGGACTAAGTAGTATGCCTGATACTCTCATATACAGACTTAGCATAACTTTCTGCGTATGTTGTCTTATGCTTTCTCACTCAAGATAGGACTCAATCTCAATAAATCATCTTTAGATATACTTTAAGGCGCATGATCCTGCGTACCCTATACAGGCGTAATCAATGACAAGAATAGGGTAGGGAATAGATAATCTGATATGAATTAAGCATAGAAGAAGAGGAAATGATATACCTGAATTAGACGCGATTCAGGCCTATATACCTAGAATCAACATGAGTTTTGTGTATTAGATGCCTGGTACGCAGGCTGCATGCCTCTACCACGCTAGATTTTCCGTACCCGTTACGCAAGCCATTACGGAGGATTGTACGTGAAAGCGTGCTACTTATAACATATCCTTGTGCGTATAGAATTATTTGAAGTGTTATTATTTCGATTTATGTTAATGCTCATATGAATGTCAGAGGATATACTCAAACCTGCGATAAAACCGGGTGGCAGGGCCATTAAGCCAAGTTAAAAGTCTTTTCCGCTTGGCGACCGCTACCACCCACCTTTTAGCTTCCACTACAAACCCTTTTATGCCTTTTTTCTATCAGGCACCTCAAATTTTATCCCTTGCGCACTTTATCATCAGTAATCTCGCTAGTTCTGCCTATCAACGCAAATCGGTGGCCATGTTGGCAAACTGAGAAAAAAGCTATCCCGACTGCTGTTAGTCCCTAGTTTTTTATTTTATCATACTTTTCTAAGCGATACCCACCAACGCCGCTTCCGCTTCACCTTCTCTTCCTGCACCGGGCATGACATCGCCGCATACTCCATTGTCGGCCGGAAAAAAAGATTGTCCTATCCAGGACTGACTGCCATTCGGTGATCTTATGGTATTTGATGCACTTACCAGAGATCATTATTACCGATAATGAAAGGCTTATCTTGGGAGCGCTTACGCTTTGTCACTGTGGCGACGTGGGCATGATTGCCGGGCGTAGCAAAGATATCAATCTGGAGTTCTGGTAACCAATACAAAACCATAGGACTCCATAGCCCAGTCCACTTCAAATTAGGCAGGCCATACCCCTGGAAAGTATGAAAAAAATCAGTATTTTGTTGAAATTGAATGTAAAAAAACACAAGTAACGAGGAAAAAAATGTTTTTGGCTTAAACCTAAATCTGCCGGATTATTTTAAAGAATAACCTTTGTAATATCAGGGATATGAAGCCTGATGATCTGAAAAAATGGTATGCTCAACTTTGTTTCAATTCCTATCAAATACATAATGACCGATGGATTATTTGATTTTTTCATTAAAAGGATGCTCAAAGTGACAAATTGGATGCTTCTGTTATTGCTATTGGTGTCAGGGGTAGTGGTAGAAGGACGCGCTCAGGCAAATCAAGATGATTTACCGCAGTTTAACAATCTGCAAACAGAAGATGGACTGTCCAATCTGCGTATCACTGCCCTTTGTCAGGATTCCTTAGGGTATCTATGGATGGGCACGCCCAGGGGATTGAACCGCTACAATGGTTATGAAATTGTACAGTTTTTCCACGAACGTGACGACTCACTTTCGCTCCGCGATGATTTTATTAACTGTCTTTTCTTGGACAATGATCAGCAACTCTGGATCGGTACCAGCACCGGGCTGGATCTTTTTGATCTTACCACCAACCAGTTTGTTCATTATACTTCAGAGCAGGCGCTGATGGTGCTTGCTATTGCCCAGGATCATACCGGCCAAATCTACGTGGGCACCAATGATGGTTTTGGAAAAGTATTCCCTGATGAAAAAAAGATCGCACGCATTGCCGATCCGCACAATGTGCATGCACCGGTCAGAACCATTCAAATAGACCAGGATCAGCAAATATGGGCTGGGCTTGATTTCGGCAAGGGCTTGGCCCGCTATCATCCGCAAGGAGACACGTTGAGTTTCTTTGTCAACGAAGGGGTTTCTGAAGATCAGAATTCCATATACTGTATGTATCAGGGGAGCAACAAGCACTTGTGGCTGGGCACCCAAAAGGGTATCACCGTTTTTGATCCGCAACAGAAAAAATACCTGCCCAACCCTCAGTTTGACGCCCTGTACGACTCGCTTGCGCAATACCCAGTACGTTTTATCTACGAATACGCCCCGTTTCAGCTATGGATGGGCACCGAGCAGGGTGGTATCTATACCTATGATCTGTATAATGACAACATAGCACGTTTTACAGCAGCGGGGCCCACGCGGCTATCTTCCAATATGCTGACTTCCATTTTGCAAGACAGTAAGGGCAATGTGTGGGTAGGTACTTTCAATCATGGGCTGGATGTGTATCTTCGGTTCAGAAAAAAGTTTAACCCCGAACCTTTTTTAGCGCAGATCACTAGGGGCATGCATGTCTCTTATTTTCTGGAAGACGCAGCCAACAACCTTTACATTGCTACCAGGGGCCAGGGGTTGCTTTACGTAAACCGAGCCACCCGAAAGGTGAAATATTTTGAAGAAAAACCAGGCAGTACGGATGGTCTGTTGGATAACCGGATCAGGAAACTCATGGAAGATTCTGAAGGGAATATCTGGATCGGGTTGCACAATGGTTTGCAGGTGTATCATCCTGCAAGCGGAGAATTCACCGACCTCTCCGCGAATGTCAAATATTCGGATGTAGTGGAATTGGTCGAGCTTTCTCCGGGAGAAGTTCTCGCGGGTACCAGCCGCTACGGTGTTATCAGGTTTGATACGGAATTACGATGCAAAGGCCCTTTCAAAATCCCTTTACCGGCTGAAAATGTCGTGCAGATTACCCGGCATAGCAACGGGAAAATCTATTTTGCTGCTTATTACAACACAATATACGAGTATGATCCGGTTGAAAAAAAATTCAGGGACCTACAAAAAATTAGTAAAACTAATACCAGCAGCCTTCCTTTCACCATTACTGCTTTTGAGGATAGCCATCACGATCTTTATTTCGGGACCTACGGCAGGGGCCTAATCCACTACAATCCCAGAACACAGGAATGCCAGACTTTTGATGTGAAAGACGGCCTGCCCAGCAATGATGTGGTTAGCATCCTGGAAGATAGAAACGGTCACCTATGGATTAGTACGTCGTTTGGGCTATCAGAATTTTTGCCCGAAGAAAAGAAATTCATCAACTACTACGCAAGTGATGGATTAGTAGGTGATCAGTTTCAGGAATATGCCGGAATGAAAGACCATGAAGGCAACTTGTATTTTGGTGGAAATTTTGGGCTGACTTACTTCAATCCTTCCGCGATTCATCAGAACCCGGCCCCTCCCCAGCTCATCGTTGAGGATATGAAGGTGATGAACAAAAGTTTGGTAGCGGATGGTACAACGCTGTCCAAGCCTATCGCTTTCACCAACGAAATCACCCTCAACCACCAGCAGTCCATCTTCAGTATTGATTATCTGGCGATTGATTATACAGCTCCCCAAAAGATACACTATGCCTACAAGCTGGAAGGCCTGGAGCAGCACTGGAACGAGGTAGGTAATGTCCGGCGCGCTTCCTACTCCAACCTGGAACCGGGCACTTACCGCTTTCTCTTAAAAGCCTCTAACAGCGATGGAGTCTGGAGCAAGAAGCCCAAAGCACTGACCATCCACATGCTGCCTTCGCCCTGGACCAGCATCTATGCCAAAATTGGATACGTAGTGTTGTTTACCGCATTGGTGCTGCTGGTCTTCCGCTTTGTGCTCCGTATGAAAATTATGCAACGCGAGCTGGATTTTGAGCACCTGGAACGTGAAAGAGAATATGCGATGCACCAGATGAAACTCAACTTCTTTACTAACATCAGTCACGAGCTGCGCACACCGCTTACCCTGATCGGTGCGCCTTTGGCACTGGTGCAACACGACCCTTCTGTCTCTACCGCATCAAAAGGCCACATTTCCCTGATTAGCCGGAATGTGGAGCGTCTGTACCGGCTGCTGGACCAACTATTGGATTTCAGAAAGCTAGAGCATGAGGCGCTCAAGCTACAGGTGAGGGCCGTAGTTGTGCCGATGCTGATGCAGGAGGTGCAAGCCTATTTTGCGTTTCACATACAGCAGAAGCAAATCAAGTTTACGCTACATCATGACACGAATAAGAAAACATACTGGATAGACCGGGACAAAGTAGAAAAAATCATGTACAACCTGCTGTCCAATGCCATCAAATTTACGCCTTCCGGTCATGCCATTGATGTGTATATCAGAGAAACAACAGCGCAAGCGGTGCAGAAGACCTATCCTGATTTCTCGCCGGATATTGCAGGCAATGTGCCTTCCTGGCTGGAGATCATCGTCAGAAATGAAGGCAATGGCATCCGTCAGGAGGATTTGCCCGGACTTTTTGAGCGTTTTTCAGGTGCAGATACCTCTACATCTTCAGCCGAAACCTTCGGCAGCATTGGCCTTGGCCTCAACTTTACCAAACGTATGGTGGCACTGCACAAAGGTAGTATCCGGGCTACCAGTAGGTTGCACGAATGGGTGATGCTCTCTTTTGTTTTGCCAGCCGACCCCGATGCCTACGAACCTCACCAGGTGATCAGCGATAGTGATCCATTCACCAGGGATATTACCATAGCCCAGTCTGAAGTAGCACTTTATACTGAAAAAGAAACTGCACATGCGGTTCAGCAGAAGAAAAAACTGGTGGTAGTGGAAGATGACCCTGATTTCGCCGATTTCCTCCAAACAGCCCTGTCCGAAGAATACCAAGTGTTATTGTCAGAAAACGGTGAACAGGGACTCACCCTGATCCACAAAGAACTTCCTGATCTGGTAATCAGCGATGTGATGATGTCGCAGATGAGCGGCATAGAATTGTCGGCTCAATTGAAGAAAGACCAGGAGATTTGCCATATTCCTGTTATTCTGCTCACGGCCAAAGCTACTATCAACGATCGCATAGAAGGATTGAACGCCGGGGCCGATGCCTACCTCACCAAACCCTTTATGATAGATCATTTGCAGGCCCAAATCCATAATTTGCTGGAAAACCGCGCTAAGCTTCACGCTATTTTTTCGGTGGGCTTGCTTCCTTCTAAAGACAGCCAGCAATTCAGCGAACTGGACGAAAAATTCCTGCACAAGTTCGAAGCTTTACTTACCCAACACATTGCCGATCTTGAATTTAACATTGACTTCATTGCCGTTGAAATGGGGTTCTCCCGCTCCAGCTTCTATCGGAAATTCGTAAGCCTTACAGGCAATGCGCCCCACCAATACATCAAAAAATTCCGCCTGCGCAAAGCCGCTGAACTCATTAAAGAAGGCAAATTATCCCTCAATGAAATCAGCGACCAGGTAGGCTTCAGCGCCCCTTCCAATTTTTCCGCATTTTTCAAAAAAGAATTCGGCGTTTCACCGAAAGAGTTTAAGTAAGATTGAGGGTATTGGCAGTCCGCTCGTTTCCTGTTGGTGAAAACCGGCAGTCGCCACTGTGGGCCTCGGCGGCACCGACAGTGGGGCGAAATTCGGCCACTCCCCCCATTGTTGGTGTTTTCACCAACAACCTGCACTGGTATGTTTATTATGAAAATCTTTTTCCCCTCCTTGTCCTGTTGGTATTTTCAGCAATAAATTCAGCCCTATTCCCTCTTCCTGAACAGAATCCATAACAAAGTGAATAGTTTTCATAAGAGACAAGCGGTATTGACCAGAATTCATAATTAAATGGAATGATTGAAAAAGAGTGGGATTAGTAATTTGATCAAATTAGCTTATTATTTAAACCTTTTTTATGAAAATTGAAATGAGATAGTTGATTTTCAAAGTTTTATTAAAGCAAGGTGAAAGAGCTTAGGCGGGCAAGCCGGAAATATCAATCATCAAATCTATATACATTATTGCACAACTTTACCTCAATGAACCTGAAACTACTTTTTACATTATTTATCTTATTAATATCGATTACCTGGATGCATGCCCAGTTGCCCCCAGTGTTCGGCAAAGAGTATGAAGGGAAATATGAAAAAGATACCCGGGTGCGGGTTTTTCTGGCCCCGCAGCGCGTTGTGTGGCAAGCCGGGGAAGAGCTGGTAAAGAAGCCGGAAGCCATCCTCAAAAAAGGAAACGGGCAGGCCGACCTGAATACGCATAATGACTTGACCCTCACTAGTAATGACACAGAAAAAGGGGGCATTCTGCTGGATTTTGGAAAGGAAATTCACGGCGGGCTTCAACTGGTAAGTGCCAATACCAAAAATGCCAAACCTGTACGGCTGCGCATTCGCTTTGGTGAGTCAGCCGCTGAAGCTATGGCCGAAGGATTGTATGGTGAACACAATGCCACCAACGACCACGCCATCCGCGATATGCTGGTGGAACTACCCTGGCTGGGAAAAACAGAAATTGGGAATACGGGTTTTCGCTTTGCCCGCATCG
>JBBSOG010000246.1:0-8899 GCA_038259985.1 Cytophagales bacterium
ACTGCTCGCTTTCCAGCTAAGGTGCATGCTGTGTCTCCCAAAGGTTTCCTGCTCAAAATCATATTGTTCATCTTTGCTTTTACTTTCAACAAATCATTATCCGCAACTTGAATTAATTAAAAGAATTAAATTGAATTAAATGAACCGGCCAAAGTGATCGCTACCGGGGGAATGGCCGAGGTGATTGCCCCGCTTACCGATCAGTTTGATGCACTGGAACCCTGGCTGACTTTGGAAGGATTGCGCCTCATTGCCAAAAAAAATCAGCGGAAAAGCTTTTAATAACTGGTGAAATTCTTCTGAGAATTTGAAAAAAACGGAGGAAAGCGCTACTTTTGCAGGATATTTTTCGGTCCCGTAGTTCAATGGATAGAATAGAAGTTTCCTAAACTTTTGATGCAGGTTCGATTCCTGCCGGGACCATTTTTAGAAAATCAACAGATCTTCAATTTTCTAAAATGAGCACCTTCAAATATTTATCATGTCCAACAAAACCACTACAAAATTGGACATTATTGCGGGTTTTATGATTATTCATATTTAATTTTAAATATTCCAATATATTGTTGTTTAGCTCATTTAAACTTTTTTACCCATAAAATACCCACTTGTGAGTATTGACTTTATGTCGTTTAGAACAGTTAAATTATCATAGCTGAAATCTCATTCTTTTTCTTTGTTAGTTAATAGATAATCATTAATATCGTTACGAATGCAATCTACAATAATACATACGCCTAATCCTTGCCCTATCTTTCCTCACAATCTTGTGATGTAAGTTTTAGCATGCGCTAAGGTTACTTTTCTGTTAGCACTACTTACTAATTGAATGAGAAGATCTTAATAACTACAAACATGCTATAAAAAATGGAAGAACTGAAAGAAAGGGTAAAGCCTTGGAAAATCAAGGTAGAAAAAAATCATCTACAAAGTAAGGCAGTCATCAGAATTGAACAACCACTAAAAGAGCTATCTAATAGTATCAAGATTCTGAAAATGCTTACCCGCGACAACCTGTTTCATGAGAAGAACTGTGAAAGATTTGCCTCACTGAGTGAAAGGGAAAAGGAAGTATTTTTTTTACTGGCAATGGGTTATAGCAGTGAAAAAATCGGTGAAGAGTTATTTATCTCAAAATTTACGGCTCAAACGCATAGGAAACATCTCAAAGAAAAATTACAGATTAAATCATTCAAAGATGTAATGACCTATGCCAGGGTGTTTGAGTTTATTTGAACACCTACTTTCCCTTTCTGACAGATAATGGATAAGCATTCTTTATCTAAGCAGGAAATTAGTGAAACTACATTAAACCACAACACGTCTACAAATTTGCCATAGACATGACCACAACCTTAAACCTTGCTGACCAAAGCAGGCAGGCTATTCAGATCGCCCAATCCTATGCCAAGGAATATCAGAACGCGCAGTTCACCCCCGGACATTTGCTGCTGGCGCTTTTGCACAAAGATGTTGGCCTGCGGGACACACTGGCGACTCTGGGACAGGACATTCCATACTTGCAGGAATGGGCGGAGGTACGCATAGAAAACCTTTCCAAAAATACTCAAATCCCTGAGGAACCTACCGGTGATGCGAAAGTTGCTGCTAGCATTGAGGAAGCTGACCTGATCCGGCTCAAGCTCAATGAAGATGACATAAGCCCCTTAGCACTATTGGCAGCATTGTGTAAGCCTAATATCGCCTTCACCAAAGACCAGCTCAAAACTTTTCCTCTCAGCCAGGATGAACTGCTGGCTTCCCTGATTAAGGAAGAAGCAATTCAGCAAGCAGTATCGGCATCTTCAAACGGCAAGCATTCACCAACATCCACTAAGGCCAAAGCGCTTTTCAAATTCTGTGTTGACAAAACGTCGTTGGCCAGGGAAGAAAAGATAGATCCCATTGTGGGGCGCGACCGTGAAACGCGCATGATGATTGAAATTCTGGGTAGGCGAACCAAACCGAATGTACTTATTGTTGGCGAACCCGGGGTTGGCAAAACAGCCCTTGTAGATGGCTTTGCGTTGAGTATCATAAAGGGAAAAGTGCCTATGCATCTGGGCGCAGCGCTGGTCTTTGAACTGGATTTGGGTGCATTGGTGGCAGGGGCATCTTACAAAGGAGAAGTAGAAGACCGCCTGAAAAATATCATCAAAGAAGTCAAAACTTTTGATAAGGCGATCCTTTTTATAGACGAAATTCATTTGTTGCTTGACAGCGCAGGGCCAGTTGGCAGTGGGGCGGCCAATATCCTTAAACCTGAGCTTGCCCGGGGAGAGATTACGGTTATCGGCGCAACTACCAACGATGAATACCGAAAATTCATTGAGAAAGAAGAAGCCTTTAACCGCCGCTTTGAAGTACTAAGGGTAGAAGAGCCTGATGAAGAGGCGGCTACCCGCATGATCAAAACTTTAATCCCGCTGTATGAAGCGCATCATACGATTAGTGTCGCTGAAAATACGCCATCCGAAGCGGTGTCGCTTGCTAAACGCTATGTTAAAGACCGGCGACTTCCCGATTCTGCCATTGACCTGCTGGATCGTACCATGGCCGCAATACGCATGGCGGATGAAACTTCAGAAAATGAACTGAAAAACCTCAGAGAAGAACTGAAAGGCTTTCGTGAAAATAACGATAAACCACTTTCTTTGCCAGATCTACGATGGTTTCACCGACAACTCAATGATAAAATCAGCCCCATTTTACTAGGACAAATTGTAGAAGAAGAAAAATCATACGAGAAAGCTTCCGCCAGGGAGTTTGCCGATTACCTGGACAAAACCATTGACTTTCTGCTTACCCTAACCGAAAAGAAAAGAGGTACGGTAGAAAAAGAAGACATCGCTGCAGTGGTGGCTTATAAAACAGGCATACCCATTGGCAAAATTCAGACTCAGGAGCGGGAGAAACTGCTCAATATGGAAGCACACCTCAAGAAGAGGGTAGTAGGGCAAGACCATGCGATCAAAGTCATATCCGATGCCATATTAGAGTCGCGTTCGGGGCTAACGCGGGCGGGACAACCCATCGGCTCATTCTTTTTCCTGGGGCCTACGGGAACGGGAAAAACCGAACTCGCCAAATCCTTGGCAGACTTCCTGTTCAATGATGAAAATATGCTCATCCGTTTTGATATGTCGGAGTTTAAGGAAGCGCACTCGGCGGCCGTGCTGCTGGGTGCCCCGGCAGGCTATGTCGGTTACGAAGAAGGCGGGGTGCTCGTGAATAAAATCCGGGAAAAACCTTATTCGGTGGTGCTTTTTGATGAGCTTGAAAAAGCGCACGCCTCAGTATTTGATATCTTTCTGCAAATTATGGATGAGGGAAAACTACACGACCGACTCGGCAAAGAAGGGGATTTTTCTAATGCAGTAGTATTGTTTACCTCTAACATTGGTAGCCGACATATTATTGATGAAGTAGGGAAAGGAAAATTGCCCACCTCCAATGAAATGATGGAAATTATGAGCGGCCATTTTCGTCCGGAATTTTTGGCGAGGGTGACGGAAATTATCCCATTTTCACCTATATTAGAAGAGAATGTCGTCAGGATATTTGATATCCACCTCAAAAAACTTTTGAACCAGTTGGATGCACAAGGCATTAGTCTGGAAATATCCGACGAGGCTAAGCAGCAACTGGCTTTATCGGGTTATACGCCGGAATACGGTGCCCGGCCCCTTACCGGTGTAATAAGAAACCAATTGCGGAGACCGATTTCCCGAATGATCATCGGAGAAGAAGTGAAGAAAGGCTCAAAAATCAAACTAAGCCTTGACGATAAGCAGGAATTAAAGTGGGATTTTTGACATAAGTGCGGGTTACTTTCCGGGCTCAGCGTATACCAATGATTAGTCGTTATAAATTATATACTACATATACCTAGCTAAACTATGAACGAAGTAGAAATAGGCGGACAACTCGTCCCCCAGCAATCCTTTGAAGCGATCACCCAAATTTCATCCAACCGATCGCTGCTGGTGCAAAAACTGACTAGCAAACCGACTAAACCGGAACCAATCACCGGCCTGAAAACCATTGATGATGTCTTTAACCATTTTAATCCCAACGTCAATGTGGAGTTTGAAAGTGAACAAGGTGCTCCGGTGAAAGAAGACCTTCATTTCAAGAACCTAAGTGATTTCAGAAAAGAGGGGATTACCGAACAAAGCGACTTTCTGAAAGGCTTGAACGCCCAGAAAGAAAATTACCAGCAATTTATCAAGCAGCTTAAAGCCAATAAAATTCTCAAATCAGCCCTGCAAAATGCTGAGTCTAAGAAAGCTTACCTGGAGGTATTGCAGGCAATGATCCAGGAAATTGAAAATGCAGACCAGTAAAAACACTACGAAAAATGGCCGACACTAAAGAACAAAAAGCAGCAGATGTTGCCCAGGGGGCACCTGCCAAAGAAAAAGAAGCCGCTTCAGGAAGCCCCGCCCAGGCGCTGGAACAAAACCTAGATGAACTTATGGAGTTTGGGGGATTTGAACTCATAGAAGCCTCGGTAGACGGGGCTAAAGTGATGAGCCCGGAAAGCAAAGCACGGAAGAACATATTTTTGAATGAAGCAGGGCGAAAAAAAGACCGGGAAAAACTAAAAGAACAGCTCAAGCTCTGGCATGATTTGCTTAAAGAATCAGATGATGTGACCGAACTGATTGGCAAAGCGGAAGAAAGAAGCCAGAACGCAGGTGCATTGCTCAATAGCAACCTCAAAAAAGCCCTGGACAGTACACGCGAATTAGAAAAGAACTATCGCTCTATGGCGCTGTTCTTTAAAAATACCGAGCAGGACAAAGTGAGGAATATCACCATCTTTAATGCAGATATTGAACGTCTCAAAGACCTGGATAACACGATGGTCATTGATAAGATAGCCGAAGAGCTAAAAGCCCGACACGACCGGCTAGATTTACGCGAAAACTACTCCATAATGGTCATCCCCGGCTACCTGGGTTCTAATAAAGTGATAGAGAAATGGGCTAAAATAGCTTACCAGAACAAAGTAATGCTGGTCACCGACTTTAACCATCTGGATGACCCTGACGCGGTGATGGAAGAATTTGACATGGCCAACCTGACTGGAGGGGAAATCCATCGGTCCAACGTGATCATGGCCTGCAACTGGCTGGTAGGACGCGAAAGGTATGAGGAACTAGGCGAAGAGGAAGAGCTTTTCATCCCTCCATCTACGGCATTGGCCGGTAAAATATACAGCACGTTGATTGCCCAGCCCACGGCAGGAAAAATGCACGGTGGCATCAACGAAGTAGATGGGGTGAAGTTTCCACTGAAGAAGAGTGAAATTTCCGAACTGGAAAAGCGTGGCCTCGTTCCCATGGTGAAAGAGTGGGACAAAATCATGGCATTTTCTGCCAAGACTTTGTATAACGGCAATGATATTGGCCTGCAAACCTACTCCGTGGTCCGCGTATTTGATTATGTCGGGAAGGTGCTCATTGACTTCCTAAACCGACAAGCTTTTGTCAACTGGACGCCTAAAGTGCAGAAAGACCTGAGCAAAGAGATTTCGCGTTATCTCAAAACCATTATGGGTAGTGACAAGATCATTCAGGATTACAAACTGATGCGCCTGGAGCAAGACCCGGAGACCAAGAGAATCTTCATTGACCTGCATATCACGCCTTTCTTCCCGGCCAAGAATTTCTTGCTGAAACTAGGAGGTACCAAAGGGGATACTGCAGAAGAATGGGCAGCAGAATTCGCGGAGGAGTAAATTTATTTTGTTGGAAATCCGCATACGGAGCATAACCTGGTAAATATTGATTCAGTATCCACCTGTCAATGTTTAGATGGAAGATGTATGCACTATTGCAAAAAAAAATATTTACATAACTACATTTCTTAACCCTTAAATTTTAACCAATCATGGCTGTAAGAGCTAGACTAACTTTGGACAAAATTGACGATGTACGCGTTGTTGATTTTTCCTACAGATTTAACCGCGACATTGATGCCTCCGGCCGTCCTTCCGGGATTGTGAGGGGTGGCACCGTACAGATGACCATTGAGTCTACCAAAAGTGCCTTTTTGCCCACCTGGATGACCTTGGCACAAGGAAAGATGAAAGAAGGCCAGATAGAAATCATGGATGATACCGATGATGAAAAGCCCATCAAGACCATCAAGTTTGTCGACGCATACATTGTCGAATACGGCGAAAACTTCAGTTGGCAGGGCGGTGAAAATATGATGGAAACCTTTGTGGTCTCTGCCCAGAAAATCACCATTGAAGGCGATGGCGGCCCGGCAGAGTATGAAAACGAATGGCCTAAGGCTTGAGGAGATAGCGCTATAAGGTTTTCTGCGTAGCGCATCTCTACTTCACTTTTCACCGAGATATATCCCATTATCTGTGTAAAAGTATTGTTGGGAACTATACTATTATTCTCAGCGGGGTCTGCTGCAAGCGACCCCGCCAGGGTGGCCCCGCGTGCAATTCCATTGTGGGGCTGCCCAGTTTGATAGCCACCTAAGATGTGATGATGCAGAGCATTTCACGTAGGATTTTCTGCGAGAAACCACACTGGGACTGAAGTTACGCTAGGTTCCTAACGGAGACCCCGATATGACCTAAATGGCACTTAGCATAAATCCAGATTTAGCAATTCTTCAAAAAAAACTTCCTTTTGGCACAGCAAGTAAACATACAAGTCACCATCGCAGGAGAAACAGTTTCCCCTATTGCAGACCTGAGCATAAAGCAGGGTTTGTTCAATCATAATGTGATTCAACTGGTTTTGCCTTTGGATGCCCTGGATAACAACACCCAGGTTCTCAATCAGGCCAAAGGCTTTTTGAACCAGCCCGTTACCCTGGAAATTACTTCAGGCCTCTTTGCCATGCTCCAGCGTAACCTGACCTTTGAGGGTGTGGTCACCGATGTACGCATGGCCCGCTATCAACGAGGCGCTAAAATGGTGTATATCACCGCATACAGTCCCACCATACACTTGAGTGGCATATCCAATACCCGTTCCTTCCACGAAATGAGCCTGGGAGATATCGTCAATGAAGTGTTGAACGATGTGCCCGGTAATATGACGACTGTGGTCGGCCCTAAATACACAGAGACGATTGAATATATGGTGCAATACAAGGAAACCAATATGCAATTTCTGCAACGGCTGGCCAATACTTACGGGGAGTGGATGTACTACGACGGGGACGAGTTTATTTTTGGGGAATTGCCCACCAATGACCCGATTGACTTGCCCCTGGAAAAAGACCTATTGGACATGGACCTTTCTATGCGGGTAGTGCCGGTAAACTTCAAAGCCAGAGCTTATGATTACCTCAAGCACGAAGTATACGAAAGCACCGCTACGCCCAGTGAAGTCACTGACCTGGATGCTTTCGGGGAAGAAATATTAAGCCAGCAGGAGCCACAAGCTTTTACCGGAAACTCATTACATTGGCCTCATCAGGAATTCCAGTCCCCCCAATCGCTGGATGATTATGCCCGCCAGGAGATGGCTGCCCATGCACGCGACATGGTTATCCTCAGCGGAACGACCGACAATATCAAACTGAGAGTAGGCTCTGTGATCAATATTACGGGTGAAAAGGCCAATGAAGTAGACCTGGATAAGTTTATCATCATTTCGGTCAATCACGGGGTGGATCAAAATTTCAGCTATAACAACACAATTCAGGCTATTCCTGCCAATGCGGCCAGTCCACCGGCAAACCCGCAGGTACGCTATTCCTTCTGCGAAATCCAGCAGGCTACGGTCAAAGAAAATGACGATGAAAAGGGGATGGGCAGGGTACAGGTAAATTTCAAGTGGATGGAAGAAGGGCAGAAAACACCCTGGATACGGCAGCTACAGCCCTATGCCGGGCAGCAGAAAGATGAGTTGCACGGCTTCTTTTTCACCCCCGAAATTGACGATGAAGTGCTGGTAGGTTTTATCAACGATAACCCCAACCTACCTTTTGTGATGGGCAGCGTGTACCGGCACCACGACAGCAACCATCCCCAAGAGTGGCATGATCCGAAGACTAAGCGCAAAGTCCTCAAGACCCGCGACGGCAACCACATAGAATTGATTGACGGGGACAAGAAAATCAGGATTTACAATGATAGTGGTACGATCAATGAGATCAGCCTGGATGCCAACAACAGTTCCATCACCATCACCAACGCCGGGGGCAATGTGGTTTCGCTGAGTGGCGGTAAAACCATGAGCATGACGAATAAAGACAATAATAGCCTTGTCATGAGTGAGGGTAAAGAAATCACCATAACCTCTAAAGATGGAAAGATTACAGTAAATGCAAAGGAGATAAATATTCTTGCCGATGAAAAGATGTATTTAGAAAGCAAGAGCATTGAAATCTATGGAAAAGATGAGGTGAAAGTAAGAAGCGATAAGCATATCGACATCAATGCCACTGAGATATTAGATACTAAGAGTAAGACCACCAACATCAACGGCAACGGGGATGGTAATAAGGTAAACATGGAAGCCACAGAGGTAAGTGTAACAGGCAAGGATAAAATGAGTGTAGAAGGGAAGCAAACCAGCTTGAAAGGTGAAGAAAAAATAGATGTACAAGGAAATGAAACCACCGTTAAAGGTACACAGAAAGTGAGCTTAGAGGGTGCTGAAATGAGTGTGAAGGGAACGGCAAAAACCAATATAGATGGGGGCGCATTGACGGAAATCAAAGGGGCAATGCTCAAGCTTAATTAAAGACAAGTAGAGCGACAGAATTTTATGTCGTCCTCGTTACTCTTATGACTTAAGCAAGGGTATTGGTATAAAAAGGTTCATATTTTTGATTTTGCTGAATTACGGCGAACATACGGTGTACGAGTTTAGCTCGGACAGCGTTTAGTACACTCATTTTTGACTTTCCTTCG
>JBBSOG010000247.1:0-8888 GCA_038259985.1 Cytophagales bacterium
AATGGTTTGTGCCACCAACCGTTTAGCGTTCCAAAAAGCACAATAATGCTCCATACAGCTGCTATTGAAACAAACGTAAAGAGGTATTTGATGATTCTTTTCATATTTAAATTATAACTTGGGGTTTTCTTAAATTGCTGCCAACATCTGTATAGCCGCAATTGCGTATCCACGCCGGGCGTCTATCTACCATTTACGTACAATATACGCATGATTTGCTTATGCTATGGGCTTTTTTATGCATATGCACTCCGCACATTTATATTTTGTTGGATGGACGCAATTACGTTATACGCTACACTTCTCCAAAGCATGGCTTGTATCCGGTAGGTAAGATGTCTCTTTGTCAAATTCAATATAAAACATACTACTGCATGACGATATAGCAGGATCATCGCCTTGCCCCATTATCCGGCACTAACTTAATGAAGGTTTTCCATACCGCTAATGAAGTATTCACTAAAGATTGTTAATTTTTTAGCAGTGAAATGCTCCCATTCAGTCTTGAATTTCTGGTTTTACGCACTGAATCGGGTGGGGGATGTAATGAATTGTAGTAATTCTGAACTGAATGAGTGCTATGCAGTCATGAAAACACATTCGTTCGGCACTGCATCGGCAGGGGGATGTAATAAATAACGTGCATTCCTGTGTGCCCCCTCATGGTTATATAATGATTTCGCCGAAACAAAGACTTCCCCCTTACATGGCAAAGCCAACGAAAAGGCTATGCGTCAAATTCTAGGGCTTTTTAGCCAATCTATGTCATATTAGCGATAGAGATTACATCAGTGATGTAACCAAACTTTGTAACAGCGTATCGGAATTTAGGTCATCTATCTTTGGGCAAACCAAAAAGTAAAAAAGATGAAACAAAGTTTGACCCACAAAATTTCCCGCGCCAATACCGAGCTAAAGAGCAGTACTATCAATCCAACCATCCTGACAGCACTGGAAAGCATTGGCTATACGCTACCCAAAATTCAGGAGGGCATAGGTATCGTAAATGCTGTAATTTTGCTCAATAATACCCGTATTATGAAATATGGTGAACAAAGCGGGGTGGCCCTGTCATGTAAAGCAGAACTTAAGCAGATATGGCAAGTGCATAGCCCGCACCGGAAGTTGGCACAGGTAGCCTATCAGGGTGATGCTATGATGCATGCGCAGCTAGGTCTGGGCAGGTTGAACTACTCACTGATACACCGCCTGGCTTATCTGGAAAAATTCTATGAGGTATTGCTGGAAGACAGTAGCCGCATTGTTCAGTTTGGTCTCAAGAAGGCAGAGCTTAGCCAAATGCAAGCTTCGGTTGACGCACTAATGGACAAACGACTGAAACATGCCACTTGTAAAGGGCAAGCACAAAACACGACCCAGAAGCGTAATGAAGCCCTCCGCAAAATGGAAGCCTGGATGAAGGACTTCCGTAAGGCCGCACGCTTTGCCCTCCGCGACGAACCTCAACTGCTGGAATCCTTAGGCATACTGGTACCTTCGCCCCGTTAGGATTCATCCTGTAGGAACATCATTCATGATGTTCTCAACGTCCTAGCAGGGTCTCTTTAGAACCCTGCTATGCGCAACGTAGGTTCTTCTTTGAGAGAGAGAACCTGCTGAGAAGGTGAGAATTTCAGGGGGGCACTGCTATTAACCACTACCCCATCAGCTTCCTCACAATGCCTTCGTTTTCGGTGTTGAAGTTTTTAAATATTTTCCCTTCCATGCCTTCAAACATGCTGCGGTCAAACGTCTGCTGTATCATTCCATTTTCCAAATAGCTGATGCCGTCACAAATGGAGGTCAATGACTCCAGGATGTGTGAGGTGAGCAGGATGGTTTTGCCCTTTTCCCGCAGCACTTTGATGATGATCTTGAGCTTCTGAGTAGTTTCCATATCTATGCCGTTGAATGGCTCATCCAGGATCAAGATAGCCTTGTCCAGGGCCACTACTCCCATAAAGGCCAGCTTCTTTTTCATGCCGGTAGAATACTGCTCGGTCAGGCGGTCCAGGGGGAGCTCAAAGAGTTGGTTCCATCCGGGGATATCAAACCCGGGGTGCCGGAGCTTGAACAAAGACAGGTACTCCCGGCCGGTGATGTTGCTGTAGAAAAAGTTGCTGGTTTCCAGGTAAGCCATATCCTTCTTGGTCAAAGGCTGTCCGCTAAAGCTCATGCTTCCTCCCGACAAGGCTTTAACACCGTAAATACCATTGATGAGGGTAGTCTTCCCAGAGCCGTTCATGCCCACCAGTCCGTGAATGCTGCCCGTTGGTATATCCAGCGAGAGGTTGTGGATCACCGTTTGCTTTCCGTAGGCCAGGCTTACGTTGTCAATACGAATCATGCAGGTAGGTTTGTAGGTTAAGGTGTGCCCGGCGGTAATAACGGAGCATCATCACCAGGGGTACCGGGAAGAAAAAAGGTACAAAGAGGCTTAGAAAATAGATGAACATAAAGATATCATTGTTGAGGCTCAAGCCCGGTTCATAAAAGGTGTACTTTAAATTAATACTCAGCAACTGTATCACCGAACAGACGACTATCCAAACGGGCAAAACGTACCAATATTCGGGGATGTTAATCAAAAAGATAAGTGCCAGCGGCAGACAGCCAATCCAGAAGAGTTTGAGTTGTAACTTCCATTTCATCCATAGCAATTGCCGGGGCGGTAATGCAAAAGCTTCCAGCATCTGCCGGGGTTCTGATTCATTGTAGAAAGTAGTGACCAGAAAGGTGAAAACAACAATCACCAACAAAGCCACAAAGGGATACTGAAACAGTACAATGGCCAGTAGATAGAGCAAGCCGATAAGTAGGCCGTGCTTCCTGAGCCCACTCTTCCATTCAAAAGCTTCCACTGGAATGAAGCTCAGTCCTGTTGCCCCGCCCTGGGTGATTTTTATTCGGGAATGTAGGGGAATATGATCCAGCAAGGGAATAATGCTTACCAGCAAACAGGTGACAGCCAATACGATCCAGTCCTGTTTGAATAGAAGTATACTATAAACAGGACTGGCGAGCAAATGGTATTCTACAAGATAGAGGGGATAGGTAGGGAAATCCAGCAGATGGAGAAAAGCTTTGTCCTTGCGGACAGTATGTAACGAGGCAAGTAATGTAATGAGGACAAATCCCAGCACGTATGTCTGAGGTGGTTCCAAAGTATTGGCTCTGGCGAGTACCATCCCCAGAAAAAACAAAAGAATCAAGCTTCGGAAGAAGCCCAATTCTTTTGAAAGTCTCCATAGCTGTTTGCTATGCAGTGATATAAAAGTAGTAATGATGATCAAGCTTTCAAATATAGCTATTCATCAAGGTTTTACTACTATTTTTTCAGTGAGTAACCTTTCATTGCTCTTCATCATTAAGGTATATATACCTGCTTTGAGTCCTGGCAAGCGTATTTCCATGGATTCCCAGTCATGATCACTGATCTGAATTGGGATCGTTCTGCCGTGGATGTCGGTAAGCTGAAAAGTAGTGCCTTCGCTGATGACATCCTTTTTGATAAACACAGCATCAGCCGTAGGGTTGGGGTAGACCTCCAAAGCGGAAGAGGTATCAAAAGGACGGATTGCCTTCTTCATACTGGCCAGGCTGGCGTTGGTATTGCTGCCGGGCTGCTCAATCATCAAATGGTCCAGGTTGGCACCACTGCTTCCGATCGCTGTTGCCCGGATAGTATTGGTGCCCGCGTTCAGGGCAACCGACACGCTCACGCTTTGCCAGTTGGTCCAGCTTCCGGTAGGGGTGAAGCTCAGGCTTGCCGCGGCAACGTTTCCATTTACTTTAATCTCCAGCGGACGATTGCCATTGCTCCCCAAAGCGTAGCGAAAACTGAGCACATACGTGCCTGCGCTGGGCACTTCCGCTGACCAGGAGATATAATCGCCAGAGGAGTTGACATAATCCACAAAGCCACTGCCAGTATAGCCACTGTGGTTGCTGGCTACCTGTGGCCCTGCCAGGGTAGCGGTTTCAGCTTCCAGAGTCTGCGGTTCAAAAGGGATACTACCGCTGATACTTACGTTACTAAAGATAGCGGTACTCAATGCACCATCATTGTGAGCGGTGACAGCCAAGCCCAATAGTATTTCGCTGCCCATACTGATATCTACTGTGCCTACCTGCACCCAACTGCTACCATCAGAAGACTTAAAGCCAGTGAATGTATTGCCTTCCCTGCTTAATTTCAGCCACATGGGTACGCTTCCTGAGGTGCCGTTGTGTTGGCTGGCACTGCCGGTAGCCGTACGACGCTGAAAAGCAACCCCTTGTCCGGGGGTGACGAATACTGAAGCATGCTTAGCATTAGCGGCTGTACTTTCTCTAAACATAAAGCCCGCTTTCGCCCATTCATCCGTGTTGTCTATTTGGGTGACCCTTCCGACAATCTCCCCGTTGCCTGATAAGCTTTGGTATACATAATGAAACTCGTCGCTTTGGTTCCAGATATCAGCCCCCGAGCCGGTGACGGTGAAGCTACTTCCACTAGAAGCAGCACTACCAGCGGCGGCTACATTGCCAATGTCTCCGTTTTGCCAGGGGGCAGGTACGCTACCAGCTTGTTTGAACACCGCAGTGTAAGTAACATCATCTTCAGGCGTGGTGATAGTCTGGGAAGCTTCGCCACCTTGTTGCCAATAGTCAAATTCGTAAGTAGTGCCGTCCTTGGTTTGCGGTGATATAACGCCAATGTTGCGCAAGATTCCTTCCACGCCTACCACTGATACTGGCGTAGTCAATGGCTGGCCGTCCAGGGTGACCTTAAGCCCTGCCGGAACAGTAGCAAAGCTAAGGGTAGACTTTTGCGGATAAATATCGCGATAGGTACTGGCGCTAAGTCCTTCTGAATCTGTCACGGTAAGAAAGAGGCGGTACCAGACATTATCAGCCGTTTCTCCCTGGTTAGGGATGACAAAAGAACCGGATTTAGTGCCTGAAGCTACCGGAGGCCCATCATGGGTATGTACATCATGATGAAAGTCCACTTCCCAGGTGAAAGCACTGGCGGGCAATGTTCCGTCTTCTTCATCACTGGCATCACCGGTAAAGGTAATCGTGCTGCCTGCCTCATATAAAACTCCCTCGGTAGGCGTAAGAATGACAGGCACAGGCTCAGCGTTGAAGCCAGTCACAGTAAGTATAGCAGCATTAGAGGCCACACTACCCACACTGTTGGAAACGATCACCCGGTAGTTTCCTGCATCAGCCAACGCTGCATTGCTGATGCTGTAAGTGGATGAAGTGGCTCCTGAAATGTTGCTGCCCCCTTTCTGCCACTGATAGGAGAGAGGTGAAGAACCGGAAGCACTCACACTGAATGACGCCGCTTGTCCGGCAGAGACCTCTACATTATCCGGCTGGTCGGTGATTGCCGGGGCGGAAACATTAGTATAAATAATTTTGTATAACCTGCTATCATTTCTGCTGAGATAGTAGAGATTGCCATCGTTGCCCACTTCCATACTTACCATACCACTTCCTGCGCTGGTCGCGAAGGGGAGCCGGGTATTTGCTGCATTATTGTCCAGCATGTTAATCCAGTTGTTGCAATAATCCAGGTAAAAGAACCTTCCCTGGTATTCAGCAGGATAGTTGGAAGCAGATGAATTGAAGAACACGCCCCCGGTGATGGCGCAGCCCTTACCATCACCCGAGCCATGCGGATAAGCAAAGACCGGGTTGGTATACGCTGGATTACTACTGTTTCCTTCCGCGGAAGGCCAGCCAAAGTTAAGTCCTCCGGTGGTCGCATTGTTGATTTCCTCCCAGGTATTCTGCCCCACATCGTTGACAAAGACTTTACCTGTGCCTGATTGTATGTCAAAGGTATAAGGATTTCTCAGTCCGTAAGCCCATACGCGCCTTCTCTGGTTAGAGCCAGATGCATAGGGATTGCCGGAAGGTACACTTCCATCAGGATTGATCCTCAGTATCTTGCCGTGATACGTATCCAGGTTTTGTGCGTTGGAGGAATTGGCATTATCGCCTACGGCTACGTACAGTTTCCCATCAGTGCCAAAGTGCATAGCGCCGCCATTGTGATTGGTGGCACTACTCAAAGGATCAAGGTTCAGCAAGACTACCTCACTGCCCGGTACCACGATATCACCGTTGGCAGTAAACCTGGATACCCGATTGCGGCTACCGTCAGCTAAGGTGTAATAGAGATAAATGTACTGGTTGGAAGAAAAGTTGGGATCAAGTGCAATTCCAATCAGCCCTCTTTCTCCCGAAGAATTGACGCCTAAACTAACGAAGGGCGTACTCAGTAGATTGCCGTTTTTTAAAACCCTTAGTTTACCGCCTTGCTCAGCGATAAAGATGCGCCCATCGGGAGCGAAAGTCAACACTGTTGGTTTGCTGATACCACTGGCTACCTGAACACGGCTAAATCCGTTGGGAAAGCTCTGTGCAATGCCATCTTCTGCTGTGAACAGGACCATGAGTATCAGACCTAGGATCTTAGCGATTAAGATAGAAGAAAAATGAGTTTTGTAGAGCTTTTGCATGTTGGTGTAGGTTAGTTAAAAAAAGTATGGAAGGGTGCCATATCGGCTAAGAATTTCAGCAATAATCTACAATTAAGTTATTGATTGAAAAATGTTTGGCACAATTTTAACGAAAAAACAGTGTGGAATGGTACTATTAGAACTATAAGTAATTCTGAATGAAAGTGTACTTATAACCTATCACCTGATTTGTACAATTACAAGTATTCATCATTAGATTAATGTTCAGAAAATAAAAAAAGAGGTACCGAAAATACCTCTTGCTCTATATTATTTCTTGAAATTACTTCTACTGTAGCTGATCGTTCCAGGGAATGACCTGTAAGCCTGCCAATTTATTGTCAGGAGTTAGCACGACTCTGACTTCTGGTGTAGAATTAGCAAAATCCCCCTTAAAGCGATAAATGATGGCTTCCTGTTCGCCCTGCTGAAGGTGGTGCGCTTCCTGATAATCTAATGTTGAAGGCTGATAATCCCCTACCTGGGTTTTGATCTGCTGGTAAGCTTGCTTTTGTACATCTTCTGTAAAGCCCTGTACAAGTTGGGGAATGGCATTTTCTTCAGTAAATTCATAGAAGCCCCCTTCAGCCATCATTGTAATAATTTCGTCAGCCATCTTCTGGGCGTAGGTAATGTCTGCTTCGTCTACTTCTTCATCAGCTAATTTTTCAATATCTGGCTGGCCCTGGGCGAAAGAATGGGCAGATAAACATAGTAAAGCCAACATTAATGTAGTGCGACTGGCAATAATCCGGAATGAATTTCTCATGATTAAGAATTTAATTTAAAGTAAAGTAAGGTGTATATGCATGAATTGTAATAGAAGTAATTACCTCATTGAATGTTTGAATTGCGCACATTTGCGTTTCTTATAGATATGTCATGAGGAGGTTGATAGAATAATACTTAGGTATTAACCTAATTTACTACACGGTTTAGCTTAACAATCAAAGCTTATTCCCGTTACAACTTTAATATTATACTTATTTTTTTAAGTTATCGTTTTTTTTTAATCTAAAATGAAGCGTTATGAATATTTTAGTCGTTGGATCACACGGAAAAACAGGTCTACAGATCGTTGAACTGTTGATAGAAAGAGAGCATAATGTACTAGCCATGATCAGGGATGACGCGCAAATAGATGAAATGGAAAAGCTAGGTGCCATCCCTTATGTTGCCGACCTGGAAGATAATGTAGAGTTCGCCGTAGAAGGCGCCCAAGCAGTGGTATTTGTCGCTGGTTCTGGTCCCGATACCGGGGAGGGCAAGACATGGGCGGTAGACCGTGATGGAGCTATCAAAGTTATAGAAGCATGTGAAAGAAATAGAGTAAAAAGGTTTATCCTGATTAGTTCGGTAGGTACCGACTTTCCTGAAGACATGCCGGAAGAACTACAACCTTATTTGAAAGCTAAGTCAGCTTCGGAAGAACGCCTAAGAAGAAGCAAGCTGAACTATACCATCGTACGTCCCGGCAGGTTTAACAGTGATGGAGAGAGTAAGCACATTATTGTCCAGGAAAGGTTAAAAAACAAAGAGGGACAAATCTCCCGGGCAGATGTCGCCTTAGCCGTGGTAGAAGCTCTGAACAATGTGCATACCTATCGCAAAACATTTGAAATCATCGGCGGGGACAGTATGGAAGTAGCCGAGGCTTTAAATACACTTTAATGACTACATGAATAAAGCTCATCGTAATAGGCAAGATGAAGGCTGAACGTTGATACGATGAGCTTTTTTAATGCCCCAACATCTCCACCAAATCCACCAATCCTTTAGACCGGGCATACATCAGGGCAGTATTGCCTTGGGCATCTTTGATGGACTTGTCAGCGCCTTGATCTAACAGCAACTGGGCCATTTCTTTCTGCCCGAACATAGCAGCATAAATCAGAGCGGTCGCCCCACTTAGGTTTCTTGCATTGACCTCTGCCCCATGTGCTAATAGTAGTTCGGCAATGTCTTTGGAACCTTTGAAACTGATGCCCATCAGCGCAGTGTTGCCCGCAGCATCCCGCGCATTCACATCCGCACCGACTTCCAGCAAATATTGCGTGATTGCGTACTGTTCACTATAGCTGGCCAGTATGAGCGGCGTAAAACCTTTGGGGTCTTTGACTTCCAGTATGCCTTTGTCCTGTGCAACCATCCGCCGGATGTTTTCTACATCGCCAGACCTGATTGATTCATAAAATTCCATATAGCAACTATTTTTAAATAAGAAGAGCATACCCTCCTTAGTGGATATTAATTGAAAAATTGTTCTGAACGGTAAAGATACTCTTGCGTAAAACTATATATCTACACAAATAATCTAAACTGACAAATACACATGAACTTTCATACCAGAAAATGGGTAAAACCAGAAGA
>JBBSOG010000248.1:0-8863 GCA_038259985.1 Cytophagales bacterium
ACACCGCCGAGTCCGCCGCAGCGAGACCTGTCCGACCAACTTGAAGATGCTGAAGCCGCCTACGCCATGATCGTAGAAAGGGCTGAGGAGTGGGGTATTGATACTGACAGAATAGGTATGATTGGTTTCTCAGCTGGCGCTGGCCTTACGATGCACTCAACACTCAACTCCCAGACTATGAAACTAGCCTTTATCGGTCCGATCTATGGCGGTATGGGTCCGGTGGAAGTGCCGGAGAATGCTCCCCCAATGTTCAATGTGATTGCCACCGATGATTTTCTCTTCCGCGGTCAGTTCGGTGTGATTGATTCCTGGTACCAAGCAGGCATACCGGTTGAGTTTCACCTTTACCAGAACGGCGGCCACGGATTCGGCCTCGGCAATCCCGACCGGACCAGCAATCGCTGGTTTGATGCTTTCATACACTGGTTAGACGTAAATAAATTTCTTGCTGCTAAGTCCAGTGAGTGATAAGAGGTTGTTCTCGTTAAGTGTAGAGTGAAGAAATTGATTCAATGATCCATTAAAAATTTACCGGTGCGAACGCAACTAAAACATGCACACCTTGCTTCTGAACTGATGAACACCTCATAATAATGCATATTAGAAATAGCGTAAGAATTGCAAAACGAAAATATAAACCTAAACTAAATAAAATGACTTTTTATTGGTCATTTTATTTTCACATGAACTTACAAGTGGTTTGTGCAACAGCCACTGAGGTTTTTAGGAAGTGATAAAGTTCAAATAGGCATTCTCAAAAGGAAGGAGCTTAACGATTTTCCATGTTTGTCAAGGGAAGTGGAACTGGTAACCCCACCGTTCAGGGCATCGTAAAGGACAAAGTTAAAAGCACCGAGTTGAGGTAATTCGTAGCGCTTCACTTCACCTTTTACCTGCTTTCCCAACCATTGTTTTACCCACTCTGTCGTTACTTTTTCTTTTAAAAATTCATAATCAGATTTGTCATAGGCGATCAGGGAGATGTTGCTAATATTTCCCTTATCTCCAGATCTTGAATGTGCAATTTCCCAAAGTTCCATAGCATCAGGTGTTCGTGTAAATGACTTTTGTTTTAATTTCGGATTTTGGTATCAGAACAGAAACGACTGATATAACCTCATCTGTATTTTGAGTTGCACTACCTCCACCTGCTGGTCCATTGGTGTAGAGTGTTTCCAACTCCCGACCGATTTGCTGGGCTTGCTCTAGAGTTGCAGTTCTACCTGACACCCTGAGTCTGACATCTGGGACATAGACCACTTCAATCCCTACGGGTGATATTGAATTCATACCAATAAAGTCAACTCTTAAATCCAGGAAGTCAAATATTTTTAATCTCTTTTTTATTATTTCACTGGCTAGTTCAAATCTCTCCAGACAATCAATGCCCCCATAGCTAATTTGACCTTCCCCATAATATCCGTTACGATAACCCACGCTTACTTTATAAGTATCCGTTGGGGGTTTCCCACTTGCTTTACTGAATTTGACTTTATCATTTGCTATAGCTTCAAATTCTACGTTCAAAAAGTTCGCTACACAATCTGGGGTCAGGTAAGAGGAGGGGTCATATATTTTATATAGAAGTTGTTCGGTACAGGTAGTCGTGTTAATTATTCCTCCAGTGCCATTTACCTTAGAGACGAACCCCTCCCCCATTTCGTCAACTTCTATCAAAGGAAAGCCAATATCCCATAGATTAGGAACTGCCTTTCTGCGGAGGTCTGCGAAGTATCCACCACAGACCTGTCCGGCACACTCCAGAAGATGTCCTATTAATGTTCCTTTTCCCAACTTATCAAAGTCGTTCATTTCCCAATTGAATTCATGAATCATAGACGCTAAAAATAGAGCCGGGTCTGATACTCTTCCCGTGATGATGACATCTGTATTGTTTTGTAAGGCTTCTACAATTCCATCCGCTCCTAGAATAAGCATTGGCAGAAATAATACTGTCTTCAATGGTGGAAAGTGGCTTTCCGGTTTCAATGATATTTAAAGACCTATGATTTTTTACATAGTACAGCACATCATCTCCTAAAACCGCCGCTACTTTCATTCCCTTGATATTTAACTTTTCAGCTATTCTACCAATGACTTCTAAAGCAGCTTCCGGATTGGCAGCTCCCATGTTGGTGATGACTTTTACCTTGTATTTATGTCCCAGGGGGAGTACCTTTTCCATGCAATATTCCAGCAGGGGGTTATACCCCTTTTTAGGATTATTCTTTTTTTCTTTTTGAGCCAGAGCAATGGTGCGCTCCGCCAGACAATCAAAGCCGATGTAATTCAGCTTACCTTGCTCCATTAAAGTGAGCGCCGTTCCAGGCGGTCACCTCCATATCCTGCCCCACTACCTATTCTAATTTTTTTCATCCATTAAAAAGTTATGGCACCAATGATTAGAGAAACGCTTAGAATAACAATCGTAATTAAAAAGGCATAGGGAATGGTTTTTTTCTGATGGTCTCCCAAATCCACACCAGTCAACCCAATCAAAAGGAAAGTGGCTCCGGTAAGTGGGCTGACAGGAAAACCTGTTGTCATCTGACCCATGATGGCTACCCGGCCTACTTCTATGGTATCTCCTCCAAAATGAGCGGTGGTAACAGCAACTAACGGTAATATGCCGAAGTAGAAAGAATCGGGGTCAAACAACAGGCTAGCCGGCATTGAAAGGATGCCGATGATCACTGGCAAATGGCTTCCGACGGTATCAGGAATATACAAGACGGCTGACGCGTCCATGGCATCAATCATTCCCGAGCTTTTTAGAATCCCGGTAAAGCAACCTGCAGCAAAGAGAATACTAGCCATCAACATGGCTGCTTTGGTATGAGCATCAATGCGTTTCGCTTGATCTTTTAGATTAGGGTAATTGATGCTAATCGCTATCACGAAGGCCACCATAAAGATGACGTGAGGAGGAGCAATTCCTGAGATGAGTGTCCCTGCTGCCGCAATAATCAGCATAATATTCAACCAGAAAAGCCTGGGTCTTTCTAATTCTCTATTGGTTTCTTGACTTTCAACTGGGTTGTTAATTTCTCGTAAAACATGATTTCTTTCTTACCCATTATATAGGCGATGAACGAAACGGTCGCCAATCCGATCAATACTGGAAACAAGATCGGTTTAAATAATGCTGTGACAGACACATCTAAAGCTGTAGCTGCCCGAATAGTCGGTCCTCCCCAGGGAACAATGTTCATAGTACCTGCTGCCAGAGCTACAATACATGCCAGCGTTGATCTACGCATTTTCAGCTGATCATATACCGGTAAAAAAGCGGGAATTGTGACCAAAAATGTTACAGCGCCAGAGCCATCCAGATGTACAATCATAGCTAGCAGGGCAGATGCAACTGCTATCCTGGCAGGATCATTTCCTGCTAGTTTCAATAATCGGTTGATGATGGGTCGGAACGTACCGGCATCAGTCAGGATACCAAAAAATAGAATGGCAAATATGAACATGACCCCAGTTGGCGCAATAGACTTGATTCCATCGGTAATTAAATCAACTACTTCAAACTCCAAACCTGCCATTACCCCGGTTACTATTAGAACCAAAATCAAGGCCACCACTGCTGAGGCTTTTTTAGTCATTACCAAAAATAATAAGGCAACAATAGTGGTTACTCTCAAAATGGCCAGCATATTTACTCGAACTTTAAATATTCATCAAAAAAAGGCAGTATTTGTTGCGGAATTCTGCCTTGCTCGGTGTAAATGTCACTGACATGAGTTCCAATATATTCTTCGGCAAAATGCTTGATACCCACATTTTCCAGTCTTTGACTAAACATGGCACATTGAATGGTGAAGCGCTCGCCTGCATTCCTTCCCCAATCCAGTTTGATGGCCTTTAGTTTTTGCAAGTTTTCAAGGTTTTCATCTATCATATGAAGCGGCATGTTATCGTACCACTTTTGCAATACGTCCTGGTGTACAGTTAACTCGTCTCCCTCATATTCAAAAGGGAAATCACAGTAAAAAGGAGGTTTGTTTGGATTGGGGGACCATGATCTGCCAAAGGCAACCATAACGCTACCGAAATAGGTCTTATTGAGTTCCTCCAGCGTGTTTATTGTGGACAATTCTTTAAAAGTGTCACTATTCGGCCCATATTCTCTCACGATGGTTAAAGCCCCGGGGCTGATGGCATATACAGTATTGAAAACATCTGGATGGTGCATGGCAATTTTAAGCGCGCCATATCCACCCATACTATGACCTGTGATTCCACGGCTTTCCTTGTCAGGGATGGTTCGGTAGTTCTTATCCATATAGTCCACCAGGTCATAAACCGTAAAGTCTTCCCAGTTGCCAAAAACGCCGGAATTACTATAAAAACTTCCTCCATAGGTAGTTTTCTGGTCAGGCACTACGAGGATGAATGGCCGTATTCGCTTTGCTGATATGGCATAATCCAGAATTTCTGACATATAAGAAAGCATAGTATTATCACCTATAAAACCATGAAGAAAATAGATTACAGGATAGCTCAGATTACTTTCTTCGTAGCCGGGCGGGAGATAGACGGATACTGCTCTGGTAGGATTTTCTCCAAATTGATTTTCTAAGTGCTTGGAATAAATAGAGTCTGTAATGACCGTTCCTTTAATAGTCTGTGCATTGCAAAGTGCTGAGTAGCCTAAAATAAGAATTAGTATATACTTTTTCATCGTAATTTGCTTATAAATATCGGTTATGTAGTAAAGTCGTTTCTAAGAACGAAGGTAGTAGCCGCCGTGGCCGTAAATACGTTCTTTGATTAAGCACTTCTGAGTGTTCGCCGCAGAAAAAAAATATCTTTACCACGGCGGCTGCTTGAAGATGAATGTAATCAAAAAAGGTATTGCCGGGTCGGGCAATAAGCAAGATATTAAATGCAGCTTTGCTACAGTGACTTTAAGCAATCAAAGCGCAGCCATGATAAAAATCGAGAGATTAATAGCAGATTTGGACCCTTTTAGGACAAGCCAATTCAACAAATGGAATATTTACATGACCGACTCACCGGCAGGTAATAAGGAGCGTTAAAGAATAGCAACATACTAGCGTACAATTAGCAAGAATAATTCAAAATCCGTTTCTGGAAAATCAGAAATCTGCGCCAGAAATAGAGCTAAAAATAAAGCCAGAAGAATTCCAAACGACATAATGATGCTTGGGCTATAGTTGAAATAGCAAGAAACAGACACCTTTATGTGAGATGCCAGGCTGGTTTCTTGCACTAGTTCCCCCTTGTACCACATTTCAATGTCTTGACAATTGTTTCAGAGTATACATTTGCGGTAACACTTCTGCATTCTCGATACGCTGGTTGGATCTCAACCTTAAACCGGCAATTCCGGATAGCGCTCGCTGGGTATAGCCCTTTTCAGCACGGCCTTCCTTCACATGTCTTACAATCTATTCCTTGTTGATATACTCCATCGATTTTTGTAATGAAATGATTTAACACTTAACATCATTTATATGTCATTGCCAAATGACGCTCGGTTTCAACCCTTGAAGCTTTCAACCGGTAATGGAAAGAAATAAACTTGTTCCTAGGTTCACCACATTCTGATCAGTTCATCAAAGTGTATAAGTTTACCCTGTTTTTAACAGATACCAAAACGTACCATTGAAGCATATTTGATAGGGATTAATAAGGTAAAATGGGTCACCGAATAGGTCACCAATGATTTGTGTTTGTTTAGTTTTATTTGGTATCCTGAAAAAGAAAAAAGCCCTCAAAATCATAAGATTTAAAGGGCTTTGCTACAAAATGTCCTTTAGGTTCAGGACCCTAGTGGAGCCGGAGGGATTCGAACCCTCGTCCAGTGAAGGCAACTATCGTGGATTCTACATGCTTAGCCTTTTTTGAATTGTCGGGTAGTAAGTGGTCAAAGGCATCCGATCACTACCTTAGTTGCGATGAGTTTCGCACGGGCATCACAACCCTACCCATGCTAGTTCTAAAGATCGACACTCCAGGTTCAAAGCTTAAAGAACAGAAGCTTTGTGGAATGTGGCCCGGGAGCGGTTTCGCTCAACCGTGAAGCCCAAATTTTAATCTTTACAGACTAAAATTAGGCAGCCATGGCGTAAGTATTTTCGCCAAATATGTTGTTAGAGCTATTGATCAAGGCACTCACTCCATGTGCCTGCATGCTTACACACGTAACCACACATCCTGTCAAAACCGGTCGGCCCCGTATGCTTAAAGTAGACAATGCTACAGCCTGTAAAGTTCATCAAATAATAACAATAATGCTAACGAATACAGCATTTCGTATTCATTTTCACTCACCTATCGGATAGCCCTAAAAAATTCGTCTACACTTTCAGCATTAAACCTAGTATCTCTAAACGCTAATCATTAATTTTGCCCCGTTTTGCGTTTTTACCAGTTAAAACGCATCCATTACCAAACACAAATACACTATGGAGCAACTATCCGACAGAATTAAGGCCATGGAAGAGTCGGCCACCATCGCGATGGCCCAAAAAGCACGTGAACTTAAATCACAGGGGATTGATGTCATCAGCCTGAGCTTAGGCGAGCCAGACTTCAAGACGCCGGCGCATATCTGTGAAGCTGCCAAAGCAGCCATTGACGAGGGTAAATACTTTACTTATTCCCCGGTGCCGGGTTATCTTGATTTGCGCCAGGCTATTGCCGATAAGCTGAAAAACGAAAACCAATTGAGCTACACAGCTGAACAGATTGTTGTTTCTACCGGTGCCAAGCAATCTATTGCCAACGCTTTTATGTGCCTGCTCAATCCCGGTGATGAGGTGATTGTCTATGCGCCTTACTGGGTAAGCTACGCAGAAATCATCAAACTGGCGGAAGGGGTTCCGGTATTAATCAACGGTACCATTGAGAATAACTTTAAAGCGACTGCCGAGCAGCTAAAGGCAGCAATTACTCCCAAAACTAAGGCGGTGATTTTCTCCTCTCCCTGTAACCCTACCGGTGCGGTATTTAGCCGTCAGGAACTGGAAGCGATGGCCAAAGCCTTGTCCGATCGCCCTGACATTATTGTAATTGCCGATGAAATCTACGAGCATATCAATTTCAGCGATGAGCATGTGAGTATCGCCAGTATGCCCGGTATGATGGAGCGCACGGTTACGGTTAACGGATTTTCCAAAGGATTTGCTATGACTGGCTGGCGTCTGGGCTATATCGCAGCCCCACTACCGATTGCTAAAGCCTGTGGCAAAATACAGGGACAGTTTACTTCCGGTACCAACAGTATCGCCCAGCGGGCCGCACTGGCTGCCCTCAAAGGCGATATGACGCCTACCAAAGACATGGCCAAAGCTTATCGTCGCCGCCGCGAACTGGTGCTGGAAAAGCTTCAGGAAGTTCCCGGAATCAAAACATACGTGCCTAATGGTGCTTTCTACATCTTTCCCGATGTGAGTTCTTATTTCGGCAAATCCGATGGTGAAACGACCATCAAAGATGCTGAAGACTTCTGCATGTACATTCTGAAGTATGCATATGTTTCGCTGGTGACCGGCGATGCTTTTGGTGCGCCTGAATGTGTTCGCTTGTCTTACGCCGCTGCCGATGATGATTTGGTAGAGGCTATCCGGCGCATTAAAGAAACGTTAAGCAAACTGAAGTGATTTTAAAAAGAGACGGGTGGTTTCAAAAGCTGATGTTCACGTGGCTTGCAAGGGTATAACTTCTTATGAATGAGGTAAAATCCCTTTAGATAGCCGTCACTAGCGAAACGCTAGCGACTGTGCCCACGAAACAACCTAACTCCCCCTCAGTGTCACCCACAGTGGAACTGCCGCAGTTTCACTGTGGGTGACACTGAGGGATCATCGCTTATCATCATTTCAAAAGTTTAGCGTTACCACAACTAGACAGCCTCTTACTGCTATGGAAAAGCCCTTGGAAGAGATTTTTGACTCCTTTCGCCAGCTCAAGGTATTGATCGTGGGGGATGTGATGCTGGATGCCTATATCTGGGGAAAGGCAGAACGTATCTCTCCCGAAGCCCCGGTGCCCATCGTACAGGTGCGCAAACGGGAGAAAAGACTGGGGGGGGCTGCCAATGTCGCGCTCAATGTGCAGGCGCTCGGTGCTACGCCCCTGCTGTGTGCTGTGGTAGGTGATGATCTTGCCGGAGAAGATTTTTTGAAACTTCTGGAGGATCAGCATATCTCAACCCAAGGTGTACTTAAAAGTAATCAGCGGGTCACAACGGTCAAAGAGCGGGTAATTGCCGGGTCTCAGCAAATGCTTCGGGTAGATACTGAAGATGATGAATTACTTGGAGACCAAGATCGGGAGACGCTTTTGCAACTTATTCGGGGGGCTATGCAGGAGGCTGATGTGGTCATCTTTCAGGATTATGATAAAGGCGTGCTTAGCGAAAAGCTGATCAAGGAAGTCATAACGCTTGCGCATCAGAAAGGGATACCTACCGCAGTAGACCCCAAGCGACGCAACTTTTTACATTATCGTCAGGCTACTTTTTTTAAGCCTAACCTCAAAGAACTTAAAGAAGGTTTACAATCAGAGAATTTGGCTATTCTAAAGGAAAAGCATGAAACTTCATTGACCTTTGAACAGGCAGTGGTGGAGGCTTCTGCCCAACTTAAAAAGAGATTAGGTGTGGAGACGACTTTCATCACCTTATCGGAGAGGGGCGTATATATTGACGCGTACTATCATGACAAGGAGGAAAGCCATTTCATTCCTGCCCATGTTCGCCAAATTGCCGATGTGTCAGGGGCAGGCGACACAGTCATCAGTATTGCTGCACTTTGTCTGGCGCTGGACTTGTCGCCACGCCTGCTCGCTGAACTGGCCAACTTGGGCGGCGGTATAGTGTGTGAAT
>JBBSOG010000249.1:0-8858 GCA_038259985.1 Cytophagales bacterium
CATTGGTGGAAGATAATCCTCTTGCGTTTGAAGTAGAAGGAGATGATGAGGGAGAAAAACTTACCCATATTCTGGCAGCGATTTTTGTGCTGGAAAAAATGCAAAAAGAGGGTGTAGATTTCAAAACCGCGTTAAGGGACTATACCCGTCGGGTAAGGGACTCTATTAATTGAAATAATCAATAATAGCACATTTACGGTAACGGGCTGATACGTCCGTTATTTTTTTGCCTTTTATCTCACATCCAGCCCGATGCAGCAAAATAATTAGTGTATTGTCGGGTTACTCATTAAATTGGTGACGAGTCTTAACTTCAATTGCTTTGCGAAATTTTATCATCCCAGCGATGTTTTTGGTGGCCGTAGCTAGCCTGTGGTCATGTGAAAGCGAAACCATCCCCCCGCAGTATAGTGCGCTTGGCGTTGACTACTTTCCTATGGAAGTGGGTAGGTATGCAGTATATCAGATAGAAGACATTCAGTATACATTAGTAGCTGAGCCGGATACGCAACGGTACCAGCTCAAGGAGTTTGTGGCCGATTCTTTTCCCGGCCAGGGTGGGGAAGTGATATACCGCTTAGAACGCTTTTCCAGGGCTTCGGAAACCGATACATGGAACCTGGATTCTGTGTGGACAGCCAGGAAAAACAACCAGCGCGTCGTGGTGGTGGAAAACAATATTCCAGTAATCAAACTGGTTTTCCCGATAGAGTATGGCCAACGCTGGGATGCTAATGCGCTCAATAGTCGCGAAGAAAAACAGTACGAACTAAGGAATACCGAGCAAGTGTTACTGACCGAGATAGATAGTCCCTTGGACAGTATGTTGATGGAAAATATGCTTACTGTCATCCAGCAGGAAAGCCAGGATACCATCATCAACCGGGTTCAAGTATCAGAGACCTATGTAGAAAAGCTGGGGCTGTATTATAAGAAATCACTTAGCTTGCATTATTGCGCCAGCGCACCGGAATGTATAGGTTTGGGTATTTTAGAGTCGGGGCGTATCTATCGCCAAACACTAATCGCGTATGGACATGAAAGCAACTAAGCCGTTTCGGGTATTGCCATATTTTTTATTGTCTGTTTTATTGCTTTTCAGTGGACAATGCCTATTTGCCCAGGAAAGCCAGTATGTAGTTTTTTTTAGCGATAAAGATACGCTTGCCCTTAGCCAGCCACAGCAATTTTTATCTGAGCGGGCCATTACCCGGCGAACCCGGCAGAATATACCGCTCTCTTACGCTGATTTACCAGTACGGGAGGAGTATCTCATTAAACTTAGGGAACTTGGGGCAGTCGTATATTTTAAGACCCGATGGTTAAACGGGGCTTTGATAGAAGTTACCCCTGAAGAATTGCAAAGCATTCAATCCCAAGACTTTGTGATTGATGCAAGCCTGGCAAAGCCCCGGGGGCGGGGAGAACGGAGAAAATCCGGCTCTTCTTCCGGTAGGCACAAATCTGCCAGGGTTCGCCAGGAGCCATTGGAACAACTGCTCAACGCCGCGCAAAACGATATGCTGGGCATAGACGAGATGCATGAGGATAATTACAATGGTGATGGTTTGCTGGTAGCAGTATTGGACGGGGGCTTCAACGGCGTAGATACTGTCCCTTACTTTCAGCATATTTTTGAGGAAAATAGAATGTTGCCCGGTTATGATTTTGTCGGAAATACCGAAAATGTATACCAATACGGACAACACGGTACTGAAGCCCTTTCCTGTATAGGCGCTTACATTCCCGGGGTGCTGGAAGCTGGTGGATATGGGGCGGATTTTATGCTCTGTGTTACCGAAGATGTCAATTCCGAGTTCAGGATTGAAGAGTACAATTGGTTGTTTGCCGCAGAATTTGCCGATAGTACCGGCGCGGATATCATCAGCACATCCCTGGGTTATACTACCTTCAACGACACTTCCATGGATTACGCTTATGAAAATCTGGACGGGCAGACGGCCATCATCACCAAGGCAGTAGAAATGGCTACCCAAAGAGGCATGATATGCGTGATTAGCGCCGGAAATGAAGGTTCGGGTAATTGGCGGTTTGTATCTCCTCCGGCTGATGCCCAGAATATCCTAGCGGTAGGAGCGGTCAGTGTAAACCGTGACCGGGTATCCTTCAGTTCTTACGGGCCATCATCCGATGGGAGAATAAAGCCTGACGTGGCTGCTTTGGGCTTACAGACGGTCGTGGTAGATGCCAAAGGAAATGTGGTAACCTCTAACGGGACATCCTTCGCCGCACCGCTGATTGCGGGTTTTGTGGCAGGGATCTGGCAAGCTTTTCCTGAAGCTAATAATATAGAGATCATGAACAAAGTACGCTTATCAGGGGATAAGGCATTGACACCCGACAATGAAACCGGCTATGGCATTCCTGATTATAATACGCTGATGCAAAACTACCTGACACCTATCAGGGACATTCAGGAAAATCATTATTACAAAGTGTATCCCAATCCGGTAGAAGACAGTGATTTGATTATTGAACCCACGCAGGGAAATTTTGAAGGAACAGTGCAAATTCATCTTTACAGCACTGATGGTCGCTTAGTTCGCCAAAAGAAAGTAGATCATTTTAAACGAAATTCCCTGACCCTGGAAATGAATGGCCTTTCACAAGGAGTTTATATCATGCACGTCGTATCAGCTTCTGTCTCGGATACCCTGAAGATTGTGAAGTTTTAATTAGCTTTGTCGCAAAAATGCACATGAAAAAAACTGTAATTGCCCCCTCGATACTGGCGGCAGATTTTGCCAATCTACAAAGGGACATAGAAATGCTCAATGGAAGTGAAGCCGACTGGATTCATGTAGATATCATGGACGGGGCTTTTGTACCTAATATTTCTTTTGGAATACCGGTTTGTAAAGCCATCTATCAGCACGCAAAAAAGCCATTGGATGTGCATCTGATGATTAAGAACCCTGATTATTTTCTGGAAGCTTTTCGGGATGCTGGTGCTGCACACATGACAGTACATTACGAGGCCGTGACCCACTTACACCGCACCGTCATGTTGATCAAAGAACTAGGCTGTAAAGCCGGAGTAGCTTTGAACCCCCATACACCGGTAAGCGTGTTGGAAGATATTATTCAGGATTTGGATTTAGTGTTAATCATGTCGGTGAACCCTGGTTTTGGGGGGCAGCAGTTTATAGCGCATACCTACCAAAAAATACAAAAGCTAAAAAAACTGATTGCTTCAGCAAAAGCTGATGTGTGGATAGAAATTGATGGCGGAGTGTCTGATCAGAATATCGTAAAATTGGCTGAAGCCGGGGCAAATGCCTTTGTAGCCGGAAGCTTCGTTTTCAAATCATCTGAACCACAAACGACTATCTCCCACTTAAAAGAATTGGCCACTATCAAGTAAAAGAACCAGCATGGGGATGCGTATTGCGATCACCTTTACTTTCTGTATTTTCTTTCCCCACTCTCTGCTTTTTGCCCAGGAAGCCGTCGTAAAAGGTGTCGTGATGGATTCTGCCATGATTAGTGTAGCAGATGTGAATGTTCAGGTAAGTAGTGAGAATAAAGGGACAACTACCGATTCATCTGGGCATTTTCAATTGACTTTACCTATTGGCACCTACGAATTGGTGTTGAGCCATGTAGGATACCAAACACGTGTCCAGCAGATCGTCGTTTCTTCTATGGATACCTTGGAGATCACGTTAATTTTACCAACACAGCTACGCCTACTGGAAGAAGTGGAAGTCAGCGGACAACAAGATGAAAACCTCAGAAGGGAAGCAGGAGTGATGACCGTAGAACCCAATGCCGCTAAACTGGCTCCTTCTCCGTTTGGGGATTTTACCCGGGTACTGGCTACCTTGCCAGGCGTGGTGAATAACAACGAGCTTTCATCCAGCTATTCGGTGCGGGGCGGTAATTTTGACGAAAACTTGGTTTATGTGAATGATATTCCGGTATATCGCCCTTTTCTGGTGAGCGCTGGACAACAGGAAGGACTCAGTTTTATCAACCCTGATCTGGTCGGGGCAGTTACTTTTTCTTCCGGTGGCTGGCAAGCCAAGTACGGCGATAAATTATCTTCTAACCTGAATGTCACCTACAAAAGACCCGAAGAAACCCGGGCATCGGCGACCTTAAGTTTGCTGAACGGGGGAATTCATCTGGAAGGTAGTTCAAGCAAAAAACGCATACGCTATCTGGTGGGTGGGCGATACAAAACGGCCCAATACCTACTTAATACCTTGGAAACGGATGGTGAGTATTTACCCCGTTTTCTGGATTTACAGACTTACGTCAGCTTTGACTTGGACAATAATCCCGATGATAATAAGACCGAGTTAGGAATCTTGGGGGCAATTGCTGATAACCGTTATCTGGTGAGACCCGAGAGCCGTGAAACTACCTTTGGCACGCTGGATAAACCTTTCCGGCTTTTTGTCGGCTACGACGGTCAGGAAATTCTGGATTATCGTACTTACCAACTAGGGCTAAAACTTACCCATCGTATCCGGGATTGGTGGACGACCAAAGTCATCTCTTCACGCGTTTCTACCCGCGAAAGGGAATATTTTGACCTGGAATCTGCGTATCGGCTTTGCGATATTGATGCCAGTCCAGGTTCACAAAATTTCAACCGCTGTGTCACTACCTTGGGCATTGGTAGCAATTATGGGCATGCCCGTAATAAGCTGGAAGCAGAAATCATCAATCTGGAAAACCGGCATGCAATGAGTCTAAATCAGCACAACACCCTAGAGTTTGGGCTTGGTTATGCCAATGAGGCTATCAACGATTTGCTGCAACAATATGCTTTCAGCGATTCTGCCGGATACACTGTTATCAACCAAAGTATCAATAATGCCTTGGATCTCAATTCGCACCGCTTTTTTGCCTACGTTCAGAATACCACCGAATTGAATGAAGTACATACTTTTAATTATGGGCTTAGGCTGAATTATTGGACGGTCAACCAGCAGTGGCTGCTCAGCCCCCGGTTACAGTATTCTTTTAAGCCGCTAGGTTTGCGGGACATTGTTTTTCGTTTTGCCGCCGGACTGTACCAGCAGCCTCCCTTTTACCGGGAGCTTAGGGACAGGCAAGGCGAACTGCATACCGATGTGCTGGCCCAGACTTCCCTTCATTTTATCGCCGGGGCAGATTATCGGTTTATGATGTTCGGCAGGGAATTCGCTTTTCTTTCAGAGTTTTATTACAAACATCTTGAGCACGTGAACCCTTACGAAGTAGATAATGTGCGGATCCGTTACTTTGCCGAAAATAATGCGACTGCTTACGCTACTGGCGCGGATTTCAGGATTAGCGGAGAATTTATCCCCGGTGCAGAATCCTGGTTTAGCTTGGGCTTTCTCCAAACCAAAGAAAATATTGAAGGCGATGGCTTGGGCTACCTGCGTCGCCCTTCTGATCAACTGGTCAATTTCGGGATATTTTTTCAGGACCATCTGCCTAACGATCCTAGTTTGAGAGTGAACGTCAGCTTTTTATATGGCTCGGGCTTACCCTTTGGCCCTCCGGGAAATGATGAAAAACGCAATGCTTTCAATGGCCCCGACTATAAAAGGCTAGATATGGGCTTTTCAAAACAATTGAATTTCCGAAAGGAAAAGACCGAAAGTAATGGCTTTTTTCGTTCACTTTGGCTGGGTTTGGAAGTGTTGAATGTCTTAGGCGCGGAAAACACCATCTCGTATACTTGGGTGAGGGATGTGAACAATGAACAATACGCTGTACCCAATCGCCTGTCCGCTCGCTTTATCAATCTAAAATTGATTGCTCGCTATTGATCAGCCTTACATGGTAAGATTTTGTGAGGCTTGAGTGAAGCGTAATTCGGTATCAATTTTGCCATTCACCTAAGTATAATTAAAAAATTACCGAATTATACTAAATCATGAAGTCACTTATTTACCTACTTTCCCTCCTTACCCTGGTGTTGTTGTTTAGTGTTGGCTGTGCTCGCAAAACAGTTACCCGCGTTGACACCAACACTGATATTGACCTGAGTGGTCGCTGGAACGACGCTGATTCCCGCAGGGTAGCCGAAGCTCTCTCCGAAAGTGTAATCCAAAGCGCCTGGCGGGAAAATTTCACCCGAAACAATAACAGAAAGCCTGTAGTCATCGTCGGTTTGATTACCAACAAAAGCCATGAGCACATTGAGGCGGAAACCTTTATTAAGGATATTGAAAAAGAAATGATCCGTTCGGCTACTGTGAGAATTGTTCAGAATAGTGTGTTTCGGGAGAAACTACGCGAAGAACGTGCTGACCAGCAGGAGATGGCTTCTCCTAAAACCCAAAAACGCTGGGGCGCAGAACTGGGTGCTGATTTTATGATGTTTGGCACCATCAACTCCATCGTGGACTCAGAAGGTAAACGCCAGGTTACTTTCTATCAGGTAGATTTAGAACTGGCCAACCTGGAAACCAATGAAATCGTCTGGCTAGATGACAAAAAGATTAAAAAGTACATCGTCAATTGATTGTATTACCCAATTAGAATAATCTTCCATTATTGTTAGTACTTTGATCTTGTTTTTCATGAGACGCTTTTATAGGACTAAGCACCTGCTTTGTTTCGGTTTTTTTCTCCTCTTGTCTTCCTGTGCTTCTTATTATCAAATGAACAATAAATTTAACAAGTTCTTTGAAGAAGGTGAGTTGGAAAGGGCAGAAAAAGTATTGGAAAATAGTAAAAAAGCGCCCGAAGGAAAAGCCAAACTTTTGTATTACCTCAACCGGGGTTTGGTCTCTTCCTTGCAAGGGGAATATGAAGCCAGTAACCAGTTTTTTGAAGAGGCCTACAAACTGGGCGAAGACTTGCGTAACAATTACTGGAATACCGCTACTTCCCTTTTACTCAATCCAAATCTCACCTATTACACCGGGGAAGACCATGAGCTTTTACTCATTCATTATTATAAAGCCCTGAATTTTTTGAAAATGAAAGATACACAAGCTGCTTTAGTAGAGTGCAGGAGACTAAACATCAAACTGGAGAAGCTCAGCGACAAGTATCCATCCAATGTATTGGGAAAAAAAGGCAAGTATAAGCGCGATGCGTTTATTCATAATCTGATGGGCATTATCTATGATGCGGATAAGGATTATAACAATGCCTTCATCGCTTATCGTAATGCGGTAGATATTTATCAGGAAGATTATTTGCCTATGTTTGGCATAGATGCTCCTGGGCAACTCAAACAAGATTTGCTTAAAACTGCCTACCTCATGGGTTTTGATAACGAACTACAGCAGTATGAGAAAAAGCTTGGAATGACATACCAGCATGAAAAACAGGAAGGCGGTGAACTGGTTTTCTTCTGGAACAATGGGTTGGGACCAGTAAAAGATGAGTGGAGCATCAACTTTGCTTTGGTGAGGGGAAGCGGGGGCGTAGTCAATTTTACCAATGATGAACTGGGCCTTAATTTTCCTTTTGCACTGGAAGATGACAAAGATTATGAAAGAAAAAACCTGAACAATATAGAGTTTATCCGGGTAGCCTTTCCTAAGTATGTAGAGCGTCCCGCGCTATTTGACCAAGCATATTTATCAGTGGGACAGGGCAAAAAAGTAGCTCTTCAACCAGCGGAAAACATCAATGATATTGCGTTTCGTTCACTACAGCAAAGAATGCTTAAAGAGTTTGGCGTTTCACTTCTACGGGTGGCTCTCAAGAAAGCGGCTGAATATAGTGTGCGCCAGGAAAATGAAGATCTGGGCGCGGTGATTGGCCTAGTAAACGCAATTACTGAAAAAACCGATACACGTAACTGGCAGACCATTCCGCATACTATTTATTATGGCAGGACTAGCTTGGGAGAAGGTGAACAAACAGTTAGTTTGCATTTGACAAGTCGCGGTAAGACCAGTGCTTCGCAAGCCCATGACTTTAAGTTTCAGGTAAAAAAAAACGAGACCATTTTTCACTCTTTCAGCTCCCTGGATACCGAAATTGCTTATTCTCCCTATTCTTATCGTTGAAGATGGTCTTGCCTGAAGTAATTTTCAGGGAATTCATTTAGATAACCGACAATAATACTTGCTGACGCGAGAATTTTTACGCGAGCCGATTTTCTTTCGCATCTGTGATGCAAGCAGAAATCATTATCAAGTGCATTGCAAATGCCAGATAAGATGCGGACGCATAGCATATGCGCCCGAGCCTGGTATTTGCCTGAAGTAATTTTCAGGGAATTCATTTGGGTAACAAACATAAAAAAGGCCGGAATAATATCCGGCCTCGTCGCATTGATAAGTCTCTTTGATGCTACTGACAGTCTGTATTAACAAGCGCTGTATTCCAGCAATACCAATTTTCCGTACCAAAAAACATTTTGCTTTTTACCCTACCGATTTTATTCTCCGTGTTATAATCAATTTCTACAAGATTATTGTCTTTCTTGACATAGACATTATAAAAGCTGTTAAAACCATTTGAAGCAGTAGTGCCATAATGGATATAGCTTCCTTTTAGGTCGCTGCTGTCATCTACACTGGTGTACTTGATTTCTTTGTCGTTCTCAGCTTTGTTTGTCCAGTCAATGGTCAAATACTCTTTGCGCTTTCCTTCCGGCTCAGCGTAAACTTTCCAGTCACCGGCAGTTTTGTTAAAACGGGAAGTTCCTTCAAACCACAGGAAATCCTGATAGCCTCCAACTTTGGAAATATACATTTCCCACTTTACGTCAGACGAAGCTAACTTAGCGTACAAGTTTGCTTCAAAAGGCTGTCCTGCATGCTTTATTTCGTAAGACCATTTCCACTTTTGCTGTTCAGCTACGAATACAGCATCATGGTTAAAGCTCTCTTTGAAGGCTACAACAGGTAGCGCCAGATGGAGCGAAA
>JBBSOG010000250.1:0-8826 GCA_038259985.1 Cytophagales bacterium
AACGTGCTTTGAACCCACTTAAACAGATCAACGAAGAAATTTTTGAATATGCGGCAAACAAACAAAAAGAAATCAACGATCTAAAAAAGATGGAAGAATTCAGGCGGGAATTTGTCGCTAATGTATCCCACGAACTGAAAACGCCCATATTTGCCGCTCAAGGATTTGTCCATACGCTCCTGGATGGTGCCATTGACAACAAGAAAGTACGCTACAAATTTCTTATGAAAGCGGGTAAAAGTCTGGACGGGCTGGATATGTTGGTGCAAGACCTGCTAACTCTTTCGCAAATGGAAACCGGGGATATTAAAATGAACTATGAGCATTTTAATATTTCCATGATGGTCAGAGAAGTCTTTGAGCAATTTGAGGAAGATGCTGAAAAAAAAGGAATTGACCTCACCCTTAAGGTCAAAGAACTACAGGATACTTTCGTCTTTGCAGATGAACGTAGAATTTATCAGGTATTGGTCAATCTGGTGAGTAATGCGATCAAGTATACCAAAAAAGAAGGGGCAGTGGAAGTATATTTTAAAAGTGAGGGCAATGGGGTGGTGGTATATGTAAAAGACTATGGAAGGGGAATTCCAACCGAAGATATTGACCGTATTTTTGAACGCTTTTACCGGGTAGAGAAAAGTCGTTCAAAGGACAAAGGAGGAACCGGGCTAGGGCTTGCCATCGTAAAACATATCATTGAACTTCACCATACTAAAGTAAAAGTAGTGAGTGAAGTAAACAAAGGATCGGTTTTTAGCTTTAAACTACCCAAAGGTAAAATGGAAGCAGCAAATGAACCGCTTAATTTTGCTTAGTAATTTGCTTTTGCCTAAATCTAGGGTTTTTGCTCTTTTTCGTAACCATCATTACAAAATTGAAGTCATATTGATATGGAAGCACATCAATCATATGCTGCGCAAGCAATGCAGCAATTGCACAAAGTACATTTTAAAGATTTGGTACTGTTTGAAAATGAAGACTATGTGTTGATCAACAAACCGGCCTTTATTTCAACTTTGGACGACCGACACGATGATTTGAGTATTATTGGCATGGCGCGCGAATATGTATCCAGTGCCCAGGTTTGTCATCGGCTGGATAAAGAAACTTCTGGTGCATTGCTGATTGCCAAAAATCCTGAGGCTTATCGTGCTGCTTCTATGCAGTTTGAGCACCGCAAAGTGAAGAAAACGTACCATGCAGTATGTGATGGCATTCACGATTTCAACGAGCTAAAGATAGATTTGCCCATTCTCACGACCACGAGGGGCGTGGTGAAAATCAGCAAAAAAGACGGAAAAGAGGCGCTTACCTACGTCAATACGTTGAAAGCTTACAGGAAATATACTTTGGTAGAATGTATGCCGGTCACCGGGCGGATGCATCAGATCAGGTTACATTTGTCTAGCCAGGGAGCGCCCATCAGCGGAGACGAACAGTACGGTGGCAAGCTTTTTTATCTATCGGCGCTCAAGAGAAATTACAACTTAAAGAAAGATGCTGAAGAACAACCTTTAATCAAAAGAGTGGCTTTGCATGCCCAGGGAATAGCATTTGAACTCTTAAATCAAGAGCAAGTGAATGTGGACGCGCCTTATCCCAAAGACTTCGCGGTTGTACTTAAACAGCTAGAAAAGCTAGGCTGATATGCTAATCATTTTCAACTGCTGACACAAAAAAGTAAATCTATTTAAGAAATGCTGCGCGGTGTATTGCATTTCATATAAATACCCCCTACCTTTGTGTTCTTTTTAGAAACAGGCGTAGTAAACTGGTTTAGAAAACCTAAAAATCATATAAAATTGGATATTGTAAGTTATAAAACGGTATCGGCTAATAAGTCAACAGTAGAAAAGAAGTGGTATATCGTTGACGCCGGTGACGCTCCACTAGGTAGGTTGTGTAGTGAAGTGGCTAAAATTTTAAGGGGCAAGCACAAGCCTAGCTTTACACCTCATGTAGATTGCGGTGATAAGGTAGTGATCATCAATGCTGACAGCCTGCGCTTGACAGGAAAGAAAATGGATGACAAAGAATATATCCGCCATACTGGATATCCCGGTGGACAGCGTTTCTCAACCCCTCGTCAGGAGATGGAAAAATCTTCTACCCGAGTGATTGAGAAAGCTATCAGGGGCATGCTTCCTAAGAACAGTCTGGGAAGACAAGTATTCAAGAACCTTCATATTTATGAAGGGGCGGAGCACACCCACGAAGCGCAACAACCTCAAAAATTAGATTTAAGTCACTTATAAGCCCGACCTCATTTATGGAAGTTATTAATACAATCGGTAGACGCAAAACTTCAGTAGCCAGGTTATATATGCAGCCGGGCAATGGAAATATCACCATCAACAAAAAGCCAGTAGAGAAATATTTCCCTTCGGAAATTCTACAGACTATTGTGAAGCAACCTTTGACATTGACTGAAGAGGTAGGTAATTTTGACCTGAAAATTAATGTAAATGGTGGAGGGGTAAAAGGACAGGCAGAAGCCATTCGCCTAGCTGTTTCCCGTGCATTAGTTGCCAACAACAATGAGTATCGTCCTCCGCTGAAGAAAGAAGGCTTTCTTACCCGTGACCCTCGCATGGTGGAACGTAAGAAGTACGGACGCAGAAAAGCAAGAAGGGCATTCCAGTTCAGTAAACGATAGACTTAATTTCACAATAATTTTTGTAGTTGCTTGAGTTTGTGCCCTAACGAGCTCCTGATTGAGTAACTCAACAAAACCAATCACATGGATAAACTAGAATATAAAGACTTATTAGATGCTGGTGTCCACTTTGGGCACCTTACCCGCAAGTGGAACCCGAAAATCGCTCCTTATGTATTTATGGAGAGAAACGGTATCCATATCATTGACCTGAACAAGACCTTGGTTTGCCTGGAAGACGCAGCTAATGCGATGAAGCAAATCGTGAAATCAGGCCGTAAGGTGATGTTTGTTGCTACCAAAAAGCAGGCACAGGAAATCGTGTTTGAAGAGGCGAGACGCCTCAGGATGCCTTACGTGACCGACCGTTGGCTGGGTGGTATGATGACTAACTTTGCGACAATCCGCAAATCTTTGCGCAAAATGTCATCTATTGACAAACTATCAAAGGAAGAAGCATTCTTAAACCTGGCAAAGCGTGAACGCCTGATGATGACCAGAGAAAGAGAGAAACTGGAGAAGGTGCTGGGCGGTATTGCTGACCTTACCCGTCTTCCTGCTGCTCTTTTTGTGGTGGATATCAAACGTGAGCATATTGCCATCAAAGAAGCCAAAAAGCTCAATATTCCGGTCATAGGCATCGTGGATACTAACTCTGATCCTAACGAAATTCAGTACCCTATCCCGGCTAATGATGATGCTTACAAATCTATTTCCCTTATCGTTAAATACATGGGAAAAGCAGTAGAAGAAGGACTCATTGAACGCAAGCAGCAGAAGGAAGATGCCAAGTTGAAAGAAGATGAGGATACCAAGAAGCAAGCCGACGAAAACGAAGAGCTTGAGAAAAAAGATTCAGGTTCAAATTAATTTATTCCTTTAGAATATTTGATACATATGAACATCGGCAATCGTCCGGTGTTCTTTTTTTATATAATGGATGGTGCGTACATCCCAACGGAACCTCCATTGACATTTAAACAATCATAAACCTTAGAAAAATTTTCTGTTATGGCTATCACCGCACAAGATGTAAACAAGCTTCGTCAAATGACCGGGGCCGGAATGATGGACTGCAAAAAAGCCCTGGTAGAGGCAGACGGCGATTTTGATAAAGCAGTAGAAAACCTCAGAAAGAAAGGCCAGAAAATATCGGCCTCCCGCTCAGATCGTGAAACCAACGAAGGAAGTGTGTTTGTCAAATCAAGCAACGACCTTAAAGAAGCAGTATTGATTTCGCTTAACTGCGAGACGGACTTTGTAGGAAAAAATGAGGAGTTTCAGCAAGCTGGCAACGCCATTGTTGAGGTCGCCTTCAACGAAAAACCCGCCAATGTAGAAGCACTTCTCAAATTGAAGTTAGGATCACTTACCGTGGAAGAAAAGTTAACCGAACTGGTGGGTAAAATTGGAGAGAAGATTGATATCGGTGCCTACGAGAGATTAACCGGCGAAATGGTTGTGTCATATATACATTCAGGGAGTCGCCTGGGAGTATTGGTTGCCCTTGAACATACCGGAGGCGATGCTGAAGAAGCTGGCCGTGATATTGGTATGCAAATCGCTGCCATGAACCCCGTAGCACTAGACAAAGATGAGGTAGACCAGACTACTATTGAGCGTGAAATGGAGATTGGCCGTGAGCAAGCTAAGGCAGAGGGTAAGCCAGACAACATCCTTGATAAAATTGCTGAGGGAAAATTAAATAAATTTTATAAGGACAACACGCTGGTCAATCAGGCGTACGTCAAAGATCCTGGCATGAGTGTGGCCCAGTACCTGGATAGTGTCAATAAGGGTATGAAAGTAACTGCTTTTAGACGTGTTTCAGTGAGCCAATAAGTAAAAATTGTATCTTATAAAGCCTGGTATATGATTGCCGGGCTTTTTTTTGCCTGTAAATTAGGTGACCAGAATGTCTCTTTTTTTAATTTGTGAGGCAGGACAATGTTCTCATATAAATTTATATATTTACCATCTAAAATATTAGTTTGAGAGCGAGCTGTTAAATTGTTGATTTTAAGTATTCTTGAATATGAAGTTTGTCGTTTCTTCTTCCGCTTTACTGAAGCAACTCTCTGCCGTTAACGGAGTCATTGCTTCCAATCCGGTAGTACCTATACTGGAAAATTTCCTTTGTGAAGTAAGTCATGGTAAGTTGATCATTACTGCTTCCGATCTTCAGACTTCCATGATCACAGAGATGGAAGTAGATGCTGATGAAAGTGGGAGTATTGCTGTTCCGGCCCGTATACTCATTGATACACTTAAGAATTTGCCAGAACAACCCGTCACTTTTACAATTGATGGTTCATCATATAATATTGAAATCCACTCGTCTAACGGACATTATCGTCTTTCAGGTGAAAATGCCACAGATTTTCCTAAGATTCCAAAAGTAGAAGATGTTAATTCAGTAGAGATGCCTTCCGATGTACTCTCCAGTGCGGTGAGCAACACACTTTTTGCTACCAGTACGGATGAATTACGCCCTGCCATGACGGGGGTTTATGTCAACTTGAAAGACGATAACAGTACTTTTGTGGCAACAGACGGGCATCGTCTAATCCGCTATCTACGCTCGGATGTGCATTCTTCTAATAAAACTTCCCTGATCATTCCCCGCAAGGCATTAAGCTTATTAAAAGCTACGCTGCCCAACGAGAGAGTGCCGGTCAGCGTGCAGTTTAATGCCTCCAACGTGTTTTTCAAATTCAGTAATATACAATTGATCTGCCGTTTGATTGATGAGCGTTATCCTGATTACGAAAATGTCATTCCTAAGGATAATAAGAACGAAATGACCATCAATCGTCTGGAATTACTAAGTTCACTTAAACGGATTGCCATATATGCCAACAAAACTACTCACCAGGTAAGATTGAAAATAAGCGGTAACGAACTTAATATTTCTGCGGAAGACCTTGATTTTTCTAACGAAGCAAGCGAGCAACTCAGCTGTGAACATGAGGGAGAAGAAATTGAAATTGGATTTAATGCGCGTTTTCTCATTGAAATGTTGAATAACCTGGATTCTGATGAAGTTATCCTTAAACTTTCAGCTCCTAACCGTGCCGGGCTGATCGTTCCCAAAGATTCGGATACCGATGAGGACATCCTGATGCTCGTTATGCCCGTCATGCTTAATAACTACGCTTAAAATTTTATGCTACACAATCTATTGAGGCTACCCAAAAGGTGGCCTTTTAGTTTCACGCCCATTTCAAATATAAGCCTTTTATACTGTCAAAATAGGAACTGTAAGAGGACGATCAGCGTTCGTACAAAATATAATTAGGTGCAGCGGTGCGTGAAAGACGGATTCTTTTGCCTACTTTTGCGCCCGTTCACACACATAATTTTCTTTAATGACAAGATTTGAAGCGCTGGGTTTGCGCGAAGAAATTTTAAAATCACTCAGTGAATTAAAATTTGAAAAACACACCCCCATTCAGGAACAAGCTATTCCTTTTGTTCTGAACTCTGAAAACGACTTAATTGCTTTTGCTCAGACAGGTACTGGTAAGACTGCCGCCTTTGGTTTGCCCATTATTCAGCAGATTGATGAACATAGCCAGGAAGCCCAGGCGCTGATTTTATCCCCGACCAGGGAGTTGTGTTTGCAGATATCTAATGATTTGTCCACTTTCGCCAAATACCTAAAGCGTATCAGCGTAGTTCCGGTCTACGGCGGCGTGGACATTGCCAAACAAATGAAGCAACTCAAAGATGGCGCACAGATTGTCGTAGGAACACCCGGACGTGCGCTGGACCTGATCAAACGCAGAAAACTAAAGGTAGAAAATATCCGCTGCCTGGTGTTGGATGAAGCCGATGAAATGCTGTCTATGGGTTTCAAAGATGAACTGGATGCCATTCTGGCAAATACGCCCCGGGAAAAGCAAACATTACTTTTTTCAGCGACTATGCCTAAAGAAATGATGGCGATCGCTGAGAAGTATATGCATAATCCGGAAGAGATCAGCGTAGGCAAGCGTAACGCTGGCGCCGATAATGTGCAGCATCAGTTTATCCCGTTACATGCCAAAGACCGTTATGAAGTACTCAAACGTATTGTGGATATCAATCCCAATATGTATGGCATTGTATTCTGTCGTACCCGTAATGATACCCGCGAGATTGCCGACCACATGATGAAGGATGGTTACAATGCTGATGCCCTGCACGGAGAACTGTCCCAAGCGCAGCGCGATGTGGTTATGAACCGCTTCCGCATGAAAAATTTACAGCTCCTGATCGCAACTGATGTAGCGGCTCGTGGCCTTGACGTTAACGACCTCACCCATGTTATCAATCACAGCCTTCCTGATGACCCAGAAGTGTATGTACACCGTAGTGGCCGTACCGGACGCGCCGGAAGAAGTGGTATCTGTCTTACGCTAGTACACGGTAGGGACAAAGGTAAGCTCAAGCAGATAGAAAGAACGGTGAACAAAAAGTTTGAGCAGATCAAAGTGCCTAGTGGACGGGATATCTGCGAAAAACAACTTTTTACCCTGATTGACAAAGTAGAGAAAGTAGATGTTAACCCTGAAATTGAGCATTTTCTTCCTGCCATTATTGATAAGCTTTCTTGGTTGGACAAAGAAGACTTGATCAAGCACTTTGTGTCTATAGAATTCAATCAAATGTTGGAGCACTATAAAAACTCGCCTGATCTGAATGCTTCTTTTGCTCCTGAAAGAGTAAAAAGTGAGCGTCGGGAAAAAAGAGACCGTAATCCTAAAAAAGGATCTAAAAGTAACGGATCTACTTTTTCACGCTTTTATATGAACCTCGGTAAGAAAGACAACATATCTCCCAAAATGATCATTGGTATGGTGAATAAACATATGCCGGATGATGATGTGAGGATTGGGCAGATAGAAATCCTGAACAATTTCTCCTTTTTTGAAATAGAACGGAGCTACGAAAGGGACGTATTGGATGCCATGCAACATGCTACCCACAAGGGGAAAGAACTAGGCATAGAAATTGCCAAAGGTAAAGGTTGATCCAGTTTCACAAATCGTTTAACAGCCTGTTGTTGCTTTAACAAAGCGATGACAGGCTTTTTTTATTTGTACTGCTCTGTGGCAAGAAGTGATTTGCTATAAGATAACGCGTGATAACAAGAAATTTAAGTTATCTGAAATAAGCTAATTATTGAGCGCTCCATTTCCTCTAAGTATTTGCCCCGAATGTACCCCCTTGTGTTTGCCGTTTTCTACCGTAGCTACTCCATTGACGATCACATATTCCATACCTGCCGAATAGGCGTGGGGGTTTTCAAAAGTGGAAGGGCTTTTGATCTTTTGCGGATCAAAGAGGACAATGTCGGCGGCTTTGCCTTCCTGCAATAAGCCCCGGTCTCGCAACTGGAAGCGTTGGGCCGGCAGGGAAGTCATCTTTCGGATGGCATCTTCCAGGCTGAGTACCTGAAGTTCGCAGACATAATGCGCTAACACCCGAGAACAAGAACCATAAGCACGGGGATGGGGCGATCCTACGCCCATTTCCGCCACGCCGGCGTCCCGGGCAATCATGGTAAAGGGATATTTCATCAGGTATTGCACATCATTTTCGTCCATCTTATGATAAATCATTTGTACACGATCTCCATCCTCTACTTTTGTTATCATATCCATAATTGTTTCAGCTTCCTGTGCCGCACCAGCAGGCTTTCCCAGGAGAAGATTGATATCCGTAATACTTTTTCCGCTATAGCTTTCTTCCCAGGGGCAATTGGCCACTACTGCATAGCTGAAATCATCAAAGCCCATACCTTCCAGATTTTCCAGCATCTCACTTTTGAGCTTGCTGCGGGTTTTCACATCGGCCAGGCGAGTCCTGAGAGAGTCGGTACCTCCCGAATAAGCCCAGGAAGGTAACATAACACTCAGTTTGGTACTGCTGGCGGTATAGGGATATTGGTCTACCGTCACATCTATACCTTGTTGGCGATAAGACTCAATTTTTTCCAGCAATTCATCGGTTCTGCCCCAAGCTTTGCGGCTGGAAATCTTGATATGGGAAATCTCTACCGGAATATGGGCCTCTTTCCCAATTAGTATAGCTTCATCTACGGCATCAAATACCCCATTGGCTTCATTGCGGATGTGTGAGGCATAGGTTCCCTGGTATTTTGCAGCGACCTTTGCTAAGGCAAC
>JBBSOG010000251.1:0-8782 GCA_038259985.1 Cytophagales bacterium
TGTGATAGTACAGGGCAATTAGTTGTAGAGTTTCCATACTCAACTAAGGCATTGGCTAGCACATCTGTTTCTTCTAGTTTCCTACCCTTGATTCGCATTCATTATATACTTGGACAATGAGGCTAAAGTAAAATTTGGTAATTCTATTCAAGTTATTGATTTAGCCAACAGATTGATAGAATTTTATAAGAATAAATTAAAAATCGGCACTTAACACCACCTAGCCTCAAGCCTCACCAAATGTGCAACCTGAAAGCTTCATACCTTATATCCTCCTTTAGCTTAATTATGCTACTGAAGCTTTTGTATCAAGTCAAGTTTAAAACTTGAAGTTAGCTGTATGCCCAAGTTGAAAAAAACTTAAGCCCGGCTCATGCCTGCGCTTGGTGGTTACTTGCCATTTAAATAAAAAAAAGAGAACTTCAACAGAAAAAGGATATGAATTATCAAGATAAAATAACTGCAAATCCCAAAGTGATGCTTGGAAAGCCTGTAATCAAAGGTACACGCATCACGGTTGAATTGATCTTGCGAAAGATTGCAGGAGGATACTCATTTGATGAGATTATAGAAATGTATCCGCACATCAATAAGGAAGATATTCTGGCATGTGTAAGCTATGCCGTATCAGTGATAGAAAGTGAAGATACACTTCAAAGTGCTTAATCATGATCCTGGCTGACGAAGGACTTAATGGAAATTTAGTGAAATCCTTACGAGAAGATGGTTATCAAATAACTTGGATAAAGGAAACCAATGCTGGTATGGCTGATGAAGATATTATCACATTAGCCAAACGAGACAATAAAATTCTAATAACAGAAGATAAAGACTTCGGAGAATGGATTTTTGCCCATCAGCTGTCAGGATTAACAATTATTTTCCTGAGATATGACAAGGAGGACTACGATACCATCCTCTCTTTTCTTAGATCTGCATTGAAAACCATAGAATCTAACGGAAAGAATGAGTTTATTACAATCAACAAAAACAAAGTGAGACGCAGAAGAATATAAAAAGGCGACTATCAGAATGCAGCGCTCAGCCCTACTTGAAAAGCACTTAGAAATTATATTCTTCAAATACGAATATTGATATTTGGAAAGAAAATGCCATCAAACCATCCCAAGTGCTCGCGCTGACTGTTATTCAACCATTGAAAAATACTTCCTATACGAATATCCCAAATCATTTAATACAAAATACCTCCATCTTATTGTCTACCTTTGTGGCATGGAAGGGAAAAACAAGGACATCAAGGCGATCTTAAGTAAACTGGGCATAGAGGCGTTAAACCCTATGCAAGAACAGGCTTATGAAGCCATCTCATCTCACCCGGAAGTGGTTTTGCTCTCGCCTACCGGCACCGGTAAAACCCTGGCTTTTCTACTCCCCCTCATCGCTACACTAGACCCGGAACTGACCGCAGTACAGGCGTTGATCCTGGTGCCTTCCCGGGAGCTTGCCTTACAAATTGAACAAGTTACCCGGGAGATGGGTAGCGGTTTCAAGATCAATGCGGTGTACGGGGGCAGGGCAGGTGCTAAGGACAAGCTAGACCTGAAACACCCGCCTGCCATTTTGATCGGAACACCGGGTAGGATAGCCGATCATATGAGAAGAGGCACGATTGCTACTGATCACATCAAAACTTTGGTATTGGATGAGTTTGACAAATCTTTGGAAGTCGGTTTTGCCGACGAAATGAGCGCCATCCTGAGCAGCCTGTCATTTGTCAAGAAGAAAGTGCTAACTTCAGCTACCCAGAAGGTGGAAATTCCCGCTTTTATCGGTATCAGAAAACCAAAATACCTCAAATTCCCCGAAGACAATATTCCACGGCTTCAACTCAAGACGGTAGTTGCTACCAATAAGAATAAACTGGAGACTTTGGTGCAGTTGCTTAAACACCTGGGGAAAAAAAACGGCATCGTGTTTTGCAATTTAAAGGAAAGCATACAAACGGTAAGCGACTACCTTGCTATAAATGCTATTGACCATACCTGCTTTTATGGCGGTCTGGAACAAATGGACAGGGAGCGGGCACTTATCAAATTCAGGAATGGGACCCACCGCATATTGATTGCCACCGACCTGGCAGCCCGGGGCATTGATGTCCCGAAAATGGATTTTATCATCCACTACCAACTCCCCCCCAAAGAGGATGAATTTGTGCACAGAAATGGGCGAACTGCCAGGATGAATAGCCAAGGCACCGCTTATATGCTCAAGCTGGCACAAGAAACCCTCCCTTCATTTGTTAAGGGGGCCGAATTGCTTACCCTAAAGCCCGGTAATGAGAAGCTTACAAGTACATGGGAAACACTCTTCATTTCCGGGGGTAGAAAGGACAAAATCTCCAAAGGGGATATTGCCGGTTTGTTTTTTAAACAAGGTAATTTGAGCAAAGATGAACTCGGTGTCATTGAGTTAAAGCAGGATTGCGCTTTCGTGGCAGTGCCTAGTTCAAAGGCAAAACGACTTATTCAACAACTCAACAACAGCCACTTGAAAAAGAAAAAAGTACGCATAAGCCTCTTAGCCTAAACTCCAATGGATACACCCCAAGACCAACAACAGCCCAATAACGTATTGCACGGTGTAAAACTGGCAGACATGCTTGAGGCACTGGTAGACACCTATGGATGGGAAGAACTAGGCCGTATCATCAACATCAGGTGCTTTAACTACGACCCTTCTGTGAAATCCAGCCTTAAGTTTTTGAGAAGAACCCCCTGGGCCAGGGACAAGGTGGAACAACTTTACTTGAAGATGCTACGCAAGAAGAAGCAGTAGCTCATCCCAATTGCCAGGTGCGTGCTCTGGTTCGGTTTTGTGGAAGCATGGGCCATCAAGTCAAGTGTTAAAGGTGGCTATCTGTTAGCTTGTATGGAAATAAATGTCAGCCAGATGATGTGAGCATAAAAAAAGCCTCGCAAGGAGGCTTTGGTATTGGACATGCTTTTTGTTGGTTTAGTTATTAACCTTCTTGCTGTACTTTTCAATTTCCTCTACAGCACTATCCGCCAGTCCTTTGATCTTTTCGGCGCTCTCTTCCCAGGCATCTTCCAGGTCGTCTATCATGTCTTTGGCCGATTTGTTGAGCTTACGCCGGGTCTTGTCACCGCTTTCAGGGGCGAATATCAAGCCGGTCAATACGCCAGCCGCGGCCCCTACTAAAAGTGCAGAAATTACTTTACCAGAATTATCCATATTTGTGAAATATTATGATGTAAAAAAATAAGGTGAAGATGTCTAAGTTACGAAAAAAAAAGGCAATTGTTTTAAAGCCTGTATTCTGGTGCTAAATTAGGGCCATCAAAAGATAAAGAACCGTGGGAGACAAAACCATCAAACTAAAGCGGGTCACCAAACCCATACATACGCAGATTCAACTGGCCTCATCTAAAAGCGAGAGCAACCGCGCTTTGATTATGCAGGCTTTGTCCGGCGAAAAAATTGAGCTGGACAACCTCTCGGAAGCGCGGGATACCCAAACCATGATGCGCCTCCTGCGATCTGATGAGCAGGAACTCAATGTGCTGGATGCAGGTACGACCATGCGTTTTCTGCTGGCCTACTGTACGGTGGCTAAGCCCGGCAAAGTATTGCGCGGTACGCCGCGTATGCACGAGCGTCCGGTCAAGCTATTGGTAGATGCGCTCACGAAACTAGGTGCCAGTGTGGAATATCTGCAAAACGAAGGCTATCCACCAGTGAAGCTCAACGGTTTGCCGGAGGGGCAAAAGCAATCGACAGTGAGCATCCGGGGGGATGTGAGCAGCCAGTATATCTCCGCGCTGCTAATGATTGCCCCCACTTTGCCGGATGGGTTAAAGCTTACACTAGAAGGCAAGATCGGCAGCCGCCCTTATATCGCGATGACTTTAGGTTTAATGCAGCGTTTCGGTATAAACTACTTGTGGGAAGATAATATCATTAACATAGCATCTCAGGATTATGGTAAAGGCAGCTACACCATAGAGTCTGACTGGTCAGGGGCCAGTTATTGGTACAGTTTGGTAGCTCTGGCAGAAAAGGCAGAAGTGAAATTGCTGGGCCTCAGAAAAGACTCCTTACAAGGGGACATCGCCATCGTAGAGATTATGGATAAGTTGGGCGTGACTTCTACTTTTGACGAAGAAGGGGTGCTTTTGCAGAAAAAAGAAGCCGTGGAAGAACTCTCTTATGACTTCAGCGACTGCCCGGACTTAGCACAAACCGTAGCGGTCACTTGCGCTGCCAAAGGAATCCCCTGCACCATGATGGGCTTGGAAAGCTTATATATTAAGGAGACAGACCGGGTAGCGGCATTGCGTGCCGAACTGAATAAACTTGGAGCGAGCTTGCTGGAAGATAAAGATACCTGGGAACTTAAGCCAGGTGTTAACCTAAAAGAAGTTGAAAGTGTACAAATCCACACCTACGAAGACCACCGAATGGCGATGGCTTTTGCCCCGCTGGCAGCGTTGATGGATGTGGTCATTGAAGACCCGGATGTGGTAGTAAAATCATATCCCGGATTTTGGAAAGATCTAGACCAAGCTGGCGTAGTGCAACTTGATTAGCGTAGCCCGGCTAGCTTAGCCCAGCCGGAAAGCTTACAAACTTCTGGTTTCTCTTTGCGTTACCGGAACAGTTTGCACCTGGGCGGTAGTTTGTTGCTCATGCATTGCTGGCTTTTGAGCATACGCAGGGCAGGTATGATAAGAAGCGCAGCTGGCGGTCAAACTGATGATACAAAGGGCAGCGAATCCGGTTTTAAGTAATCTCATGGTTTCTACTTTGTAGTTATATGTATTGGAAAAGTAAGGATTTATTTGTTTTTATTAATAAAGTAAACGCTAAAAAGATTCCTTTAGTGCATTTTTTGTCAATTTGACCTTACTATGCCCATACCTTGGTGCCTTCGGTACAGTTTTTACACATTTCTATTTCGGTGCGGGAGCGTAATAAACTCTGCCTGAATTGTCGGTAAGCTTCGCCCTGCCATATCTCCCGGAAGCTTCTTTCATGTATGCTGCCTAACTGATGATGAGCGTCTTTGTCAAAACAGCAGGGCACGACCTTCCCATCCCAGGTCATCACACAGGAGTGCCACATCTTCCAGCAGTGGCTGAGCAGCTTATTCTTGATGGCGTAGCTGCCGTCAGTAAGTTTGCGATAGCGGGAATATTTTTGCTGTTGGGGTATCAGATCCGAACCCTGCTGATAGTCATAGATTTGTGCGGTTTTGAACCCAACATGATCTACCCCCAACTCCCGGGCCAGTTGCTTTACTTCTTCTATTTGGTGCTCGTTGGGCCTGACCACCAAGAACTGAAAGATGACGTGTGGCGTAGCTGATTTAAGCTTTTTCTTCCAGCGGATAATGTTTTTGGTGCCCTCAATGACCTTTTCCAGATTGCCCCCCCGGCGATAGGCTTCATAAGTTTCCTGTGTGGTGCCGTCAATAGAAATAATCAGGCGATCCAGGCCGGAAGCTACGGTTTGGCGGGCATTTTCATCCGAGAGGTAATGGGCATTGGTAGAAGTTGCCGTATAAATCCCCTTTGCGGAAGCATAGCGCACCCAATCCAGAAACTGGGAGTGCAAGTAAGGCTCGCCTTGAAAGTAAAACAGCAAATAACATAGCGTAGCTTTAAGCTCATCAACCGTTTTCTCAAAGACATCTTCCTGCAACATGCCAGTGGGCCGGGTGAAAGAACGCAAGCCACTGGGACATTCGGGACAGCGCAGGTTACATGCAGTAGTGGGCTCTATAGAAATACTGATAGGTAAACCAGCCTGCCGGGCTTTTCCACTGAGCCGGGAGAAATAGTAGCTGCCCAGCACTTGCAGGGCATTGACACTGCGCCGAAAGGTGAGTTTAGAAATAAAATTAAGACTGTCTTGCAGATTGATCACCATAGAAGCACGAATGTAAGGCGAAAGTTATAATTTTACACTTCATGCAGGCAAATGTCTTTGAACATTGAAAGTGAACCCATGATATTAATCGCAGACAGTGGCTCTACCAAAACCGATTGGCGGCTCATTGACGAGGCGGGCAAGATCAGTCAGGCCAAAACCGTTGGGCTGAATCCTTACCTGGAAACGAAGGAGAAGATGATAGCGGTACTGAAGGAGGAACTGTATCCACAGTTAGAGGCTTCTGTTCGGGAAATCCATTTTTACGGCGCTGGCTGCGCTACCGAATCAGCCAGTAACAAAGTTCGCGATGCTTTACTACATGTGTTTACGGAAGCAGAAACATCAGTCAACAGTGATCAGCTGGGGGCAGCCCGGGCGCTTTGCGGTTCAGAGGCGGGCATCAGTTGCATTTTGGGCACGGGTTCTAACACCTGCCTGTACGATGGTCAGCAGATTACCGACAATATTCCTCCCATGGGCTATATTATCGGCGACGAAGGCAGCGGCTCCTATATCGGCAAGGAATTGCTCAACCGCTATTTTCGCCGTGAATTGCCTGCCGAAATCAAAGAGAAACTAGAGAAACGATTTGATGTTAGCAAAGAAATAGTGCTGGAAAACGTGTATAGTAAACCTTATCCCAATCGCTACATGGCGGGTTTTGCTAAGTTTGTATTCCAAAACCTGAAAGATCCCTACCTGACGCAGATGGTCTATGCGATCTTTGCCCACTTCTTTGACAAAACCATTTGCCGTTATGATAATTACCAACAGTACAAAATACACTTTACCGGTTCTATCGCTTTTTATTTTGGCAACTTGCTCCGGCAGGTAGCCAATGACAAGGGGCTGAGGGTTTTCAATATCCTGGAAACGCCCATCGCCGGATTAACATTATATCACCAAGAAACAAAGAAATCATGAGCACTACCGAATCCTCTTCCCTCTATAATAATCTGGAACAAATGCCTGCCCGGGAGCTATTGATAGGTATTAACCAGGAAGACAAGAAAGTAGCCTACGCTGTAGAAAAAGTCATTCCTCAGATAGAAAAGCTGGTAGATGGGATCGTAGCCAGAATGAAAAGAGGAGGGCGTATCTTTTACATTGGTGCCGGTACTAGTGGGCGCCTCGGAGTGGTGGACGCTTCCGAATGTCCGCCTACTTACGGTGTGCCCCACGATTGGGTCATTGGCATCATGGCCGGGGGCGATGCTGCTATCCGCAAGGCTGTGGAGTTTGCCGAAGATGACCCTGACCAAGCCTGGAAAGATTTGCAGGCTTATGCTATTAATGACAAAGATACGCTCATCGGTATTGCCGCTTCCGGGCGCACCCCCTACGTCATTGGAGGCGTCAAAGATGCCCGGGCGAAAGGTATTCTGACCGGCTGTGTCACTTGTAATTTGGACTCTGAACTGGCAGCGGCGACCGAAATTCCGATAGAAGTAGTCGTAGGGCCGGAATTTGTCACCGGAAGTACCCGCATGAAAGCCGGAACAGCGCAAAAGCTGGTGCTCAACATGATTTCTACCGCGACTATGATTGGCTTAGGAAGGGTAAAGGGCAATCGTATGGTGGATATGCAACTCAGCAACAATAAACTGGTAGACCGGGGAACGAGAATGTTGATGGAGGAGTTAAAAGTGGACAGGGAAAAAGCTGAAGCTTTGCTCAAAAAACACGGCTCCGTCCGGCAGGCATTGGCGGCTGAAAAACATGATTTTTAGTATTGGTATAACTTTTTCCTGAACAGCTAAAGCTTAGCACACTTAAAACTGGAAAGGTATGCACGACATTGAGCCTTTTTATAACTGGCACAAATACTATCATCCGGCAGAGGATGAACAATCTCCTTTTTACGGGAAAGAATACAATTATGAGCTGTATACAAACACCATCTACGGGTATTATATTGATCCGGCATGGGATTATATAGGTTCGGAAACTCTCTACATCAAAATCCTCTTTGCCGATTATGAACGGCGGTTTTGTGTGATTGAATTGATCGGGGAATGGAACGATGCCCTGAACAACGACATTATGCACTTGAAACGAAATATCATTGACCACCTCACTCAGCAGGATATCAACCAGTTTATATTGGTAGGTGAAAACATCCTTAACTTCCACGGCTCGGATGATTGTTATTACGAAGAATGGTTTGAGGATGTGGAGGATGGCTGGATCGCCGCTGTAAACTTTCGGGATTTTGTGCTTTCGGAGATGACCGTTTTCAACATTGATTCCTACGTGAACTACGGCGGGAGCCTGCAAATAGAAAACTGGCGTACCCTGAAGCCCCTGCGGTTTTACGAACTGGTCAGCTCACTGATCACTCGCCGCTTGTCCCTTCCCTAAGCGGTTGTACCCGCGCGATCTGCGACACCAGATAACGCCTTCCACTTTCTACATCCCGGCAAAGGGCACGGGTACGGCGCACCGATTCTTTGACAAAAGTCATATCCCTGAACCGAAAAACCTGTTCCGGTTCAATCTTAGCTAAAGGTATACTGCCGTCCTGATGATCGTATTTTTGCAGCGCTAAAGATAAATGGTGGTCCGAACCGCTGGCCGCTTTAGGGTTGAGCATATATTTTTGCAAGGGCTTAAGGATTTCAGCAGGAAAAATATTTTCAATGAGCATGGGCTGCATCAGTTGTTGAAAGCTACTTTTCCACGCTGCGCCATGTGGGGCAATCTTGAACCCATGCTGCTGAAAAGCAATCAGGTGGGCCACTTCATGGAGGTAGGTGATCAGGAAAGCATACACATTGAGGTTGGCATTTAGAGTAATAACATGCGTATTCTTTTCTCTGTGAAAGCGGTAGTCGCCTAATTTAGAAATACGTTTGGGCGTGATATGCAA
>JBBSOG010000252.1:0-8773 GCA_038259985.1 Cytophagales bacterium
CAATACTATGGACAGTTTTATGCAGCTAATTTACCCCACTTCAATAGCCTAGGGTAGTTAGGATGCATTTTTATTGACTCAGCGTCCAGTTCTAACTTTGTAATAATGGTTTGCAGCCAATTGGCGTTAAAATAACTTGTTTTGATATCTTGCAGAGAGAAGCTGGTTTTGCCATGTAAGTGATTCTCTACCAAACATAGGTTTAATGTCATCGTCACCGCTTGGAAATGGAAGTCTAAGCGTTTTTCGCTTATACTCTGACAGTGATTAAGTCCCAAATGCTGTTTAGCATCTCTAAAAAGGAACTCAATGTTGAAACGCAAGCGATAGTAAGTTAGGATAACATCAGCCGATAGTTCTAAATCTGAGCAACCGAGCAGAAAGTAACCCTTATGTCCCTTCTTGGTCTGCAAGGTGACCATCACTACTTTGAGGTTACGCTTCCATTGTACAGACCATACTACTTTTGAGTAGAGCTGCCAGCCTTCCTGTGTAGTGCCCTGTTGATCAAAACGGCTCGTTACCTCATCGCCTTTCCAATGCACTTTGCCCCCGTTTTTACGTTTTCTGCCCCGGGGTTTTTGAGGGCCTTCATAGAGATACTTCATGTTGGCATCAGCGCGTAACTTGGTGATCATGAACATGCCTAATCCTGCAACCTGGTCCCAAGCCTGTTCTTTGGCGTAGAAACCATCTACTACCCAATATTTGGTCTTTTGGAGTAGATATGCACTACAATTCACTAGCTGCTGCAAATAGAAAACCAAGCGGTTCGTATCGTCTTTGAGCCCACTGGGTGTTTGACTTACCGATAGGGTCAAGGCCAATCCATTTTTCACTGATACCAAAGCCAGTGCGCTGACCTCTAAGCCCTTCAGTGCTTTTTGAGAGCAGCCGCTCCAGAACCTGTCCAATCCATATGTCTTCTTGCCACTCTTGGGTACATAGCTACAATCACTCACCGCAATCCAGGACTGATTGCCAAAAAATAGATCAATGAGTAATTCGTTGAAATACCTGAAGTTGAAAGCCTTATCATAATTACGCCGAAACGTACGCTCGCTATACTCTCCCCAACGTGATAAGTTACTAAAGTTGTAACGACCCTTGGAGGATAGAAACACCCCCATCAGATGAATCATAAACTTACGTAGGGGTTGGGATATGTTCGGCATTTTTACCATTATAGTATTGAAAATCTCTATGGTTTTCATGGCACCCTGAAGTTGTTCGCAAAACTAACTTAATGGGGTGCCTTCTCTTTTCCTAAATTCTGTCCGAAGTATTGCTGAAAGAAACTTGGTTAAATATATTTTAATAACAGCTAATCAGTTATTAAAATAAAAAAGGCTGCACGATTATTTTCGTACAGCCTTCATACTTTTGTCCAGCACTTTTAATTTGCCCTTTGCCTTAAGTCATCGGAAGCGGTGCCCCTGCTGCGTGCCTGCTTCACTTTGTCGTTGCCAAAACGATAGGAAAGGTTGACCATAAAAACCCTGGATTCCCATTTGTTTTTCACGACAGCATCAATATCCCCCTGGCTTATGTTTACCCGGTTATTTCGCATATTAAACACATCGTCTAGGCTGGCCTGAATTTTCAGTTTGCCTATGGACTTAGAAATGCCTGCGTCTATTTGGTACTGTTCCTGGATATCAAAGATACCCCAGAGTTGTGGTGATTGGTACATCCCCATGATTTCCAGTTTCACGTCACCGGGAAGGCTAAAAGTGTTCTGGGCACGCGCCATATAGCTCCAGCGGCTTTTGCTGACTTGTCCACCCTCTGAAAAAGGTGATTCAATATTATTATAAAAACCAGTCAGGTTGAGGTTGAGCTCCCACCATTGGGCAAGCGTCAAAGGCGCAGCGATATTAGCACTATAGTTAGTGGTTTTATCCAAATTAACAGTCGTTTGGTAAGTCGTCTGATTGGCTTCATCCTGTTCCAGCACTTGGGTAATGGCGTCGTTGGTCACATTGTAGTTGAGCGTCAGGAAGACCATGCTTTTGAAGCCATAATTAAGCGCAAAAGCATTAGTGTACTGGGGCTTGAGAAAAGGGTTTCCCCGTTCAAAAGTGAACCGGTCCAAAAAGAACTCAAAAGGGTTCAGGTTGCCATAGTTGGGGCGGTCAATCCTACGGCTATATGATGCCGACAGGCTATGGGATTCGGAGGCAGTGAAAGACAAACTGCCGCTGGGAAAGAGGTTAAAGTACTCGCGGTCAGAGGCACTATCCAAAGTCACTGAATAGCCCATAGAAGTGGTGTACTCAGCCCGAAGTCCTGCCTGCAAATGCCAGCGATCGTTAAACTTTTTGTTCACATTAACATAGCCAGCCTGTATATTTTCATCGTACTGAAAACGATTGCTCCTCTGCGTATCCGTGATCGTTATGCTATCTTCAATGGTTTTAAAATCCAGGTCATTATCTGTTTTTACACGACTGGTTTTGAGTCCGGTTTCCAATCCCCAGTCCCCGAAAATAGTAGCTGTATAATCCGCCTTTATTGCCAGAATATCTATGTCAGTATGCATATTAGTACGTACCAGCAAAGGTGGTTCGGTAGTGGGGCCTTCATTGTTGAAGTATATATTGTCATTTCTCTGAAAATTTTCACTATTCCAGAGCGCATAGTCGGCATCAAAGCTGAGTTCGCTTCCCTGGCTGAATTCCTGCTTGAAATTCAGGTTATAGGTCATGTTAGTCCAGGCATTTCCCGAGCGATTAGCGGCATTCAGTCCGTCATACTGGTTTTCGTATTCGCCACCCAGTAAAGTGGTGTTTTTGGCGTCGCCATTCCAGGTGCCTACATTTCCGCTCACCAATATCCCAATCGTACTTTTTGGGCTAAAGTACCAGTCTGCCCCGCTGCGGAAGTTATTGCTATGCACCCAGTTGATCATGTTGGAAGACTGATCAAAAGTAGTATTGGCAGAATCTCCTTCCGCATTGACAAAAGGGATATTGCGAAATATATTGTTGTTCTGAAAGCGCTTGCTGTAGTAGTGGCTGTAACTACCAAAGAGATTGAATTTCTCGGAGCGGAAGTTCAGATTTATGCTGGGATTTAGTTTGGGATATTTACCATAACCAATACCTAAAGTGGCATTACCATTTAACCCAAGATCAGCAGATTTTTTTCTGACAATATTGATGATCCCTGCGTTTCCTTCCGCATCATATTTTGCCGGGGGGTTATCCATGATCTCAATTTTAGCGATGTTCTGGGCTGAAGTACTTTCCAGCAATTGCGACAGGTCACTATCAGAAAGGTAGGTAGGTTTTCCATCCAGATAGACCAGCACATTGGACTTGCCTTTTACACTGATGTTGCCATCCTGGTCAACCGTGACACCGGGAGATTTTTCCAGTACTTCCCGGGCGGTCCCGCTATTGAGAATAGGGCTGGATTCCACATTGATGACCATCGCACCGGGCGTCATCTCAATCATGGGTTTGGCAGCGGAAACGATCACTTCACTAAGTTCGGTAGTTGATTCTTCCATACGGATGTCCGGCAAAACAGTATTTTTACTGATATCCAAGGGAGCAGAGAAGTAACCATGATAACCCACCATTTGGGCAGCAATCAGGTAGGTGCCCTGCTTTACATTGTCAAGCGCAAAATAACCGGTGGTATCGGTAATGCTTCCTTTCACCAGGGACGAATCCTGGGGATTCATCAACAACACATTGGCAAAAGGGACGGCTTGATTACCTTCATCTTTCACTATACCCGACACCTGAGACTGGGCAAAAACGGATGAAGCGGTTAAAATCAATACGACTAGCAGTAAGTTGATCTTAAATAGAAAAGTTAATTTTTGGGTTAACATGGTTTGGATGATTTGGGTCAATGTCATTTTCTTATTAGTCTAAATCTCAATCACAATGTTGCAGCTTAATCAGATAAGCTAGGTACAAAGCATTACCTAGTACTAGGTCAACAACGATGCCATGCTCAATAAGAAAGTGGCTACCAGACTGTTGTGCTTATGTAAATAGGTTGCTGAGTACTAGATGTAAATACCTGACACAGCGTTGCTTAGGAAATTATTTTTTGATTAAAATTTTTTGTAATTACAGCGAAAAGGAGATGAATAGAATGTTTGATTGGAGCCTTTTCTGTTCAAAAATGTACAGAAAGTGTCCGATATCGTGCAAGAAATTCTAAATAGTAAGCAATGGCATAAAGGATTTACTCTAATTCTTTTACTTCCTCATCCGTATAATCCTTTATGGTGGCATTAATGGTGAGTTGAGTACTGGTGATGATGTCGTCTTCCAGCTTAGCTTTGATTTTCTTTAACTTGTCAACCACCTTAGACTTACTATCGCTACTCAGCAAATGCACTTCGTCCACATCAAAGCGGATATAGGCATTGTATTCTGTACCGTATTTAGTCATCGTTGAAACTCTTGAATTGACGGTCTGAGTATATTTATTCTTGTTCAGAAACAGGCTATCAATGCTGCCAAAGTTTACTTTTTTACCCGTCTTAAACCCAGCAACCCACAGATGATCGTGATAGGTGAGTTGGGTAAGATTGATTACCAGACGGTAGCGGGCGGTAGCTATGACTACTCCCACCAGGAGGAGAGGAATACTTATCAAGGGATTTATGATCATCAATACGATGCCCGCTAGACCAGCCAAGAGGCTCAAAAAAAGCATAGGAGCAGGGAAATAGTAGCCTAGGTTGATATGTATTTTGTTCTTCACAACGGCAAAATAATCAATAATGAGGGATGATTAATGATGAATGATGAATGAAGTATAAATTAATCACTAATCATTACTCATCGGTCATTAGAATCATTCTGACCTCAGGGCATCTGCCGGGTTGGCCAAAGCCGCCCGAATGGTTTGGAAGCTAACGGTGAGCAGTGAAATGAAGATCAGCACCAGCACCGGAAACAGTAAGAGCCACCAGGAAATATTTATATGGAAAGCATAGTTTTGCAACCAACGTTGGATGAACCAATAAGCTAAGGGAACAGCCAGTAGACTAGCGATCATTACCAACTTCATAAAATCCCGGGAGAGCAAGGTGAGAATGCTTTGCATGGACGCACCAAGTACTTTGCGTATACCGATCTCTTTAGTTTTCTCAGCTATGGTTTGCAGGGAAAGCCCAAATAATCCCAGACAAGCAATGAAAATACAAAGACCGGAAAAAAGACTAAAAAGGTTGCCAAACCGTTTATCTTCCCGGTACTGTGCATCAAAATACTGATCTATGAAGTAATACTCAAAAACATCAAAAGGATAGGCTTTTTTATAAGCATCATCTAATTGAGCAATCGTTGCACTTAACTCTCCTGCATTTACTTTCAAACTGTAATAGGAATCCAGTTTATAGGTGGGGTCATTTTCACTGAACATGAGCGGTCGTATCTCATGCTGAAGGCCGTAGTGATGGTAGTCATTCACTACTCCTTGGATATTGCGTTCAAAGTTTCTATCATCCCTGAATACCTGTCCAATAGCCTCAGCCGGATTAGGGTAACCCAAAATTTCAGCAGCACTTTCATTAATAACAAAACCATGCTCGGTATCAAACTCACCTGCCAGTAATTGAAGCCCGTACACTTCTCCGTAATCGTTATCGACATTGATGATATCAATTTTACTATTACCATAAGATTCTCCCAAATCTATCGGCCAGATACTACTCCGTTCACCAGGAACAGACCACGAAAGGGAGATAGCATTGACCCCTGCATATTGAGAAGCAGCATCCTTAAAAGTGTCGGTATGATCGCTGTTGTTTCTTTGTTGGTCATGCTCGATCCAGGTTTCTGTCCGGTTTGAAGGGCCTTTGACTACCAGTACCCCTTCCTGCTCAAAACCCGGATCATAGGTGCGCATATACTGTAATTGATGATATACGGTGAAAGTGAAAATGATAAGCATGATAGATACCCAGAACTGAAATACCACCATTCCTTTTCTCAAATGCTTCCCGCTTCGGGAATGAACAAACCTACCTTTCAGCATTTGTATAGGATGATAGCCCGATAACACCAAGGCAGGATACCAGCCGGAGAGTAGCGTGCTTAGTGGAAACAACAGTAAAATAAAGCCCCAGAATTGACCGGGTGCAGCATTCCATACTTTTCCGGTGAGTTGCGTATAAAAAGGGATAGAGAGCTGAACAAATGTCAAAGCGAGTACGAAAGCGAGAACGTTTAGCACAAGTGATTCAAAAAGAAACTGCCGAAGAACCTGGAAGCGTTTCGCGCCCATTACTTTTCTAATGCCTACTTCATTGCCTCGGGTCACTGCTTTTGCGATGGCAAGGTTCATATAATTGATCAGGGCGATACTCAAGATCAGGATGGCTATCAGGGAGAGAAAAGTAACATATTGGGCATTTCCATTTACCATTAATTCGTCTTCAAGATGAGAGTGTAGGTAAATATCCTGCAAAGGATGTAAAACGAACTCAGTATGCGCATGAAGGTCTTCCGGCCCATGCTGGGCTACAAATGTATTCAGTTTATGTGTAAAATTTTTAGCGTCAGTCTGAGGGGCGAGTTGTAGATAAGTATAGACTCCGTTTGAGTCCCAGGTATCCATAAAGTCTTTAGCCCAACCCGTTGACAAGGTGGACATAGAAGCCAAAAAGTCGTATTGGAAATGGGCATTTGCCGGGGTATCGGCCATGATACCTGCAATCACCAAAGTAAAGCGGTCAAATTCATTGATGTATTCTAAGTTTCGCCCGATGATATCATCTTTTTCTTGCCAGTGGTTCCCGAAAAGCTTACGGGCAGTACTTTCGGAGAGAATAATTTGATGAGTGTCTTTCAATGCGGCATGCCGGTCCCCTTTGAGCCAGGGAAAAGAAAACATTTCCAAGAATCCGGGATCAGAGTAAAATCCCCACTTAAAATGCTGCTTGACGATCTTGCCTTGCATATCCTGCCCAACCAATGTGCTACTTGCCGCCTGTCCACTCCAGGGAAGAATGAGCCGGGTGAAGTTGATGACTTCAGGATAAACTTCTTGTAAACCAGGTGCTAACGGATAGGGATTTAAAGGGGTTTTTCGTGTGATCGTATTATCCTGCAATTTGTGGGCATGTACACGGTAAATATCTGATCCATACTCATGAAAATCATCATAACTCAGCTCAAAGCTGACATATTGCATAATGAGCAGACAAGCGGCCATGCCAATGGCTAAGCCCAGAATATTGATCAGGCTGAAGACCTTGTTCTTCAGCAAGTGGCGATAGGCTATTTTGAGATAATTTTTAAGCATCGTACAATTAGTTTGACAATTTTAAAAATTTATAAGATGGAAGAGGAAATCAAAAAACTGAAACGAAGCATCAACACGGTAAATGCTAAAGTAAGTATTCTCCGCGAAGGGGTGGTAGATTTGGAAAAATCAGTGAAAGAACTAACGACGGATTTGGACGCTTTTATTGATGTATTTGTGCAATAGAGGTAAGATATCAATGAGCGTTTTGAGCGAATAGAAAAACACGTGGGTTTATAACCTAAATCGGCTGAACTACTCGTAAACAGACTTATAATATTGATCAGGCTAAAAACCTTGTTCTTCACCAGGTGGCGGTAGGCGATTTTGAGGTAGTTGGTCAGCATAGGATGAAATCAAGTTAAAAGATGAGCTGAATATATATTTTCTGCCAAGATTATACCATCCTCTCAAAACACCTAATTATGCACTTTTCGGTAAGAATTGCTTGTTTATTGGTTCAATTTTGCACAGTGTATTGTACCAAAATGCTACACTCTAGGCGCGAACAATATTTTGAAAACCTAATTTCTCAAACGCAGATAGCAAATTGACTTTCAATCAATATTAATTATATCTGGTAACTTTCTTGGGTGGATTAATACAGATTTAGATTTGAATCGCCTATATTTCATGGGCTGGTAAATGCCAGATGGTCTAATTTAGCCCGGAAGGGCTCAGGCGATAAGTATTCCTAAAAATATTGAAATTGAACCCCTAATTTATTTTTATGACGCTATCTGATCAATTTCTTCATGATATCCAATCATTTCAACAGGCATTTGAAAAAGAGGAAGGTTACTTTGAAGATGATATTCGTGTGTTTGATTATTTTAAAAAATATCCCGCCAATACTGACGAAAACGAAGTAATCCTAAAGATCAGTGCCACACCTCACGGGGATTTGGATAAGCTGATAAAAAGCCGCTCCTCGGTAGCCAAACATATTATTTCCCTTCAAATTGATGGTCCTCTACGAGATAAAGATGAGAAAATTGTAAATGCCATCGCCCGGTTTGAACACGATTACCAGCATTACAATTTGTATTCATTTGCCACTCGGTACTGCAATTACCATTTTCCCGATGAGTATCCCATCTATGATACACATGCTGAAAAAATCCTTACCGCCTATTTTGCTAAAATTAAAGAGCAGAAACTAGATGAACAGGAAATTACCTACTTTCCATTGTTCAAGAAGCGTATGCTGATTTTAAGGGATGAACTGAAATTGGAAAAATATAACTTCAAAGAGCTAGACAAATTTATATGGATTAATGAGGATGCGATCCTGAAATCAATGTAAAGGCTTGGGTATTTTGTTTATACTTATCTGCTAACCAACCTTAATGATGATCATGACCTTTCTGAATAAAGCTGTTCTTATGTTGGGTTTCCTACTTCTAGTGAAGCCCGTTTTTGGGCAATCAGACCGGCCTAACATAATCCTCATTTACGCTGATGACCTGGGCTACGGCGACCTAAGCAGCTACGG
>JBBSOG010000253.1:0-8757 GCA_038259985.1 Cytophagales bacterium
GGGCGATCAACAAATTACTATTTTTCATTAGTTTGTGGTTTTTATTATTTTATGCAAAGTAGAGAGAAAAGCAGTATTGATTTTGCCCATGAGAAAAGGAATATTACTTATGTAAGATCAGGGATGATGATGTATAAAAGGGCTTTTTGCAGCCAAAATGTCAGAAAAATAGCCTAGTCATTTTTGAAAAGATGTTGTAGCCCCGCGTCCACGTCAAATTGCAGCACGAAAATTTGAAGCGACCTTACGTCTACTACAAATTTTTGCAGAATAATATAGCATAGCCCCGGGTCTGTGGGACATTTTCAGGCAAAAAGATGGTCGTTTTCTGACAAGATGGCATATTTTGCTTGAAAAATTTGATCTAACCCCGCGTCCACCGCATGTTTTCGGAAGAAAAGATGCCGCAACCCTAGGGTTATGAGCCTTGCTGGAAAGTTAAAATAAACCCAACCCCAAAGCGATAGCTCACTTTCCTACCAAAGTTTACTTGAGCCACGGATAGGGTAGATTGGAGTGAGTTGCGTCCATACAACAAAATATATTCATGCGGCGTGCATACGCGGGAAAAAGGCTAAAGAAATAAGTAAATCATGCGTATATTGTACGTATATGGTAGATAGACGTCCGGCGTGGATACGCAATACGCGCTGTACGAATGTTATACTCAATTTAAAAAAAAGCAGATGAATGATAAACCAACATATCAAGAATTAGAAAATCAGATTGCTGAACTTGAAAAGCTTAATGAAATTCTTCGTTTGAATTTTTCCACGCAAAGCTTAGAAAATGAAAAACGTGCAGCAGAATTGAAGATTGCCGATATTGAACTTGAATATCAAAGCGGAGAAAAGGAAAAACGTGCAGCAGAATTGAAGATTGCCGATATTGAACTTGAACATCAAAACAGAGAAAAGAAAAAACGTGCAGCAGAATTAATCATTGCAAATATAGAACTTGAATATCAAAACAGAGAAAAGAAAAAACGCGCAGCAGAATTAAAAATTGCAAATATAGAACTTGAATATCAAAGTAAAGAAAAGGAAAAACGTGCAGCGGAATTAAAAATTGCAAATATAGAACTTGAATATCAAAGTGAAGAAAAGGAAAAACGTGCAGCGGAATTAAAAATTGCAAATATAGAACTTGAATATCAAAGTGAAGAAAAGGAAAAACGTCTATCAGAATTAGTCATTGCGAATATTGAACTTGTTTTCCAAAACGAAGAGAAAGCAAAACGAGCCTCTGAGCTAATTATCTCTAAAATAAAGTTTGCGCAACAAAGCGAAGAAAACGAAAAACTGGTGGAAGAGTTAATCATAGCTAATTTAGCAGTCGATCTTCAATCGGAATTAATTGTTGCAAAAGAAAAAGCAGAAGAAAGTGAAACACAATTAAAAGAACTCAATTCTACAAAAGAGAAACTATTCTCAATAATTGCACATGATTTACGAAGTCCGTTTAACAGTATATTAGGGCTTTCTGAACTACTTATTGAAGAAGGAGATAGCCTTGATGTTGCAGGATATAAAATGTATTCAAGCACAATAAATATATCAGCAAAAAACACACTTGTTTTACTTGATAATTTATTGAATTGGGCTGAATCACAAACTGGTCAAATAAGTTTCAATCCGAAAAAACATATACTATCTTCTATTATTTATGAAATATTTGAACTTTTAGATTCCATTGCAAAAAATAAAAACATAGTACTAAATTATATTCCATCAGAAGAAATTGAAGTTTTTGCTGACCTGAATATGATTAAAACTGTTTTGAGAAATCTTATTTCCAACGCTATAAAATTCACAAATTCAAATGGCAAAATAAATGTTTATGCATTGCTAAAGGACACATTTATTGAAATTGCAGTTTCTGATAATGGAGTTGGGATAGATTTGAAAACTCAAAATAAATTATTCAATCTTGAAACAAATCAATCATCCATTGGTACAGAAAATGAAAAAGGGACAGGTCTTGGTTTAATACTTTGTAAAGAATTTGTAGAAAAACATGGAGGAAAAATTTGGATAGAAAGTGAACTTGGCAAGGGTAGTAATTTCAAATTTACCTTGCCTGTGTTTGAATCGGAATGAAAAAACTGCTTATAACAAAATGTAAATGTAATGCGGGTTTCAGTGGGTAATTCAACCGCAGTTCTTCGTTGCAACACCGCCAATTCGTCTTTGACGATTGACGGGAAAAATGAAAATATGAATAAACGAATTGACTCCGTGCTTTATTGAAAGCTCACCGGTTTAATCCCACACTCCACTTACATAAACCGTTGTAGTTAATGAAAGCCGACTGTTTAATTTGAATAAGATTCAAGGAAAAATGAACGCAGAGATTAATAAATATAACGAAAAGCAAGAATCTGAGGATCTACAAATTTGCAATTTACTTGCTATGATTATTTACAAAGAACTAACCAAAGCGGAAAGCATAATTTGGCATTCCCATCCTGTTTGGTTTCTAGACGGCAATCCAATTGTTGGTTATAGCAAACAAAAAAAAGGTATCAGACTAATGTTTTGGAGCGGTGCAGACTTTAATGATGAAAATTTAAGCGTAAGAGGAGAAAAATTTAAAGATGCTTCCATATTCTTCAACTATGTTTCTGAAATTGAAACCAAAGACTTAAAACGTTGGCTGAAAAAATCAAGGGAAATACAATGGGATTATAAAAACATTGTGAAAAGAAAGGGCAGATTAGAAAGGTTCAAATAGAATGAAAACAACACCCAAACACGATGAGCGAATTGCAAAATGACATTCGCCTAGGTACATCCACATTATCTGGCAAAAGTCGAGAAGAAAGGCAGAATAAAAGAAGAATTGCATCAGGTAATTCATTGGCTCACCGGCTATGATGGAAAAAAGCTGCAAGAACTTATCAATGAAAAAGTAAGCTTTGACATTTTTTTCTAGCGTGCTACATTGCACCCTAATTCAAATTTAATTACCGGGGTCATCGGTGGATATTTTGTAGAGGAAATTGAAAATACTTTGACGCAGCAGGTTAGATATTTGGATAAGTTGGTAGATGAATTGGCGGAAGGCAGGAAGATGGAGAAGATATTGCGTTAGGACAGCTTCCCCTCCGAGGTCTGTGGGACACAGACCTCGAAGGGGAAGCTTATATAAAGGTCTGTATGGGAAAACCCAATTTCAGTAAACCCCTGCTCATTGAATAGAAATAAAACGCTTGCCAACCTTATATTTGCGATTATGCTCCTTACCGCTTACACTTGGCATATATTAGTTGTTCTGGGCAATTGAATAATCCAACGAAGCCAAAAAAACCGACCAAACCATGCAAAAAACTATCCTCTATCTTTTTGTCGCTGCCTTGATGGGCAACACCGCCTGTCAGCCTAAGCCATCCGATTCTGAAAAGGATAACAATATGTCCGTAGAAACAACTGCTACCTTTAATGTGATGTCTTACAATATCCGCTACGATAATCCGGGGGATAGTGCCCACGCCTGGCCGTATCGCAAAGCAGCCGTAGCCAACCTGGTACAGTACCATGAAGCTGATCTTTTAAGTTTGCAGGAAGCCCTGGAACATCAGGTAACATATTTGGACAGCGCCCTTAGCGATATGGATTGGGTAGGCGTAGGCCGGGATGATGGCAAATCCCAGGGAGAGTTCTCCCCGGTCTTCTATCGCCGGGATAAGTTTGAGCTTATAGACTGGGGTACTTTCTGGCTGTCAGAAACTCCCGACGAAATCAGCGTAGGCTGGGATGCTGCCTTGCCCCGCATCGCTACCTGGACGAAGTTGCTCTACAAAGCCAACGGGGATACGATGTATTATGTCAACACCCATTTTGACCACCGGGGGGAGCAGGCCAGGAAGGAAAGCGCCAAGCTGATCAAAAAGAGGGTGACCGCAATAGCGGGAGGCAAGCCGCTCATCGTGACCGGGGACTTTAATGCCCCTCCTGATTCCGGCCCTTATCAGGCTATGGTAACGGGTGATGAGTTGGAGGATGCTTACGAAGTCAGCGAGCTTCCCCATCATGGGCCGACCAGCTCTTTCAGTGGCTTTGTGGTTACCGAACCTTTACAGGACAACCGCCGCATTGACTATGTGTTTGTCAGTCCCGGCATCAAAGTTATCAAACATGCAATCCTGACAGACTCCCGCGACAATGCTTACCCATCCGATCATCTGCCGGTCGTTGCCGAAATAAGTCTGGAATAGATCATGCTAGGGCGTATCGATATCAAAGTAAAGTGAGATCGATTTTATTATTTATTACTTAAAACTCATAATTTTATGATAATCAAACATTTGTCCTCAAGCCGGACGGGCTCATACTTTTTCCATCGATAAAAAAGTATGCAAAAAATCTAGGAAAGTTTGAAACTCGCTGCGCTCAAACAACAAACTTTCCCCATGTAAAGCGTGAATAAGTATTTTTAATTCCGAACTTGTTAAGACAAGTAAACTTTAAGATGCTGTGTTGTCAGAGGAGATTCAAAGTTCTTTCAGGCATAGCCCTCTGTGAACTGTGAACCCTGAACTCCAAACTCTCAAACCCTAAACTCTCATCACCTTGTTCTTCTTATCCTGGGTGGGTACAATCAAAAAAACCTGGTTTCCCTGTCTTTTGGGAACATGTACACAGCCGGTAAACTTGCCGAAAGCAGGTAGTAGCGCTCCTTTTTCGGCAAAATGAAAGCAAGGTAGTTTGCCAATTCCTTGTCCTGCCCGGCCACTAAGGCGATAGCCGGGATGAATATGTCCCGCTAGGTTATATAGCCCTTCGGGAACCGTTGTCTGGGGATGATGGCTGAAGTAAAACGGAGGACAGCGCCAGGCTTCTTCATGAACCTTCAGGTTGTCTTCCGGGTAGGCATCTTCCGGCAGGATGTCATGGTTGCCTTTGACCAGCACAAAGCTTTGGTCAGCGTTATTTTGCAGAAAAAGCCGGAAATCATTCCATTCCAGATTGATTTCGCTGTGAAAAAGATCTCCCAGCAGCAACACAAGCTTAGGCTGATATGTGTCTACCAATTGTTGCAAACAACGCAGGTCATCTTCATGCACTTTACCCGAAATCGGAATGCCTGCTTTTCTGAAATGCCCGGCTTTGCCCAGGTGAAGGTCGGACAAGATAAGAAATGAAGCCTCCTGCCAGAAGATTGCTTTCTGCGGTAGCAAAATCAATTTCTGTCCACAGATATCAATGGTTTCGGTATGTGTAGTTACTGAAGGGTTAAGCTCCATCATTTTTACGCCGGGACTTTACAACAGTTGAACACCTTGTTCGGAAATGCTTACTTTCTTCTCGCGGTAGAGGTTGCCCAATGCTTTTTTGAAGGCTTTTTTGCTCATATGCAACACCGCTTCTATTTCCGCCGGATCGCTTTTGTCGTGGTAAGGCAGGAAGCCACCAGCATTCTTGAGGGCATCCAGCAAATCGGTGCGGGCATCTCTCATGCCACTCGCTCCTTGTTGTTGCAGGCTTACATCTACTTTACCATCTTCCCTCACTTTCTTGATATAGCCGGTCTTAACGTGGCCTAAGCTGAGTGGCTCAAACAATTCATTCTTGTACAATAAGCCTTCATACTGGCGATTGATGAGCACTTTGTACCCCAAAGGAGTTTGATCAAAAACCATGAGATCTACTTCCTGTCGTTCCTCCAATCCTTCTACATCACTGCTAATAAACGCTTGAATCTTGGATATGGCAATCACCCTTTCGGTTTTGGGATCGGTCATGACCTTCACGACCACATGGTCGCCTACTTGCAGCGGATTTAGCTGTTCCCGATAGGGCAGGAGCAAGTCCTTATTGATGCCCCAGTCCAGAAAAGCCCCTACCGTAGTCACATCTTTGACCAGCAGGCTGGCAAATTCCCCGGCTATGGCTTTGGGTTGCTCGGTAACAGCGACCAAGCGGTCTTCCGAGTCGGTGTAGACGAAAACTCTGATGCTTTGCCCTGTTTTAAGTTCACCAACATAGCGGTTAGGTAGTAGTATTTCTCCTTGAGAAGATTGCAGGTACATGCCGTGGGGCGATTCCCGGGTGGCTTCCAACTCATTATAGTCGCCAATGGTAAGATTTATCATTATTTAAAACTCTGTAGACTGTTTTCGGTTCTATTGTAAAATTACAAACTTAATGTCGGCAGAAAAATTCTATTGGCAAGGAAAAAAATTCTTTGACCAGGAAAAATACAAAGAGTCGCTGAAGCATTTTCAGAGAGCTATAGCGGACGACCAATATCACCTAGGTAGCTTATTCGGACGTGCTAAAAGTTATTTCAAGCTAGGTCGTTTCCCGGAAGCTATCCAAGATTTTGACCAACTGATCAATCTGGTACCCGAAGATGCATCGTACCTAAGTGAAAGGGGAGTGACATGGCACTTGGCAGGCCAGAATGAGAGGGCGTTAGTTGATTTTGACAGGGCGGTAGAGATAGAGCCAGAAAACCCTTATCGCTATTCTAGTCGGGCTTATGTAAAAGAACGGATGCAGGATTTTCAGGGGGCGGTGGACGATTATACCCGTGCCATTGCGCTTGATCCTGAAGATGCTATCGCATACAATAACCGTGGCCTCGTAGAAGAAAAGCTAGGCTATCAGCAAAAAGCCCAACAAAGCTTTAAACAGGCAGATGCTTTGATTCCTCCCGTTCAGCGTAAAATGGGTGACGAAACAACTCGTACTACCGCAAAGAACAGTGAGCGGACTGATACTTCAGAGGATAAGAAAATTATCACCAAAGATTATCTCAAAGTGATGGGTTCGGTGTTTTCATCCCGGCAAAACTTTCGGGATTTTATAGCATTTGTAGGTAGTAAATTCCGTGCGAGCAAATGATTTTTAATGTTTTACCTAACCGTGTATATCAATATGTTTAATTTATTTAAGAAGAAATCGCCTTTAGAAAGCTTACAGGACAAGTATAAGAAACTGTTGGCGGAGGCGCATAGCTTATCACAGCAAGACCGTAAGGCCAGTGACCGAAAGATGGCGGAAGCAGAAGAAGTCGCCAAAGAGATAGATACATTGAGGGCTAAAAACTAGATTTTCAATTTTGAGTATTTTTCAAACAGTTTAATAATGAGCAAAGTAAAAAGGGTTTTTGGTTATCTTAAGGAGACCTATAAGGAATGGATAGATGATGAAGCATTCCGCCAAAGTGCGGTAATCGCCTACTATTCCATTTTTTCACTTCCTGGTTTGATTATGATCATCGTCAACGTTGTAGGGATATTCTATGGACAGGATGCTGTTGAGGGGCAGATAACTGGTCAAATCAGTGCATTGATCGGGCCAGAGTCAGCGGACCAGATTCAGACGATAGTAGCCAGTACCAGTCAGGAGGGAAACTCTACCATAGCAGTAATCGTAGGTATTGCCACCCTGATCTTTGGGGCCACCGGATTGTTCTACCAACTGCAATTATCGCTAAATACGGTCTGGGAGGTGGAACCCAAACCTGAAGTCGGCATTAAAAGGGTCGTTATTGACCGTGCTACTTCTTTAGGGTTAATTCTGGCGATTGGCTTTTTGCTCATCGTATCACTTCTACTCACCGCAATGATTGGTGTGTTGAGGAACTGGATCAGCCAAATGTTGCCTGACTTTTTGCTGTATGTCTTTTATTTTTCTAACGAATTTATAGCCTTGGGCATCATTACTGTCTTGTTTGCCTTGATTTACAAGGTATTGCCTGATGTACATCTGGCCTGGAAGACCGTTTGGATAGGTGCCTTTGTCACCGCGCTCTTGTTTACATTAGGCAAATTTGCTTTGGGTTTTTACTTTAGCGAGATGAACCCGGCATCGGCATTCGGCGCAGCAGGTTCATTAATCCTGGTTTTGTTGTGGGTCAACTATTCGGGATTGATCTTCCTGTTTGGCGCAGAGTTCACCAAAGTGTATGCCCGCAAAAACAACCATAAGGTAACAATATCTAGCCACGCGCAGCACAACGCGGAATACAGGTTAGAACATCAAAAGGCAGAAGCTGAGGAGAAAGAGGCTGAGGAGAAAGTGAAATTAGATCGGAAAACCTAACTGCTTTAAAATTCTACAATAACTCCTCGTATTTCTATCTTGGGCAGTATTACAAAAGAAAGAATGTTATCGGTATAAATGAGCTTACGGCCTGAAAAACCTGGAAATTCTAAACTTTGAAAAAGACTTTTCTTTGGTATAGCCAGTAACAGAGATACCAATAGATAGCAAACACCGCAATAGAAGCTGCAATGGACATGATGTTTGCATTAACACCCAACCAGTTTAGTATGCCATCAGTGAAAATGGCTGTAAAATCATTGACCCACTGATGCCCGACGGTTTGGGTAAAGAGATAAATAAAGATAGAGTTCATTCCCACTACACTGAAAAAGAAAACCCCGGCATGTAATTTCTTTACATCCACCAGCCAATATGTAACCGCCAACACCAGTAAGCACCAGCCTCCGCTGACGATAGTGAAGGAAGTAGTCGCAATGCGTTTGATAATGGGGGTAATGCTTGTCAGGTCCATACCGTACCCTATGATCAGTCCGATAAGCCCGGCAATGATCAGCGGTTTTAGTTTTTCTGCTGAATTTCTGTTTGATATTAAAATCTTGCCAGCCACTACGCCCCAAATGGTATGGGCAGCCGTGGGCAGGCAATTGATGGTCACCCAACCTCCGCTATTAATTTTGCCCATCAATACGATATCCATCCAGGCACCAAAATTTTTACCTTGGACAAAAGGCTGATCAAAACC
>JBBSOG010000254.1:0-8726 GCA_038259985.1 Cytophagales bacterium
AGCCGCCTTACCGGCAGGATATCTTATGATATAGAAAGAAGTCTGGCACTCAACATGTCAAACACGCAAGTCACTGAGCTAAATAGCAAATCAATTAATATCAACTTTGGGTTTGTTAAATCCGAGCTCAGGCTTCCTTTCAAGGTAGAAGGCAGAAGTATTACCCTGGAAAATGACCTTACTTTTAATTTAGGGGCAACCTTCAAAGATACCAAGACGGTACAACGAAAACTGGACGAAGAAAGCACGGTGACCAACGGGAATATCAATTTCCAGTTCAGGCCCACCGTAGACTACAACATCAATGAGAAGCTCAACGCGCAGCTTTACTTTGCACGCACGGTTAATGATCCCCGGGTCACCAATTCATTCAAGCGTACCACTACCGAGTTCGGCGTACAAATACGTTTTAACCTTGCGCAGTAACCCGCTGGCAGGCTAAACAAAATCCTTATTGATGTTTGTACAAATGCCTTTGCGCTTTGCTAAAAAAGCCCTTACATTTGGTCAAAAATTTAACAAACCATGAACCTACCTGAAAATTTAAAATATACGAAAGATCACGAATGGGTGCGAATTGAAGGAAGCGAAGCCTACGTTGGTGTCACTGACTTTGCCCAGGGAGAATTGGGGGATATCGTTTTTGTAGAAGTAGAGACTGAAGGGGAAGAAGTGAGCCAGGGGGAAGTGTTCGGTACCGTGGAAGCGGTCAAAACCGTATCCGATTTGTTTATGCCCGTGGATGGTAAAATACTGGAATTCAACAACGAACTGGAATCTGCGCCAGAACTGGTCAATGAAGACCCTTATGGCAAAGGTTGGATGATCAAAATAAGTATCACGGACGATGCCCAGCTAGCAGACTTACTTGACTACGAAGCTTACAAAGAAGTGACCGGAAGCTGATCATTTCTTGAACGTATATGATGGTATAATCCAGTTTGTATGTTTTTAAGATTTAATCTCTACACGATTGTCTGGGCAATATTCATATTTATTTTGGTATTGCTCCCTGGCCAGCAGATGCCTGATCTGCGGGGAAATTATCTTTTGAGTATTGACAAACTGGCCCATGGGTTTGTTTTTTGTGTACTGGTGCTACTCATGATCATCGGCTTCACCAAACAGTTCCGCTTTCCAAAACTCAGGAACAATGCCCTCAGATATGCGTTATATATATCAGTAGCCTATGCGCTTATTCTGGAAATACTTCAATTTTCAAGTACCGGAAGAACCGTAGAATTTTTTGATGCAGGGGCCAATTTGTTAGGCTGTACTTGCGGATGGCTGCTTTTTTTGGCCATTTATAGAATTTAAACCGGCTCACCAATTAATTTTCTTGTACATCTGGTTTCAATTTTGTAATTTAAGTGCTAATATTACATGGTAATAATATAAAAGCTTATTTATGGAATCTAAAAAAACGCCCAGTGCTGATCTTAACAGAAAGACCGGCCTTCACCTGAGTATAGGTTTAGTAATAAGCTTGGCCCTCATAACGCTTGCCTTTGAATGGAAGTCTTATGATGATCAAAGCTTAGTAGATCTAGGTGTTGTGGATGATGACTTTGAGGATGTGATGGAAATACCGCCCACCGAGCAGCCACCGCCACCGCCACCAAAGATTCAGCAACCCGAAATTATTGAGGTTCCTGATGAAGAAGAAATTGAAGAAGAAATTGAAATTGACCTTGACATAGAAGTTACTGAAGACACCCAAATAGAAGAAATGGTGTTTGAAGAAGCACCTGAAGAAGAGGTTTCTGATGAAATTTTTATGGTGGTAGAAGACCAGCCTGAACCTAATGGTGGTATACAAGCATTCTACGACTATGTTAATAAGAATATGAAATATCCATCTCAAGCCCGCAGAATGGGCGTGGAAGGTAAAGTATTCGTCCAGTTTGTAGTTAACACTGATGGTTCCCTGACCGATGTGAAAGCGATTAAAGGTATCGGTGCCGGTTGTGATGATGAAGCTGTAAGGGTAATTAAGTCTGCGCCTAAATGGAAACCCGGTAAGCAACGTGGCCGGGCCGTAAGGGTTAGAATGGTACTTCCTATTACTTTCAAACTAGGATAAAGAATTTGATTTTGATTTAGATGTTAATATTGATTATTAGCAAGAAAGCCGGTTCACTTAGTGTTCCGGCTTTCTTTTGCTAATAATCTGATTCAAGATTCGCTATTGATATTTTCAAGATCATTTATAAGTAAAAAACAAAAGTTTTACAGCATTACTGTCGTGGGTCTTGCTGACTGGATGATAAATACCAACAATGGTGAAATTTCCTGTTACAATCGTTACACTCTTGGCAATCGCCAATATTTGAATTATTTTGATTAAAAGTGAAATTAATTTTTGCACTGTTCCTCACGTATGTCGGAGTAGAAACTCGCCGGTAAATTGTTGCTGCGTCTTTTCAGGTAAAGGATGAAAAATACCTGCATGCACATCCCTGAAAAGCCTCTCCAGTTCAAAAGCCCGAAAGAAGCTTCTTCCACCCATCGCTTCCATTGCTTTTTCAACAGTATGGATAGCTGACTTAGCTGCTAAAGTTTTTCTGCAAAGTATAGCCTGTCCAATCTCATCGGTAGGTTCAAAGTCAAAATTGTTGGTTAAGCTGATCATATCTTTCAATATCACCTGCGCATTAATTAATTCATTGTGCATCTCACCCAACAGTATGGGCAGATGGGGTTTCATAGCTACATTTTTCAAGGTAACTTCTACAGCTCGTTCGGCAATTCCCACATACACTGACATGATGAGCGGCATGGCTACTGTCAATACTACATTCCATAAGGTATGGTACTCTCCCTGCGGTCTGCTTAAGACAATGGCGCTTTCCGGCACAAACACTTTTTCCAGTTGTACGGTATGCGAACCTGTACCACGCATCCCCATGGTGTACCAGTTGTCCAGCGTTTTCACGCCTTCTGCATGCATAGGCACGGGGAAATGTAAGACCTGCCATCCCTTTTCCGGATCTTCAAAAGGAGCACTGGTAACCAATATATTGCCGATGCTCGCCTGACTGGCAAAGTGTTTTTCAGCACTGACCAGATATCCCCCTTCCACTTTTTCCATACTTCCATTAGATTCCAGCCAATCGCGGGCACCCGTGCTAATCAGAATCAGTTGCTGATCGGCTACTTTTTTTAGCACTGCTTCTCCACCTTTGCCATGCTGGTATTTCCAGATATTAGCAGCCAGCAAATGCTGGTGCATGGAAAGTGCCAGGGCAGTAGAACTATCATAATGGGCCAAATTTCTTAAAATCTCACACATTTTTGTATGAGAGACCCCTTGCCCTCCTAAAGCTTCCGGGACCATCGCCGAAAAGAAGCGGTGTTTTTTGAGCTCCTCATAATTCTCCCTCACAAAAGTATCGGAAGCATCATATTCAGGGGCGCGTTTTGCAAAGTCTTTACCTAGTGAATTTACTAAGTCTATCCATTGATCCTCTCGTGTAGTAGTACTGTCCAGCGTTTCCATGATTTCTGTTATTTAATGAGAAAAATTATCTGCCATCCATTTTAATATGGGCTAAATTCATGATGAAGATAGGCATAAGAAAGCGCAGTAACTTTGCTGAAAAGACGAAAGTTTGTGCTGAGCAGTTTAAATCAAAATGAGGCTTAACTTACGGATTGAAATCTTTTGTACTCGGTAGGGGTACTGCCAAATTTTACTTTGAAAACCCTGGTAAAATGAGAAGCATTCTCAAAGCCACAATCAAAAAGCAGCTCGTTGATAGAATGATCCGTGGTTTCCAATAAGTAGCGGGCACGTTCCAGACGTTTGTGGGTGAGCCATCTGCCGGGAGAACAGTCATAAATTTCCTTGAAATCACGTTTGAATATGCTCAGGCTTCGGCCGCATATTCTGGCAAATTCTTCTAGTGAGAGTTTATAAGTAAAATTAGCTTCCATCATTGACCGGATGGATGGTTTGGACTGAAAGCATAAAGACTGAAAATACTCCTGTAAATCAAGATGTATTTTAGAAGAAGCGAGGTTCAGTAATAATTCTTTGAATTTGATATCAAGCAACGAAATTGAAGGGGCTTCCTCCTGATAAAAATAGGCATAGAGAGATTGAAAGTAAGTGTTCAAAGTTCTGTCTAGTCTTACCGGAATTACATTATCCGTAACATTTCCATCTACTGAAATAGAAGCTAAAGCGTGGCTTTTCAGCACCTCTTTGATAAAGTCGTCGGGGACGAAGATAATCAGGGCACAAAAATTCTCTTCAAAAAACTTATGGATGATATTGGCCCCTTTCTTCACAAAAACTAATTCTCCTGCATGAACCATATAATCAGTATTGCGGGTACTCCACTGTTTTTTTCCTGAAAGCACATATACAAAATAATTACAGTGTGACCATATGTCAAATACAGAATACTCCTCCATGCACTTGTATTCTGTGAAGAGCATATCCGATACTTTAAATTGTCGGAAAAGGGGGTTACCGTCAGCAGCGTCTAATAAGTTTTGCATCGTGATGAAGTTAATGATACAGGTATTCAATTGCAAGTACAATAAGAACCAGACTAAACTTGTGAAGAAGCGTTCAGGCTATTTGTCTACTGGCAAGCTTAGAAAGGTGACAGCGTCAATCTGTCATTACGCTATCAATTAAGTAAAGCGTAATACTATTCTGGATGACGCTGGCTAAAATTCAGTTTAAAATGTGCTTTAATTCACTGACTAATCTATTTTTCTTTAAGGCTCATCTACTTCTACCCATTCCCCTTCCAGGCTGGCATTAATCGTATTGTCATACATGGCTTCGCAGTAGATGGCAGGCTGATAAAAACGGCCAACAAAGCTGGCATTCAGCATGACGCGAAAGGTTTTACGTTCCCCGGCAGCTAAGTCAAAATAGGTTTGTACCCGGTCATCGCGAATGTCCTGGTAGTCATAGGCTGACTGTCGGTTGAATTGCTCCATATCCAGCAGCCGGGTGTTGAGTATCTCCCATCCGGAAGGAAAAACATGCGTCAGGGCCAACTGCTGTATATTACCCTGGGTACCGGGATTTCGCACCGTCACTTCCGCCACAAAGTCAGTTCCCTGTTTGATATCCTCAATATCCAGCGGTTCCCCATTAAGCCCTTTGTATACTATATTCATCTGTAAGCCATTAAGTTGGGTTGTTTCACTGCCCAAGGCTGGTTTCCCTCTGAGGATTACACGGGCGTATAGTTCTCCGCCACCTTTATTTTCCACTTTCAAAGTATGTTCGTTTCTTCCGTTCATCTCAATAGACCGCTGCACCACCGAAAGTTCAGATTGTATGTTGATAGCCGGTTGACCATCAATCTCTATGCTGGCATTAATGCCCTCGCCCAACTGCATATTTTCGGCGAACTTGGTGGACGCCAGGAGCGCGAAAGCCGTTGTTTGGGTGCTCATCCAACGGTCTTCATCGCTCAGGGCAGCAGAAATATGACGAAAAAGCGCTAGTCCCTTTTCCCTTTCATTCATTAAGGCCAAAGTCTCTAAAATCATGGCCTCATCCCTCAGTGCAGAACCATAAGTTCCCGCCGTTTCCCGATAGTTAGTGACTTCATTACCCAAACCGGAGATCAATATATTGGCCACATCGTTTTGCTCAATCAAGGCATAAGCTGCCGCTAGACGCCACTGGGCGGCAAGTCCAAGTTCACTCAGTTCCCGCATGCGGTTCATAGCGCCCTGCTCTGCCTGCCCGGCCAACGCCAGGGTGTATAAACGATAGGCTTGTACCAAGTCTTCACGGGCATACTGCTGGCCCCTACCCCATTGGGTAGCCCTTCTCTTCTGATAACTGAGCCAGGATTGTAACAGTCCGGCAGGCACGAAATAGCCTTTTTGCTGCGCTTCCAGCAGAAAATGCCCGGCATAGCTAGTGCTCCACTCATCAGCATCATTGGAACCCGGCCAATAAGCAAAAGCGCCTTCATTAGTACGGAAAGCACTGAGCCGTTTGATGGCTTGCTTGATATTATTTTCTATGTTGCGCTGTTCCTGCTCTGATAAATCCTGTACGTTGCTCAAATATAACTGAGGAAAAGCCGCTGAAACGCTTTGTTCAATACATCCATGAGGATAGCTGATCAGATACTGCATACGCTTGCCCAAGTTAAGCGGGGGGATATCCGAAAGTTCTATCACAGCCTCATTCGTACCTACCATGCCGATTGCTTCAAAGCTGGCTTCCCAATTTTCGCCTGCCCCGACCAACGTGCTAATGGCATTGGTGACTGGGGGGTTAGGGTTACGGATATCAATTTCCACTTGATAATCCGTGCGTATCGGTCCGGCAGCAGCGTTAATTTCCACCGTCCCTATACCCACCTGATCGGACACCTTTAGGTTAAAATCCACCATGCGGTCGCCGGGGTTAGCAAAGAACATTTCTTCAGAGTTTTTTCCCTGCAAATTCATGAGTTCATTAGTGCCTACGCTTACCCTTACGCTTTTGACCGAATTGTCCATCGCAAAAATGTCAACCGGCAGCTTGAGGTTTTCTCCCGGGCTTAGCACCCGGGGCATGGTGCCCAGTACCATCAGGGCTTTGCTTACCGGGGTAGTTTGCTCAGCACGGCCATAAGCCCCTTCGTAAGCGGCAACGACCATCGTCCGTACCGAACCTACGTAGTTGGGCATCTTGATCGTATGGATATTTTCTTCCCCATCTTCCAGGAAGAAAGGACCTAAGAATTTAACAACCGGCTGGAAACGGTTGGCGCGGCGACTACCCTCTGTTCGCCCTGCTTCATCACCACCGATAGCCAAAATCCGCTCCAGTTCACCTCCGTAAGCGCCTATCACAAAATCATACATATCCCAGGTTTTGACGCCCAAAGCTTCATGAGCATAAAAGTAATCGTGAGGCGAAGGGGTTTCAAAATTAGTGATATCCAGCAAGCCTTCATCTACCATCGCAATCGTATAGGCCATGGGTTTCTCATTGGCCTCTGCCACGGTGATGACTACTTCACCTTCCGGTGCTATCTTTTCCGGCATACTGATGAGGGGTTCCAAAAAAGTCTCCGGGTTGGTTACCTCCAGGGGAATAATGCCGTACATACGGATGGGCAAATCGTTGACCGTTTGGGCATGGGGTTGTAGCAAAGACACATGGACATAGACGTTGGGGGTCATTTTCTCCGTGATCTCTAGCTCAAAAGCGGTTTCCCCTTCTTCAGCCATTTCTATCCAATGGGTTTCCAGCACTTCAGTTCCGTTTTCTATACTGACCAGCGCCCGGCCTTCCCCTTTGCCAGGAATGCTAATTGTTGCCTCTTCACCTACCGCATAGCTTTCTTTGTCGGCAGAAAAGCTCAGCATGGCAGCGGCTTGCGGGGAATTGCGGCCATCACGCCCAGCGTACTCCGGCCAGTCCAAGTAAACTACTTCTCCGGTGCAGTGGCCAGACTCAGGGTCGCAGGCACGCAGGTAATAGCGTCCCCATGCCTGTTTGTCAACACTAAAGTTCCAGTTGGTTTTTCCGTTACTGACTTCAATCGTTTCTTCAAACACCGGCTCCTGGTACTCACTCCCCACAAAGTTAGCGATATAATCTTCCGATTGCTCCCACCACCAGCGCCAGTCCAGCTTGTACAACGACATTTCTACCTCACGGTTTTTCATAGCTTCGCCTCTTTCGTCTACCACCACCACACTGACCTGATGAGGCGCTCCAGTGAGCAGCGCCCCTCCCATACCTTCGCCTTCGGGCACATCAATCCCGACAAATGTGGCATAAGGGTAATAGGGAATGGTAAAGCGGTCAATACTAAAATTGCCCCCTTCCTCGTAGACCCTGCCAAAAAAAGTAGCATTCAGTACGCCAGGTACATCCTGTTCTAAATCCAAATCAGCTTTGAAATTAACACGCCCTTCTTCGTCTATCCTTCCGTCAAACACTTCGCGCCGCTCTCCTGAGAAATTTCTAGCTTCATCTTCAAAGATATATTTGGGATAATCTTCAAAAGCAGTGCGTCCGGGACTGAGTTGCATCTCAAACTCCGCCCGTAAGTTGCGGGCAGTAGCACCACTTAGCCAACTTACATTGAGTTGGCCGGTAGGGTTCGGATTGCGGGCTACAAAACGGTCGGTACGGAAGTCCAGGTCAATTTTTAAGCGGTTGGGGCGTACCGTTTCTATGCGCAGGTTTTTGGTAAAAGTAGCGCCTCCCACTTCTACCCTAGCCGTCCAGTTTCCGGTAAGTTCATCCGCTTCGGTGGCGGTACTGAAATTGTAAATATCACCAACGCCCTCGGTCTTCACAATACGCTGTGTGACTTGGCCACGAGGATTTTCCAGTTGAAAAATCACCGGGTGATGGGCAGGCAGCTCTTTAACTTTATTTTCCAACACAAAATTGATGTGCAAAGAATCTCCGGGACGCCATACGCCACGGTCACCATAGATAAAGCCTTTCATACCGTTGCGCACTTCCTGGCCGGCTACTTCAAAGCTACTCAACATGAGGGAACTCCCATCGTCAATGCGCAGATAACCCCGCTGGTCTCCTTCAGTAGCCACTAATAAGTAAGGCTGGCGTTCGTTTTGCATAAATACTTCCCCATCGCCATCGGTAGAAGCCTCGGTAATCAGGCGCTGCTGAAAATCATATAAGCTGATGTCCACTCCCGACAGTGGCTCAGTAGTGCGCATGTCAGTAACGTTTACATAAAGTTGCCCGCTTTCTCCCCGCTTGGCAATGA
>JBBSOG010000255.1:0-8726 GCA_038259985.1 Cytophagales bacterium
AGGATGGTGACCAACATGAGGTGGTGATTAAGGTCATCCAGCGCATTGATCAGTCCGCAAATTAAAAAGTTTATGGCGGAAGAAGTGCACATTACAGATAAAGAACTTGACTATCTGGAAGACCTAGATTTTTTGTTGACTCGGCACCAAATTTATCAAAAAGTAAATAGCTTGCTGTTGCTGACCAAGGCAGAGCTTAAGCGTTTTATCGTCTCCCAAGCCATTTCATTTCCTGATGGCATCAAGTTTAGAGGCGCAAAAATCGCCAAGGGAGAAAATTACCGTCTTCTCCCTTATTTTATTTTAGACTATCCCCGTCAGTTTCACAAGAATAGTATATTTGCACTGAGGACTATGTTTTGGTGGGGGCATTATTTTAGCGCCACTTTGCATCTCTCGGGAGAAGCATTGCATCACTTTCGTCCTTCATTGATGGAACATGCCGATGCATTATACGGGAAAAACATTTATTTATACATCAATACTGAAAATCCCTGGCACCATCATCTGGAAGATGAAAACTATACAGCGCTAGAAGAATTTTCCACAGCGGAACTTCGTAATAAAATACGCGAATTGCCGTATATTAAACTAACAGCTACACTTGCTTTGAAGGAATGGGAACAATTACCAGCTTTCACCCTTTCTTTTTTTAAGCAGATGTTGATGGTGCTTTCCCTTTACCGGGAAAACCCATAATTTGACAAGGCTAGATTACCCAAAGGGCAAAATAACTTATATGAAACTCATCCTAACATTTCTATTGATGATGATCAGTCTCCATACATGGGGGCAAAATGGTATCACTCCGATTGATAGCCTCCGTGGCAAAGGTGAATTACAAGATGGTAAGCGGGAAGGCCGTTGGACATTTTTCAACAGTACCGGCCGGTTGGTACAAAGGGGGCAGTTTGAGAAAGGTGAACAAGCCGGACGCTGGCTGTTTTTTGATGAGTACGGCAGCATGATGGGTGTAGGGAACTACGAAAAGGGAAAAGCTGAGGGTGAATGGAAATTTTACTACCCCAATGGACAGTTAAAATCTATGTCTTATCTGGATAATGGCGTCCGTGACAGTACGTACACAGAATACCACTATAATGGAAAAATCAGTGTGGAGGGTAAATTTGAGACCGATATTCCTTATGGGGTATGGAAAACATATTATGAAACCGGAGGCATTTATTCCGCCGGTGAGTACGTCAACGGACTAAAAAGCGGTATTTGGAAATACTACAATGACAAAGGTGTTTTAATTGCTGAAGGTCCCTACCAACTAGATCTGGAAAACGGACAGTGGTTCAAATATCATGACGAAGGGCAATTACAATCTGTCGGGAGTTTTGTGATGGGACAAGAGGATGGCCCCTGGGGCTTATTTTATATCACTGGCCAACTAATTCAGGAAGAAAAATGGGGCATGGGCCGCCTGATGAATGTAGGCCCTTATCTGTCTATCACCGGAGATACCCTTGACACCGGTACATTTAAGGATGGCGAGGGTTTCAAGCTAGCTTATTATCAAACCGGTGAAATGGAAGTAAAAGGGGAATATAAAAACGGCAAGCCTAATGGGGAATGGACGTATTACTTCAAAGACAAAAAGATTTCCGGTGAAGGAAAAATGGAAGACGGGCAGCAAACCGGGGTTTGGACTTACTATTATGATAATGGCAATATTGAATCAACTGGTACTTTTGTTAAAGACGAGAAATCAGGACTTTGGAAATATTATACCCGCGCAGCCAGATTGATAGAAGTGGTAGAACATAAGCCTGAAGAAGAGGAAGAGCAACTTTGATTAGTTTTTGCTTAAAATGGTCATGCCCCCGATTCATCAGGCCGTAGCGCCAGTTACTCTTCTTGATGTTATTCTCAGGCTTTTTGCACTTCACTTTCCAGTTTCAAAACGTTGTCACCGTCTTCCTGCTCAATATATAGTGCCGGGTCATCTTGTGAACCGTTGCGGGTAATTTCTGCGCCTTTGATTTTGCGGGTGGTTTTTTCAGTAAATATACTTTTTACCTTACCGTAAGCCCAATTGTCACCCCATTTCCATTTTACTTTTGTGCCTTCTGTGATCTTGCTCATATTGATTTTACTTTTGTTGGTTACAACACTAAAATCAATATTTTGTTAGCATAGATACGAACTACTAATAAGCATATCAGAAGTTCCTGTAAACATCATCTTTTGAAAGCTAATTATACAACCAATCCCTATATCTTTACAATTTTCATGGATTTGAAATTGCCTGCTTCGGGATTGATTTTTAAGATATAGGTCCCTTTCTTAAGCATTGAAATATCTAGTCTAAGTGCGTTTGTGCTTACCATCTCTTTTTTTACGATTTCTCCCATAAGGTCAAATACCAAAACCTCCCTTTTCTCCGAAAAAGGAGTGGATAAAAAATTAATGTTTAGCATTTCAGCCGTAGGATTAGGGAAGACCATTATCTTGACCTGATCAATCATTTCAAAGTTATTAGCCGACACCGGCCTGAAAGTTTCTGACATTCCGTCAAAATCTACCTGCTTTAGCATATAATAACTCAATCCATGCATTGCTGAAGGGTCGGTATACTTATAATTTTGTACAATAGTACTGCTTCCTTTACCTTCCACAATACCGATTTCTTTCCAAGTTTTGGCATCTGTACTTCTCAAGATAACAAAGTGGCTATTATTTTCTTCATAGGAGGTTGACCAGGATAATACTATTTTTCCGCTGTTAATTATTGCCACTTTAAAATCTAACAAAGTCACTGGTAATGTAGTAATAAGTGGACTGCCTGGCTCCGATGCTATCCATTCGGCAAAAGCGGGGTTTGAATTATACAAATCCTGTTGATCCCCTACATTGGTAGTGGTATTTGCCCCACCACCAGTATTCGCTACTGTTCCATTTACATAAAGGCCGTTAGGGGAACCCGGATTATTATTCTCAATACGGCTGCCTCCTCCAGTGAATGACATATCACCGTGAACGTATGTTTGACCTCCTTCATTTAAGGTAAAGAGCGTTCCACCACCGCTACCGGAGACATTTCCATAAATAGCCACTCTACCGTTTTTATTAATTGTGACATCCCCACTATTCACTGATATCAGGTCTTGCTTAATTATAAGGTCTGCGTATTTGGTAGGGTTTGCATTACCTGTTTCAGCTACGATTAGATAATTTGAACTGACTACCGTAACATTTCCATCTATTACAGCTTTGCCGCCTCTATTAATCTGAAGTACCGCACTTAAATCTGCATTGCCCCCGATGTTTAGCGTAGCATTATCACCTACCGTAATGTTTCCTCCCCCCGGCCTTGAAAAATTTCCTGATACACTTAAGTTTCCTCCATTCATATTGATAGCGCCACCACCCGATAGGTTTCCATTTACTGTAAGGCTCGCTCCGCTAAAAATATTGAGAGTAATGCTCCCAAGATTGAGGTTGCCATTGAGGACAATATCATGATAAATATTCAGTGTTCCGTAGCCCCCGTTTGTAGATGGTGTAGCCAATGCCCAACCCGGCCCTGACCATGATGATCCTGAAGCCCAATTGCCATCAGCTGCGGAATTATAATTTTGTGCGTAAGATTGAGTGACTATTGACATGGTAAGAATGATAAACAAAATAGCGGTAAATGCAGGATCTTTTCTTTGATATGAGTTCATAATTACGCTGGGAAATTTTAGCAAAGATATTCCTAAAATTGTACTATTAACATTAAACGTATAATTTTTATTATTTACGTAGTTTATAGTCTTACTGGTTTTTATAGATTCATTATAAAGTTGCTTGCTGGAACACTGCGGTGAAGTTTTTTACACCATTGGCTTATTAGCATGCTTTCTTTATCAATATGGAAATTATCAGGGGGGTATTCGTCTTGAGAAATTTTTCATTTCGCTTACTTTTGTTTATCATTATTCTATCTGAATGCTGTTTTTATGAAGAAAATAATCGTCATCGGGCTTTTAGTGATTTTATTGGTAATACAGTTTATTCGTCCTGAAGAAAACCTGGGAGAAGCTGAAGGAAGAAATGATGTAACCCATTATGTCAATGTGCCTGAGAATGTCATGACTACGCTCAAAGGCTCATGTTACAATTGTCATTCTAACCACACCGACTATCCTTGGTATGCTAAGATCAATCCGGTGGGATGGTGGCTGAACCATCATGTTGATGAAGGTAAAAGCGAACTCAACTTTTCTGACTTCTCTACCTACGATGTGAAAAAAATTGACCACAAGTTGGAAGAGGTTGCCGAAGAAGTAGAGGAAGGCCATATGCCATTACCTGCTTATACCTGGCTCCACCAGGATGCCATTCTAAGCGAAGCACAAATCATTGAGATAAAAAATTGGGTCGCTACCGAGCGTCAGAAGTTAGATGTGCCCATAGAGTAATTCCTTTCACACTCTAAAACCAATAGTCTTAGTTTTGATGTTTCGTCAGTGAAAAAGTGAGTTTTGGGTAATTACACATCTACTTTTAGCAGAAGTACAGACATCTTAGGGGCTTATTTTAGTTCAAGTCATTGTTTTCTGATGAGTGGTTTCACTGTCGCTGCTTACTAATCCTGACAGCTTAGTTTATCCTAATATTTTCCTCATACATTCCACCACGTAGGCCAGTTCTTCATCTTGCAGTTCTGGATAGAGGGGAAGGGATAATAACTGATGGGCTTGCTGGCTGGCTATCGGAGTATTATGCTGCTTATACTCTTCAAATACCTGCATATCCGCCACCGCTTCCGGGTAATGCACCGCAGTGCCCACTCCCATTTCCGCCAGTTGCCCCGCCAGTTGATCTCTTTCTACTGTGCGAACCACAAAGAGATGATATACCTGGTAAATATCGGCTTGCTCTACCGGTAACTGAATAGGCAGGTCTTTTAGTCCCTTCCTGTACATCGTTGCTAACTGACGGCGGCGTTCGTTCCAGCCATCTAATAAACTTAACTTATGCTCCAGTACGGCTGCCTGAAGTGTGTCCATTCGGCTATTTCTCCCCAAACGGTTATGCTGGTTCTTTTTAAGCTGTCCGTGGTTCGCGATTTGACGACAGGCATCCGCCAATTGGGTATTATCGGTGACAATTGCCCCGGCGTCACCTACTGCCCCGAGGTTTTTGGTGGGATAGAAACTGAACACCCCAATATCCCCCCAACTTCCCACTTTTTTTCCACCGATAGAGGCACCATGCGCCTGGGCACAATCTTCAATCATATACAGTTGATGCCTTCGTGCTAGTGCACAAATGTCAGCCATCCTGGCTGGAAATCCGTAAAGATGTATGGGGATGATCGCTTTGGTGCGGTGAGTGATTTTTTTTTCAATTTGCTCAACATCAATGGTATATGTATCCGGATAATTATCAGCAAATACAGGACGCGCGTTGACTAGGCAAACCGCCTCGGCAGCAGACATCCAGCCATTAGCGGGCACAATCACTTCATCCCCCTCGCCAATGTTCAGACTTCTCAGGGCAATCTCTAAAGCATCGGTACAGTTGGCACAGGAGATGGCATGCTGTTGTCCCTGATATCGGGCAAAAGCATCTTCAAAAGATTTGACTGCTTTTCCTCCTAAAAGTGTATCTTTGAGTATAACTTTTTCAAACACCTCATTGATAGCAAAAAGCAGGTTTTTATGTTGTCGGTGTAAATCCAGGAAAGGAATTTTCATAAAAATGAAGCAATACGTTTTATTTAATGAATTTTTTTTAAAGTTTTACGGTCAATTATAATGAATACGTCTGATGTAAAGTAAGTAAATCTGCATAGCTTTTTAAAGCACTACATTTTTCCTGCTTTATTGATAAAATCAAGTATTACAATTAAATTTTAGTCATTTTTTTCTATGAAAAAAATTGCGGTATTGACCTCAGGAGGCGACGCCCCGGGAATGAACGCCTGTCTTAGGGCGGTCATCAGGGGTGCTATTTATCATGGTATTGAAGCGTACGGTATCAAATACGGTTATAACGGACTTATTGAAGGGGACATCTACAAGATGAAGTCTTACTCGGTGAGTAATATCATACAAAAAGGGGGTACCATCCTAAAATCCGCACGAAGCGAAGAGTTCCGCACTAAAGAAGGCCGGAAGAAAGCTTTTCAGCAGCTACAAAGAAGGGGCATTGAAGGTTTGGTAGTTATCGGTGGTGATGGCACATTCACTGGGGCAAGTATTTTTTATGAAGAATATGGCTTTCCTATCGTAGGCGCTCCCGGTACGATTGATAATGATCTCTACGGCACAGACCTTACCATTGGTTTTGATACCGCAGTGAATACAGCATTAGAAGCCATTGACAAGATCAGGGATACTGCTAATTCCCACGACCGTATTTTCTTTATAGAAGTAATGGGACGCGATTCAGGATATATTGCCATACAATCCGGTATCGGTGGCGGGGCGGAATTGATCATGGTTCCCGAAACCAGTACTACCATTGATGACGTTATCCATGATTTGAACCAGGGAAGGAATACTGAAAAAACTTCCTCTATTGTCGTTGTCGCTGAGGGGGATGAAGAAGGGGGGGCCATAGAAGTAGTCAATAAAGTGAGGGAACGCCTGAAAGGTAAAGACCTCAAAGTATCTATCTTAGGCCATATACAGCGGGGTGGCGCGCCCACTGCCATGGACAGAATTATTGGTAGCCGACTGGGCCTAGCTGCCTTGGAAGGGCTACTCGGTGGCAAGAAAAATATGATGGCGGGCATCATTAACAATCGTGTGGTGTACACCGATTTTAAAGAATGTATCAACACCTCCAAACCGCTGGAGCAAGACCTGCTCAGAATGGTTAAAATCTTAAGTATCTGATATCTGCGAATGGGCTACCTGCCAATCATACTTGCTTTACTTGGCTTTATCTTCCTGTGGGGTATTGTCAATTACCATAGCATCAAAACTAAAAAAGCTGAAGTTGGGCAGGCAGCGAATCAGGTTTTTAAGTACGCCAGCCTGAGAAACACCATCATCAAACGGATGGCTAACATTCAGCACGAAGACAAAACGCTCCAGCAGATAGTTATCAAAGTCCGGGACCAACTTCATGAAGGAACTCATGCAGAAGTAGGTACAGCAGAAAAAATGGAGGCAGAAAAAAAGACCACCAAAATAGTTAAAGACATTCCTGATGGATATTCCAAAAACTCCTCTTACAGCGATGCTTATCATCAGTTGCAGGTAACACAAAATAGCTACCAGAAAGCAGCTTCCGCTTATCATAGAAGGCAGGATGAATATCATGAATTGCTTAGGAAATATCCTTCCAAGCTAGTTGCCTCCCTGGCAGGATTTAAGCAAATTGGATAAAGGAACGCGTCAAAATCCCCCCACCCTTACTCAGGATCTTCTACGCTGACAAACAAATTATTTAAAGTTTCTGCGTAGGTAGGATGCGCAAACACACCGTCTCTCAAATGTTCGTAGGTAAGCCCGCCCATCATCGCGATCTGAAGCATGGACATCAGCTCTCCTCCTATTTCCGCTAGGCAAGTAACCCCCAGTATTTTTTTGCTATAGGGATCTACCAATACTTTGAGTAAACCCTTTGTCTGGTTGGCCTCTATTGCCCGGGCAGCGCTGGACATAGGCATATGCGCGATTTTATAGGCTATTTTCTTCTCTCTAGCCTGCTTTTCATTCAGGCCAATCCTGCCCAACTCCGGTTTTGTAAACATCGTATAGGGCACCATGCGGTCGTTAGTTGTCCGCTTTTTTTCTCCAAAAAGATAATCATTCACAATGCGGAAGTCGTCATAAGAGATGTGGGTGAACTCCGGGCCACCCTTGCAGTCGCCTAGTGCAAATATTCCCTTTTCACTTGTTTCCAGTTGTTGGTTGACTTCAATGTACCCATGCTTAGCTAATGAGACGTTTGTTTTTTCCAGGTACAAAACTTTAGTATTGGGGGTAGTTCCGACAGCGATAAGCAGATGGGAAGCGGAAATTATCTTGCCACTATCTCCTTTTAAGTAAGCCTTGATCCCCGTGCTTGTTTTCTCCACTTTAGAAAGCCCAGCATTCAAATGAATAGCTATGCCTTCTTCCTCCAGAAACGTCTGAATGGCTTCCGCAACATCCTTATCTTCTTTCGGAGCTAACTGAGGTTCATTTTGAATGATGGAAACTTTACTACCCAAGCGCCGGTAAATCTGTCCAAACTCAAGTCCGATATATCCCCCACCAAGAATCAGCAGATGTTCAGGAAGTTCTTTTAGGCTCATCATGGACTTGGCGGTTAGATAATTTATCTCGTGCAAACCTTGAATCTCAGGAACCCTAGGACTGGTACCAACATTGATAAAAATTTTATCCGCCGTGATTTCTTTAAGCTTCCCATCAGCTGGCATCTTAACCTGAAGCTGTTTATTTCCTGTAAAACTAGCCTCGCCAAAAAGATAATCAATACCTTCGGTGTCAAGCATCTTTTTCTCAATACCCTCCCTCATTTTTTTAACAATACCGTCCCGCCTTTTTAACAGCTTATTAAAATCTGTTTGAGGTGAACTACTGTGTATACCTACTTCCTCAGAAGTACGCACCGTATTGCTAACATGGGCTGAGGTCACCATCGCTTTGGTAGGGGTACAGCCATAATTGACACAACTTCCGCCCGGATGTTCACGCTCAATAACGGCAATTTTCCAGCCTTGTTCGGCTAAAGTGGATGATAAAGGGTTGCCAGCCTGCCCAATCCCAATA
>JBBSOG010000256.1:0-8687 GCA_038259985.1 Cytophagales bacterium
CCAGAGTGGCGGGGCCAGTGGCGCTGCCCTGATGGGTACCTTGCTGGCAACTTCATTATCCCAATCATTTAGCCAAGAACTACCCCCTGCCTTACAGCACACTTTTCAGCAGGGCCAGCCTTCCCAGGGTAGGTTGAGTTCCAGTGGGGGAAGTGAGATGGATCAGCATATTACACAGGCATATACGCAAGTGTACCAAAATATTTCCGGGGCAGTGAAGGAGGGGGATACGGAGAAACTAGCTGAAATAGCTGATAATCCTTTAGTAAGCCCGGAGATGGGGAAACAACTGCATAAGGGAATGACGAAAGCCCAGTTACCAGACATACAAAAACAACTTGATCAGCAATCTGGGCAGACCCTGAAACAAGGACAGGAAATGATCCACCAGGCTTTTAATACTGCAATTACCCGTATCTATTTTTTCACCTTATTTATTGTGGCAATCGGCTTTATAGTGACCTGTTTCATTCCTGAAATCCCCCTGAAAAAGAGCAATAAAGTAGAAGAAGCGGTGGGAGCTATGTAAAAGGCTATCATGACTTAAACTTGCTTTGTAAATTTTCTATGGCAAAATGTGACTATAAGAAACTGGTATTTATACTGGTCTTTTTACAAAAAAAACTTACAAAAAAAATTCGCTCAGGTTTTTCTCCAACAGGAGACAGCCAAGTAGTTGATAATCTTGCCGTTGTAAGAAAAAATAGAATGTCTATCTTGTGGATAGCGATTTTTCCAAAGCGAATTCGACTTTTTTATCTGATATATATCGATAATTTCGTAGCCTCGTTACTTCCAAATTCTCGTTCGCCAGACTAGCTAAACCTAAAAACTCCTCATGATACAAACCGAAAGGTTGTTAAACACACTCATTGATGCGGCCAATCTTGGCGTATGCATGGTGGATCATCGCAACAAAATTATAGACGCAAATTCGTATTTCTGTGAAATTTTTGAATATAGCAGGGAGGAACTGATTAACAATCCTTATACCATGCTTCAGCCAGGGAACTATAAGGAAAGGGCGAGTTTATATTACCAAAATTTTGTAGGAGGGTATCAAAATACAGCATTCAAACAGGTACTTACCAAATCCGGCAAGCGAAAATACGTTTACAACTTCACTGCCACCACTGAAGATGAGCTAGGTAACATGCTCAAAATATATAATGTTATTGAAACTTCGGATAAAGCTGGTTTTATTGCGGGAAATTACCAGCAACCTCAGGAGCATGTCATCGGTAGTCATGTAAAGTCCGGAATCTTAAGATGCAACCAGGATGGCGAACTCCTGTATGCTAACCTGTATGCCAGGACCTTGTTGTTTTTACCGGCAGGATCCAAAAGCTTACAGAATGAGGTGACGATATACAAAGACAACTCACAAAGGAAGCTTCCCTTAGTCCAATTTCTGACAGAAGAGCGATATGTAGATAATCAATCCCTACTTGTTGAAAGACCTGAGCACCCGGCGTTCTGGGCTCTGTTGAGCGCTTCTACTGCTATTGACGAAGAAGGGCAGATGTGTTTTGAGATGACGATTGTCAATCTTGAAGACCAAAAGCTACTGGAACGTAAGCTTATCAAAAAGATAGAAGAGTTAAAGAAAGCGAATAGCAACCTGGACCATTTTGTATACGGGGCTACCCACGACCTGAAAGCCCCCCTGGCCTCTATCTCCGGTTTGATTAATATTTTGAGAAGGGAAGAAAATCCTGTCCAAAGAGAACAGTATATGCAGATGATGGAGAAAAGCATCCATCGGCTCAATGATTTTATTAAGGAGATCGTAGATTATTCGCGAAATGCTAACCAGGATGTAAAGAGGGATAATATCTTTTTTCAACCGTTGATAGAGGAGATTTTTGAAAGCGTGGCCCACATGGAAAATGCTGCAAAAATTGAGAAGATCATCTATATTGAACAGGAATATCCTTTTCAAACTGATACGCACCGCCTGAAAGTAGTGCTTAATAACCTGATCAGCAATGCCTACAAATACAGCAGTACCCACCGAAGGGATTGCTTCATTGAAGTGAAAGTGAAAGTTAGTCCCCACAAAGCCACTATCCATGTCAGTGACAATGGACATGGTATTGGTGAAAGTCATATAGAGAAGATTTTTGAGATGTTTTTCAGGGCTTCCGAAGGACAAGGGGGCACCGGACTTGGGTTATACATCGTGAAAGAGACGTTGGACAAAATGCAGGGCACTATTCATGTAGTTTCCGAACTTGGTAAAGGAACTTGCTTTGTGGTGAATATTCCCTCCGCATCAGCACTTAGTGGCGCCCAAAACCAGATGATGCTGGATATTTAGTGATAGCATCATTGATTGGGCATCGGATTTCTTGACATTGCATTGATGCTAACCCTGAGATTATAAATTTTGCCACCAAACACATTTGGCTGCCCCTCTGGAATAACCCTGTCCCGTATCAATCCACAGGAAATATATCCGGGTTGGATTTTCGTATAGTCTTGCTTAAGTTGTGCAGACAGAATTTTTTCATTGTTGTATTGTAAACTCAGTGCCCCTTCTTCGGTGAGCCTCAACAGCAGATGACCCTCAAGTGCTGACAAGGGCTGACTTTCAAAGCGTTGGCCATCTTCCAGGCTGATCCCAATTTTGTGACCCAGGGTGAAAAGGTTAAACCTTCCGAAGTAGTCGCACAGAATGCCATCCTGCCCAACACCTTCCACGTAGGCAGAAACAAATAAAGTATCGGGGTTCCATTTTGTTTTATCAAAAGACTGGTCACTGACACTGATATGCTGGGCTACCTGATAAGAACGATCAAAAAAAGTAGGCAAACTACCCTGAAGGATCATGGCTTCGGTCTCACCCTGTCGCTGTAGTTCTTCTCTTAAAAGTTGCTGTAAATCCGCGAGTTGTTGTGCGTGGGAAGCTTGTTCGGCAAGGTTGTTAAATTCCCCTGGGTCATTATTAATGTCGTAGAGTTCTTGCGGCGGGCGATAGCTATAGCGGTGCAACAATTGCTTTGCGTTCTGGTCTTGTTTTGCCTTTTCTATCCAGGAGTCAAAATAAAAATGGTCTTGCTCTACTTTGTCAATGTGGGTGATGAAACGTACCCCCGGAAAATAATTTCTGATGTAATGCATTCCCTCTTTAGTGATGACGGTGCGAGCGGGTACATAATTATACCAATAGTGTGGTTCTATAGATGTTTCTGCAAAAGCATAATCCCGGTGCTCCTGTTTGTTTCCTAGCAATACCTCCTTAAAACTTGTGCCGTCCAGATTAGGTATCTCCTGCCCGCCTGCCAGGTCAATAAGCGTTGGGGTCAGGTCAGTCAATGAAATGAGGGCTCCTGATACACTAGCTTTTTTGATTTTATCTGGCCAACGCACGATGAAAGGAATGTTGAGGCCCTGCCGGTAGGTCGTCCATTTGGCGCCAGGAAATTGTGGTCCCTGATCAGAGAAAAACATGAAAGCAGTATTATTCTGCTGGCCTGATTCATCTAATGCCTGCATCACTTCACCTAACATCTGATCAGCGGCAGAAATGCTTTCATAATAAGCTGCCAAAGCCTCTCGGGTAGCCTCTGTATCTACCAGATAGTCCGGCACGGTAAGTCTAGATGGATTATACATTTCATTTTTAACCCAGGGCACATGGGGCAGCCAGGTGGATACGATCAAACAAATGGGCTGCTCTGCCTTACTTTTGAAATTTTCTTTAATGAATTGGGTAGTCACCTGACGCGGATCGCTTCGGTTGCTTACCGGAAAATATTTACCGAAATATTCGCCAATATGTTCAAAGTCAGGTTGGGGATACACATCCACTTTACCGGCGATAACCACCCGATAACCCAGCTTTTTTAAGTAATCGGGCAACATTTTCGTACCGGGTTGAACAGCAAAATGGTTCATCTGAGAGCCGTTTCTGAAGGGATACAGCCCGGTAAGCATATTACTTCGGGAAGGGGCACACATGGGTGTCGTAGCATAGGCTGAAGTAAAACGCATACCCTCTGAAGCCAATTGATCCATATTAGGCGTTTTGACATCAGGGTTACCATAACAACCCACATCCATCTGACTCTGATCATCACTGATGAAGATAATTATATTGGGTTGGGCTTGCTGCGCCAGAAGTGGATTTGTATGCGTTATAATGTAAAAAAAGCTTAAAATGATCAGCAGTAAATGGAGATGATATTTCATATCATAAATTGGGATGAATCCATAAGTTACTATTAAATTTTTTGCTTATAGCCGCTTCTATTTTCCTTTCTCAGTAGGCATGCTCATTCGCTGTGACTGAATGGCGGTAATCACCACAGTGTTGACAATATCAGGTACGGTGCAACCGCGGCTCAAGTCGTTGACCGGCTTGCGTAGCCCTTGAAGAATCGGCCCGATGGCTAAGGCACCCGTCTCGCGCTGAACGGCTTTGTAGGTATTGTTTCCGGTATTTAAATCGGGAAATATAAGTACCGAAGCATTACCGGCTACTTCGGAGTCGGGCATTTTCTTAGAGCCTACTGCCTTATCTACTGCCGCATCGTATTGAATTGGGCCTTCTACTTTGAGGTCAGGGCGCTTTTCTTTTACGATTTTGGTGGCTTTTCGTACCTTATCCACCTCTTCTCCTTGTCCGGACTCGCCGGAGGAATAAGAAAGCAAAGCAATCTTTGGCTCAATATCAAAAGCCTGGCTCGTTTCGGCAGAAGAGATGGCGATCTCAGCGAGTTGCTCAGCATTGGGGCTGGGGTTGATCGCACAGTCACCATACACCAATACCCGGTCTTCCAATGCCATGAAAAATACTGAGGAGACAATAGAAACACCCGGCCTGGTTTTGATCAATTGAAAGGCCGGCCGTATGGTATGCTGCGTAGTATGGGCTGCGCCGGAAACCATTCCGTCGGCTAAGCCTTCCAGCACCATCATGGTACCGAAATAAGAGACATCTACCAGGGCATCCTGCGCATTGTCACGCGTGGCACCCTTGCTTTTCCTGATTTCTACATAACGGTCAATAAACCCTTCCAGATAGTCTGATTCGGCGGGATTAATGATAGGTACCTGATCGGTATCCAGTCGTATTCCATGCTTAGTGATCAGGTTCTTGACTTCCTCAGGTTTGCCCAGGATAGTGAGCTTCACAATATCTTGTTCCAAGAGGATTTCCGCGGCTTTAAGTATGCGCTCGTCATTACCCTCCGGCAATACGATATGTTTCTTTTGTTCCCTGGCTTTTTGAACCAGATTGTACTGAAACATTTTGGGGGTAATTCCCCTGGCCCTTACACTGATGATTTTTTGCTGAAGGGCGTCTGTATCTACATATTTTTCAAAAAGTTTTTTGCTGATGGTAATTTTAGCGTGGCTTTCCGGGGTAATGTATGAGGTTAGCAGTCCTAATTTTGCCACAGTTTTATAAGTGTTGGATTCTACCGAAAGTATCGACACCAAACTGGGCAGTCCGTCCAGGAGCTTTTTGATGGATTCTTCGGGCAACAAACGGGTAGTCATCAGGATGCCGCTGATCGGAGGATAGTTTTGCGACTGATGGGCCTGTAGGGCGCTCAAAATGATATCTCCACGATCGCCGGGCGTGATCACCAAACAGTTTTCAGTGATATGGGGGAGGTAATTCTGTAACTGCATCGCCGCCACCGAGTAGCGATAAACCTGCTTTTCCATCAGGTCCTGACCATACAATACGTCGGCTTCTAAATGATCTGCAACTTCATGTATCGTAGGGCTTTGGAGCACAATATTCTCAGGGATCACAGAAATAAGTAGTTCTTTGTCTTTGATCCTGTTTCTTATTTCCAGCAAGAGTTCATGGGCAATTGCTGAACGTACCCTATTGACGATAACCCCCAATATATCACATTCTTTATCGGCAAAAAGCTCATAAGTTAACCTCACCGGACTGATTACATCTTCCAGTTCCCGGTCCAGGTCACCTCTTCCCAAGATCATCACCGGGCAGCCGAGATTTTTGGCGATGTCCACATTGATGTCAAAATCAAAAGAAGAGCTTTCGTCGCTGAAATCTGTTCCTTCGCACAATACAAAATCACATTTTTTTTCCAGTGCCTTATATTTTTCAATCACCTTGTTGAGCAGCTTGTTGTATTGCCCATCCAGAATGAGATCCTGGGCTTCTTTGCGGGTGTATACATAAGTCTCTTCATAAGCAATATCCAGATTGAAGTGACGCAGGAGTAGGTCAATATTTTTGTCCCGGTCTTTTCTTTTTCCGCTGATGATGGGCCTGAAAATGCCTACTCTTTCAGTTTTACGCAGCACCATTTCCAAAATGCCCAGACAGATTAACGATTTCCCACAGTGTGCTTCAGTTGTTGCCAGATAAATTGAACTTGCCATGCGATGTTTTAAATGGTTAAATGACCAAATTGTTGGATAGATAAGTATTTAATAAGTTGATTTGAACTGTGAACAATGAACTGTGAATTTTAGACAAAGCAAACTACGTTTTTTGCTTCTTCTTTTTGGCAGCCGGGAAAAGTACATTATTCAGGATGAGGCGATAGCCGGGGGAGTTGGGGTAAAGGTTCAGGTCAGTGGGAGGTTCACCGATGTTATGCTGATAGTCTTCGGGGTCATGGCCTCCGTAAAAAGTCCAGAAGCCTTTTCCAAAGACGCCATGCAGGTATTTAACTTCTTGGTCTTCCCGGTTTTCTCCCATAATGACGGCTTCCGAACGGATCAGGCTTTTACGGAAAGCGGTAGTGGCCCCCAGAAAGCCTTTGATCGTGCGATCATGGTTTTGGGTAAGCATGGTAGGAATAGGGTCCCATTTGGCGGAAAATTCAAACAACTGGAAGTAATCATTTTCCTGCCCGATATTTCGCTGGCTGAGGTTGATGTCTATATCTGAAAACTCAATTTCCCAGGGACTTTTTACCAGCGTAAAATTCTGAAAAGCAAAGGTTTTACTAAAATCCAATTTCTCCTGGGCGTTTGGATCAATACCATCCCCATCATACACTTCGCCTACGATGTCCAGGCCATTAGCGGCCAGGGCAATGTCATAGGTGTCGGTAGCCAGGCACATGGCAAACATAAATCCACCACCAGAGACAAACTCGCTAATTTTTTGGGTAACGGCCATTTTCATTTCCGACACCTTTTTGAAGCCATGCTTGCGGGCAGTTTCCTCATACTCCCGCTGTTTATCCTGGTACCAGCTATACATATGAAACGCCACATAGAATTTGCTGTATTGTCCGGTAAAATCTTCATGGTGCAGGTGTAGCCAATCGTATTTAGGTAAATCACCCATCAATACCTCATCATCAAATATGATTTCGTAAGGTATCTCGGCATAGTTCAATGCCAACATCACGGCGTCATCCCAGGGATTGGCTGTCTTGGGAGAATAGACTGCAATTTTTGGATATTGTTCCAGCATCATCACATCCTGGTTGGAAGAGGGGCTGGCAATGACCGAAGTAATCTGGCTGGATTCCGCATCGGAAAGCACTTCATAACTCACCCCCCGGACAATCAATTCATTTTCAACGTTTTGATCATAGCGGCACATAAAACTGCCTCCCCGGTAATTTAACAGCCAATCCACCGGCAATTGCTTAGATAACGTCCAGTAGACGATGCCATAGGCTTTCAGGTGATTGGTTTGGGTTTCATCCATAGGAATGAATAAAACTGAAGCGAAAGAAGACAGGCTAGTGGCTATGAATACAAATATGATCAATAGAGTCTTCATAAAAAGTACAGTTTAGTTCTCCAAAAAATCAAAATGCCCCGAGTGAACACGAATGATTTTATAACTTAACAATTATTTTACCCTGTCTGGCTTTTTACTCATGTTGACTAATGGGTAAGGTATAAGTTAAAAAATATTTGTTGATTTTTGAATATGCTTCAGTAAAAAACGACTTGTCTTGAAATATATTTAAAGGATGTTTCAGGATTAAAGCGTAATAGTACCTGAATTCAAAATAGAACTGGCAAATTTACTTTAATCCTAACACCCACTTTGTTAAATGCTACCTCGTTCCATCTCATTGTTGACCAACCGCCAGATTCCCAGGGGGTTGTCATCTTTGAGTTCATCTGGCAATATAAACTGGGGAAAACTTTGGTAGCTTACCGGACGGCTGAAACGACTGATCGCTGCGGTGCCTACCGAAGTAGTCCTGGAATCGGTAGTAGCTGGAAAGGGACCACCATGCACCATAGAAGAGCAAACTTCAACTCCCGTAGGAAAGCCATTCACAATTAACCTTCCTACTTTTCTTTCCAGGATTTCTACCAAGTCCTGATAGTTTTCTAGGTCATCGGCGGTAGCCTGCAAGGTAGCGGTAAGATGCCCTTCCAGGTTAAAAGCAAGTTTTAGCAGTTCATCCTTAGAATTAGCGCTGACAATAATTGTGGAAGGTCCAAAAACCTCTTCAGACAAATCCGGATTTTCCATGAAAGTATTCGCATCAGTTTGAAATACATGGCCTATTGCCGGTGTTTTGGTCATCGTGGATTTACTTTTACCCAGTATCTTGACACTACCCATCTTACTGAATTTGTCCACGCCCTCCGTATAACCTTCCCTAATCTTATCAGTGAGCATTGCCCCGGTGCTGATTTCTTGCATAAGTTCACCGCTACGGGTAGCAAACTCTTCACTTTCAGAAGATTGCAGGGAAAAGACCACTCCCGGG
>JBBSOG010000257.1:0-8644 GCA_038259985.1 Cytophagales bacterium
CTTTACCTAGCTTTCGGAGTTCCCTCACAAAATCCTGGTGTTCAGTAGAAGGAATCAGTTCCAGAAATTTTTTGCCGATCAGCCGGTCCACAGGTTTACCCAAATGCCTGACACAGGCGTGGTTGACAAATGATATGGTTGTATCCGGCAGAAACCTGCACAACATCTCATGCTGTGTATTGATCACACTTTTGTAGAGGCGCTCGGTATACCTGAGTCTTTCTTCTTGCTTAAGGGCTAACTGCTGGTTTTGTTTGAGGACAATATCCATCAATTCCTCCTTAGAAAACTGCCGGAGTTCATCTTGGCTATATGTAGACTGATTATCGCCCATTGGTTGCTAAATTGAAATTCAATGAAAACCGGGTAAATCCTTTCTTAGTGCGCTTATTGTTGACAAAATTTAAATCTTTTTCAATCTTTCTTCTATTGCTGCCGTTTTCTGTTCCAGCACGGAGATACGTTCCTCAATCAGTATTGGCGGTTTGAGAAAAGTGCTGTAATATCCTTCCACTTTCCACAATTCCAGTATTTCCTTTTCATCAAAGTCTAACAATTTGCTTTGAGGATTGTCCGCTACAAAATGTAACTTGTCCCGTAGCTGCTCAAAACGCCGGACATAAATATCCTTTTCACTTACAATAACATATACTTTGCCGGCCTCAAGATGTTTTTGAAAGGGCTCAGCCACCAGGCAACAAGAAAGAATGTCCCCGGCTTGCAGCCCTGTTTCCAACCAACTCATTGCCTCATCCCGAACTTCAAAAGCCATGGACTTCTTATCGTGGGTATTCGGCAAGCTGACAAAAGGCAGGCGGTTGACAAAATCTTTGTTTTGATAGTTGACCAGGTATTCTATATACTGATTACTTTTGACCAGTGGGGTGGCGCCTTCCTGCTCATCCTTATCAGGTATAATATGATTTTTTTGGGCTATTTTTTCGTGCTTAAAAATATCAAATTTGAATAGCTCATTGACGGTCAGTTCTTTGGTGAGTAAAATATCTATAGATAAGCCGAATTTTTGAGCAATTTGTATAATTGTATCAGTTTTTGGTTCTGCACGCTCTTCTTCGTAAGAACCTACCGTTCCCCGGGACAAATTGAACATTTCTGCGAATGCTGCTTGGCTTATTTTCTTCACCGCCCTGATCTTCTTGATGTTTTTCCCGATGGTTGACATATTTATTTTGCAAATTATATTAGTTATGCTAACTTTATTAGCAATTATACGTAAACCCTATGTAAATGACAAACAAAATGAACCCTACATTTACCAAAGTAAAAAACTACCTGACCGAACTTAACTATGAAATAGTTGAGGAAAACACAGAAGACGGCGTGCTGATTATTGACCATGAAGAAACCGGTATCAGCCATATGGTACTTTGTTGCGCAGACCCTATTCTCATTATTGAGCAATACTTATGCGAAATCAAAAAGATCAGCCTGGAAACGTACCGTGTGCTACTGCAAAAAAACCGGGATATTATCCACGGGGCCTTTGCACTGGATGATTCAGGGACGAGGCTTATTTTCCGGGACACGCTTGTACTGGAAACGCTGGACCTGAACGAACTAGAATCCACCTTTAACTCGCTGGGATTACTGCTTAGCGAGTTTACTCAACAAATTATTGACATTTCAAGCGAAAAGTAATTTAAATTTATTCACATTAATTTTAATCAACATGAACATTTTCAGAAGAATATTGAAAGTAGGACAAGCCGAAGCACATTCAGCAGTAGATTACCTGGAAGACCCCATCAAGCTTACTGAGCAGGGTATTCGCGATATGCGTCTTGACATGGACAAAGCCTTAAACGCTTTGGCAGAGGTAAAAGCTTTGACCATCCGTACACAGCGGGAGATTGGCCAGCATCAGGACCATACCCAACAATACGAACAGAAGGCAGTGCTATTACTCCAGAAAGCGCAGCGTGGTGAGCTGGATCAGAATGAAGCTGACCGGCTGGCGGGTGAAGCATTAAATAAAAAAGAGCAATCCGTGCAGCAGGTGAGCAACCTGACGACTGAAAAGAAAAAATATGATGAATCAATATCAAAATTGGAGCACAATATCAATTCCCTACGGTCAAATATCAGTCAGTGGGAAAATGAATTGCGCACCCTCAAAGCACGCATGAAAGTGAGTTCTGCCACTAAGACCATGAACAAGCAGTTGGCCAAGATTGACAGTTCCAGCACCGTAGCCATGCTGGAGCGGATGAAGAACAAAGTAGAGCAGGAAGAAGCGTTGGCCCAGTCGTACGGCGAAATTGCTGCCGAACCCAAGTCTTTGGATGATGAAATAGACAAAGCCATAGGAGAGGAACAGACAAATACTTCACAGAAGCTTCAAGAACTCAAACAAAAACTGGGTATCAATGATGATGCGTCTGAATAAGCAAGCGTTGTCTGGATTGACTTTGTTGCAACAATACATTGCAGCAAAGTCATTTTAATTTATTGATGTAAACAGTATTGCTTTCTTAAAATGACTGCTAAGCTTGTTGAAAGTGTGTACACAATTGCGTATCTTTGTTTATCTGTTAATAAAACGAAGCAAGATGAATACTACCACGATGCGCGATTTACGGGCGAATATGAAAGCACACTTTGATGCCCTGGAAGAGGATCATGATATTCTATTAGTACCTAGAAGTGGTAATAAAGAGGCTATTGTCATGATGACGCTTTCTGAGTATAATAGTATAAAAGAAACCGAATATTTGCTTTCATCCCCAGAAAACAAAAGGGTGATGGAGCAAGCTATGGCTGAATTAGAGGGCGGAGAAACGGTCGCATTTATCACGGAAGACGAATGAACATACTATTCTCAAAAACTGCTTGGGAACAGTACTTGGAATGGCAAAAAGAGGACGCAAAAATAGTAGCAAGAATACATGAATTACTACGAGCGATCCAGCGCGATCCATTTAAGGGAGTAGGCAAACCAGAACCTTTACGGCAAAACCTGAAAGGCTATTGGTCACGAAGAATAAATGTGGAACACCGCTTGGTTTACCGTATCATCGGAAAACAACAGGAAGGTCAGCGCGTAGAAGTACTCACATGCCGGTATCATTATAGCAAGTGAACATATGAGCCCAAAGTTGACGGCCGTCAAATTATGGCTTTTACTTTACACATTTTTTTGCTTCATTAGTTAGCTTTATTTACCATTGGCATAATGCAAGCAAATACTACTACACCTATCCTAGCCCATCATTTCTTCAGCCGTTGGCCGCATTACTTTGCACTGGCGGCCAGCCTTTTTGTGGGTATGTTTCTTTATGGAAAATCCACCGCTTTGCTGACACTCATGTTCGCATTGCTTTTTATAAGTTTTGTCTACAGCGGTCGGCCTTTGTGGAAACCGTTGGGCATTATGGGAGGTCTTGCCAACTGTATCACCACCGCCCGGGTCATCGGCATTTTGGCTTTGTTGATATTTCAAGCTTACCTTCCTCTCCTAGCGTTTTTTGTATTGGGCATATTGATTTTGATCGCCGATGGACTGGATGGTTATTTTGCGCGTAAGTACCATACGGTTTCCGAATTCGGTGATTTCTTTGATAAAGAAACTGACGCTTTTTTTGTACTGGCTTTTTGTATCATCCTTATGGAACAAGGGCTTGCCGGTGCTTGGGTGATCATTCCCGGACTGATGCGTTACATTTTTGTGCTGATTTTATATCTTTTTCGTATAGAGCATATTGTTCTGGACAAGTCATTCCGCCGAAGGTTTGTAGGGATGTGGTTTATGGGAACTATCATGGCGTGTTTCGTGCTTCCTCAGCCAGTCTATATCGCCGGTATGCTCTTCGCTACCGCCATGCTGGCTTACTCCTTTGTGAAAGATATTTTCTTAATGCTGCAAAATAAGCGGCAGGGATAAACAGCAGAAAAATCAATCAAGGATAGGCAAAAATATCACTGTGATCTACAATGATCTCCAATTGGCGTTCCTGACACATTTGCTTTTTGTTTCCCAGCCAGGCTTCCAGGTCATTGATTTCGCAGTCGCTCAAGCTTAAATCCCGCACGGCATGTTCAAAAAAGTGTAGCAGATAATGTTGCATAGTGGCATCATACCTTTTCAAGTGCCACTGGCTTCCCTCCTGCTCTACCACCATCTGATGTTCAGCCAGGAGGTCCAACATCTCTTCGGTGCAATTCGGCCCCATAGCTGCGCCAAACTGTTGAGGACGGGTCATGTGAGTATGGAAGTAACGCACGAAGCGGCCATCTTCTTCGGAAAAAGGTAAGAAAGAAGTCTCATAATAATTCAGGGTGGCCATCAGGCAGACGTTGTACGCGGAAAGTTTACAGGCAAAAGTATCAAACTGGTCGTAGCTCAATAGGTCAAAGAGCGCATTGGCGGTGATCAAATCCGTTTTTTTCAGATCGGCATGTTTCTCTACTTCATCCAGTATGCCATGCACAAATCTGACAGTAGCTTTCTTTTTACCTGATTTTATACTCAGTGAATCCTCATTTTGCTCAAGTTGATAATTGTTCTTTTGGGCAAAATCTGTCAGTATTTCCCGGCAGGATTCCAAGTGATGATTTTCGCAGTCCACTAAAGTCCATTCCTGACGCTTGGGAAACTTTTCAAAATAATATTGAAAGTTAGCACCAGTTCCACATCCAGCATCTAAGATGGATAGTGATTTTTTCCCGGCAAAAAACGCAAGAAGTTTTTTTTCTACATTGGTGTTTCTGGCCTCCGCATCGCAGGCATAGCGATGTGCTAACCAAAGTATAGGATCATCATAGTTAATGTGCATAGCGTTCACTTTAAAAAAATCCCTAAAAAATTTAAAAAATGAGCAGCCGCCTGTTTCCAGGTATATGCTTCATGTGTTGTGCCAATCCTAGCGGATTGATATAATTCACTTAATTGAGAATGATTTCTACCTAATTTTAAGAAATTCCCGGCTAAATCGGAAATATTTATACACAGCATTCCTGCTCCGGAAGTCAAATGTTTCTTTGTATACCCACCTCCGCACAGCAAAAGTGGCAGGCCCCGGGCTTTGGCCTCCTGTATCGCCATACCGAAAGTTTCCATATAGGCTGCCGAAAGAAAGACATGATGCTTCGCGTACTGCTGAAGGGTTTCTTGATGGCTTAATGATCCCTTAAAATGCACCTTGCCTTTCAATACCTCCGCTTCCACGTACTGCCGACATGCGTCAGCATAAGCAGGCTCCATGTCTTGACGTCCGATAATATTGAGCACAAAATCATCTTGCGCCTTTGTCCGGCTGGCGAGGGCTTCCAAAAAAGGCAAAATACCTTTACGTGCTACCACATTAGCTACCATCAAACCTTTTAAGGGCGAGTCAGGCAAAACAGGAAATTCGGATACAGTAGGTGTATTTGCCGGTTCTACCACGACCATAGGCGCGCCAATTCCCCGACTTTGTAAATATTCTTGGGAGTAATCGCTACTGAGCAGGAATGCCTGAAAGAAATCAAGTACTTTCTTTTCATGCATTTCAAAGAGTTGATCGGCGCTTACTCCTGCTGGGGGATATAAGCTCGGGAGATGGTGGAGCAAAAAAAATGAAAAGGCTTTCTCAGCACGAATGTTACTCAACGCCTTCATATCTTCTACAAAAAGACTATCCACGCCGTAGATTCCGGCTTTATCCAGCAAAATAGCCTCACGATAGGTAGCAAAATCAATAATTTCCACCACTTGCCCGAGACTTTTCAGCGCAGCTATCAAATGCGCATTATAAATATTCCCCCCCGAAGGCAGGTGCCGGTCATCCGGTAAGACAAAGTGAATGCTTGAGGACAAAAGTGAATAAGCGTCCATCAAATGGCGGATTAAGCGACTTCACCTTCGTAGGCGGCCCAGGCCACATGAGATTCGCCCAACGTAACTTTCAGCCAGCCCTGAAAAGTGCTTTTGATCTCCCGGCTGATCTCTTCGTGAATGTATTTGGCCAGAAATTCAGTGGTGGTCAGTTTGCCATGAAACTGCATCAAGTCATCTAAATTCTTATACTTGAGTGGCGTTAAGGCTTGTTGTAATTTCTTGGTGGCAAAGTCAATATCTATGACGATGTTGTTCTCGTCCAGTTGTTCTGATTTGAATTCCGCATCCACTACATAAGTAGCGCCGTGGAGGTTTTGGGCCGGGCCAAAGGCTTTACTTTGTAGGGAATGGGCAATCATCATATGGTCGCGAATGGTAACAGTGTACATGGATTGTTAGAGTTTGGGGGTTTAAGAGTTCAGGGTTTAAGAGTTCAGAGTTCAAGAGTTCAAGCTAAGACATGTCATCCAGAAGGGAACTTTTTTGCCGTTTGCAAAGATGTTTTTTATACATTTCACGAGTTCAAGGTTCACATTTATTATTGGCTTAAGATAGAAAATATAAATTATTCTGGTTTTCTTTTAGGTAGCAAAGAGTTACAATTCTTTGTGTCTTAGTGAGGTCTTCCGCAGGAAACCTCGCGTTATCATTAGGAATACTCAATGAGCCAGCTCAATTCGCTAAGTTCGCCTTTTCTTATTTTATCAAACAAATCAGGCGTCTGGTCAAAGGGAATACTAGCTCCGATGTGTTGATCAAAAAGCGTATTTTTCAACAGTTCCATCACCACTTGCTTCCGGCGCTGATAATCCCAGCGTGCTTGCTTTTTGGCCGGGATTTGAGATACCTGAGAGCTGATGATCTGCTTCCGCTGGTAATGAAAACTACTGCCCAGATGAATATTTACCGCCTGCTCACCATACCAGCTTAGTTCTATCACTTTCCCTTCTTTACCTACCTGGTCAATGCAGGTTTGGAGTCCCCCACCACTTCCGCTACAATGAAAAGCCATGTCATACGCCTGGAAACTTTCTACCAGCGTGAAACCCATGCTTTTTGCCAGTGCGCTACGTCCTGGATGGGTGTCATAAATGGCAAGTTCAACGCCCGGTATGGCTTGTAGCAGACGGGCAGTCAGCGAACCGATAATCCCGAAGCCTACCAGCAATACCCGATCGCCTATACTTACCCCCGAATCCCAAACCGCGTTGAGGGCAGTTTCCATATTGCTGGCTAAAGTAGCACGCCGGGCAGGTATTTCAGAGGGAATAACGGTTAGCTCATTGACTTTTACCCGACAAATGTCCTGATGGGGATGAAGCAGATGTACCTGTTTGCCTAATAAGTCAGTTGGCCCTTCTATCACCTCTCCTACCAGGGAATAGCCATATTTGATGGGTAAAGAAAAGCTGCCTTCCATATAGGGTACGCCCATTTGGTTTTGCATAGAGAGCGGCACCTTTCCTTGGGCAATCAGTCGTTCGGTACCCGTACTAACCAGGCTATATCCTGACTTGACCACACAGTCCGTTCCTGCAACATCTTTTGCCTCAGCAATTACTGATTCTTGGGCAGAGATGTGCCATAGCGCGCGGGCTTTACGCATGATCAGCGGCATTCAATATTCCTACAAACATATAACTGTCCCCCATGGGAAGAAAAAAGAAGCGGTCAAAATGCACGGCTTCCTGTACCTGCTTGATTTCCGGCAGGTTGAAACTGCTCACGCCCGAACCAAAAATCATCGGAGAAAAATGGAGTTGCACAATGTCCGTCGCTTTTTCTGCCATGAACCCGGAAGTAGTCGTTGACCCGCCTTCTATATACACCGAATAAATCCCTCGTTGAAAAAGGAAGCGAAGTAATTCATGACAATCTATCCTGCCATTGGCGTTGGGTTCAAAAGGAAAATAAGCTGATTGAGGAATTTTTGGATCACCACAAGTACCCACGATAATCACATCATCTTCACTATGCGCTTGCAAACTACTGAAGTCAGCATCAGAGGAGCAAATAACGATTCTCTGAGGATTTTTACCGGTCACCAATCTTACGGTCAGGGCGGGCTGGTCAGCGTTCAGCGTATTGGCACCAATCAGGATGCTATCGCAAAGCGCACGCATCCGGTGCGCATGGACAAGGTTCTCGGAATTTCCTATCCACTTAGAATCCCCACTTTGGGTGGCAATGCGCCCGTCTAAGGTCTGGGCAAAATGCGTGATAGCGATTGTTCTGACTAATTGCTTGGCGTAGAGTGATAAAAAACAGTAAGGTAAATAAGCAACCAAAAAATCTTTTGCTTCGGCAGAAAGCCCCATGTCTTGCACTAAAGTTAGCTTGAAATTATCTAAGCTGAAAATATTGGCTTTTTCATGGGTGATATCCAAACCGGGTTGAGTAACAACCATAAGGAGCAAGCTACTTTTGTCAGGTATGGGAAGATGGTTGATTCGCACTTCCATGTCATTACCCAGTTGTAAAAAGCAATACTCAACGGGTTCTTCCGAGTTTTTAATTTTCTCCGAAAGCAGCAGCAGCCCCGACCAATAGTCTTCTATTTCCATGCAATTATGTTAAAAGTTTATGGTTAAAGGTTAAAAGCAATTTCAACTGGCAACTTTCAACTTCTAACCTTTAACCAATCTACTTACTAATATCTAACAAGTGGCCCATGAGGTTTTGTTTGGTTTGCAGGTAATCCAAGTTTTCCTGGTGAGGCTCAATTTCAATGGGGACCCTGCCCAGCACTTCTACGCCTGACTTTTTGAGGCTCTCCAACTTGTCAGGATTATTGGTCATCAGAAGAAC
>JBBSOG010000258.1:0-8596 GCA_038259985.1 Cytophagales bacterium
AAATTCTTGAAAGGCAAAACGGCGATTGATCTATCTACAGTTGTATTGCGTGTCTCCCGGATAGGAGAGAGCATTACCCAGTTTTGGTACCAGATAATAGCCATAAGTGTCCCAATCATCGCTAAGCTTCCCATGGTGAACCCATCCATCTTTCTGACAGGGTGGCGACTTTCCCTTTCATCGGGCTTTGCAGTATGGGGAATTTCCGCTAATCTATTGTTGGCTTCACTGGGAGGATAGCCGTAGAATTCGGTAAAGCAAGTCGTAAAGTAGCTGGGGCTTCCGAAGCCTACAGCATAGGCAATTTCTGAAATAGATTTATCTTCTTGCTTAAGCAGTTCCATTGCCCGTTGCAAGCGATACTCCCGGATGAATTGATTAGGTGACTGCCCGGTAGCTTTTTTCAGCTTACGATGAAGATGGGAACGGCACATGTTCATCCGCTCGGCCAAGTACTCTACACTGAACTGCTCATTGTTAAGATTAACTTCAATCTCTGCTCGCACTTTCCCGGAAAGGCTTTCATGCGAAGAGCTTTTCTGAGGTTCATGTGCAGTGTCAGCAGGGCTTGTCATAAATAGCTACTTAATAATCAGAATAAACTACAAAAAAAATACTGAGTAGTTTAAACCTTAGTGATTTTTTTTGGCAATGGTAACCCAGTAGCTATATAAATGCTTTTATCTCTAAACCCTGGATTGTCTAGGTGGCCATTCCATGGTGGCCATTCCATGGTGGCCATTCCATGGTGGCACCGTGGCATACAGGGCCGTTAGAAGCCTCTTTTTTAAATGGGGTGTTTATTTCAAAGCAATACTTCTTTGATCAGGATAAAAATACCCATGCACAAAACAATACACCCAAGAGCGGTTCGCAATGCGTTATTTGAAAACCTTTTAGTTATTTTGCCTGCTGCCACAATGCCAAGAACAGCCAAACTGGCCATCATCACCAGAAAAGCCCAGTTGATAGAATAGTTAATGACATCACCAAGAAACCCTATCAGCGAGTTAAGCGTGATAATTGCCAAAGTAGTGCCCACAGCTTCTTTAAAACGCAGATCTGTCAAATAAACCAAGACAGGTATTATGAGAAATCCCCCACCAGCACCTACCATGCCTGTGAGCAGACCAATAATGGCCCCAAGCAGGATGAGGTATACGTTAGCAGATTGTCCTTCTACTATTTTGCGATGATCTCTCTTGGTAATGAGGGAAATAGAAGCCAAGATCATCAATATGGCAAACAGCCCCAGGATCAATCCTCGTTTAGTAAATTGAAAACTTCCTATCTGCAATACCAAGTCAGGTATCGCTGGAATGATCCAATTTCGGGTAGAAAAAATGGCAATAACCGAAGGGATTCCGAAAGTACAGCAGATTCTCAGGTTCACCATCTTCGTGTGATATTTCAGGACGCTACCTGTCAGGCTGGTGATGCCCACAATAAATAGCGAATAGGCCGATGCTGTGGGTATATCCAGGGAAAAAAGGTATACAAGAATGGGTACCGAAAATATTGATCCTCCGCCTCCCAATGTCCCCAATACGAGTCCCACCATAAATATGGATAGGTATCCTAATATTTCCATGATTACAATAAAGCACTGTGATACACTGCTGGTAATAATGATTTCCTTACTTTTCCCAACATTCTTCAGAAACAGGTACGAATGTTATTTTCGCACCTGCCTTATCCTCCAATGCAAAAGGTTTCATATATACCGCTCAATGTGCTTCTTTGATATATCCCCAACCTTTTTTTTGCTTATCAATAACCTCAACAATACCATTGGGTACTGATTGTACACCACTGATAAGGTCTTGCTCCGTGAATTCATGCCTCTTTAGCGTAATAGCACAGACCTTCAGTGACACATTTTCCGCCTTTGCCAGGGCTTCAATATCTCCTTCGGCCGATGATTTGTTTTTTAGCATCATGGGTAAGGCGCCCCCGTAAATCACCATTTCAAACTCAGCATCAGGGTAGGCTTCAGCCATAAGTTTCACATGTCTTATCGCTGATTCCTGCACGCTGATTTCTGAACTGGTTACTTCAAATACGGCCTGCATCTTTTCGCTCTGGGCAAACACTGCCGAGGCAATGAATGCCAGCATCAGGCTTATAGATAGCTTTTTCATAGCAGTGACCATTACCCTACGGAGGCATCTATGTAAGCAATTCTGTTTTCGGCCAATCGGCCCAACACCCATACGCCTGATGGGGCCAGCTCAATACCAGGAAGTTTGGCCGCTACGAAATCGTTGTATACATCCTCGGCATTAAGTCCCATGTTCTTGGCGATCGCACCGCTATAGACCTTGTAAGCCATGCCACACACGCAAAATTTAGCGCCTTTTTCCTGCAAACCTTTAATACCCACCAGTTCGGGAAGCGGCAAGTCTCCACTTTCAGGAGCACCCATTGGATTTCTTAAGGATGGTTTGTCGGTTTTAGGATCGTTTAAGCCAAATACTTCACCCAGATTGTATTTCTTGATCAGTTCGTCTTTGAATGAAAATACGATACCGTGATGCCGCAATACGTTTACAAGCCCTAAATTTTTGGGCGAAGTGCCTGTTGCTTCATTCGTCATATAATACACATTAGACCAAGTGATGCCCCAGGGGATGGCCTGAGAAATATCATAAGCCACAGGGTGTTCCATTTTGCCCACTGTTTTTAGCAGCGCGTCTACATCATCACCTGCAAGCATTTTACCCGGTTGGAAAAGTTCCGGAGAGAGCGCTTGCGCGGTGTACGAAAGAGACGTTAGGCCCGCTGTGGCCCCTGCCGCCATCGTGCCAATAAATTTGCGTCTTGAATTGTCTTTAACTTTAGTCATGGTTAAAAGGATTTAGTTTAAAATTAAGTTGTGTTATTTCGTTTTCTTGAGGTCATACTTTTCTTCATAATAGTCCATGATGGGCTGAAATGGACCGAATTTATGCTGCTCCGGCGAAAAATTGTCAGCCCAAGGACCATAAGGCGTGGATACCGGTTTCAATTTTTTATCCGGAAAGTCAGCTTCTTTGTTGGGTTTTGAAGGCCGGTCAAAGGTGTTGATGTAAGCGGCAATATGATAGGCCTCCTCGTCGGTTACCAATGGGGTATCATAAGTGGCCCCGAATGGCATATTGCCCTTAATAAATTGGGCAGCAGTAATCACGCGGTTCATGCCCGCACCGTCATTGAAGGAATCCTGCCCTCCAATAGGCGGGTACAGATAGCCCTCACTTTCGGGACTGGGTGTTCCCTCGCCATTTTCTTGATGACAAATTTGACACTTCACTTCGTACAGCATGTGTCCTTTTAGCGTATCTGCCCGCTCATGGGGGATATTGATTTTTACATATCCCTGGTATAGCGCTTGCATATCTTCCGGCACGCCTTCACTGAGCCATGTCATATACTCAATGATGGCGCGCATCTCCCGGCTATTTTCCGGCAATGCCTGTCCATTCATGCTGCGCTCCATGCAACCGTTTATGCGTTCTTCCATAGTTCCCAACTTATTTTCGCGGCCCCGAAACTGCGGGAACCGGTTTGTAACGCCAACAAAAGAACCGGAGCCGATTTTTCGCCCGCCATTTAAGTGACAATTGTTGCACGAGAGGTTATTGCCTGCGTACCGCATGTTGATATCGTTGGCTGAGGGCCCTATAAGTCTCGATGTCTTGGTGACCAATTCGTAGCCATATTTAATACGTTCCCCCCGTTTTCCACCAGGTACATCTGTTTCCATAAATTTTGGCCTCCAGGTATTCTTTTCAGTTTCCCCTTTAAATTTTAGTAGCGCGGGATTGCGCTGTATCACATAGGCTGATGTCCCAAATAATATGATCACCAAGAGCAACAAGCAGTTTAACCAAAATAACTGTAAAGCCTTTTTTAAAGGATCTTTCATGAGTACTGCTGTCAATTTTATTTACAGTGATTCAAAATCGCCTCGATCCTTTTCTCTACTCACTGTATTCATTTTCATTGGTTTAGTGAAATTTGATCTTCAAAGATCTATGCAAACATAGTCGTGATGAAAGGCAAGCAGTTAACAGGGATGTCGCCATTTCTTTAAAGTTTTTTCTAAAGGCTTTAAAGTATGTTGTAAAGCCATCTGAATTTTTTTTTGAGAAATCAGGAATAAGCCATTAAGGTCTTAGCGGGGTTACTCGCTGAGAACCCTGAGTGGAGTGCCCCACAAAATCACCACCGGTTCCTAAGTCACCGCATCCAATTCGTGATATACGCAGAAAGATGCTGAAGACAGCCCGGTCTGTAATCCGTTTACGACATAATTAATTTGTTCGCACATAGGGCTCACTTACCCCATCTCCGCCATCTTCTTCCCAATATGGCCCATCACTTCCCCGAACTCTTTGGTGGCGCTGAACTCAATCATTTTCAGGTTTTCTTCTACAATGGCTGTGTGACCGGGAGGCAAATAATAAACATCACCTGTGTTCAACACTTCTTCTTTGCCGTCATCGTAGACTACCCGCAGGGCCCCCTCTACGATGTATCCCCAGTGGGGGCAGTGGCAACTGTCATTCGCTAATCCCTGCAACAAGGGCGTGAAATCAGTGCCCGCCGGAATTTCGTTGAAAGCCACCGTCATTCCCCGTAGCCCGGAAGGTTGCGCATGATCGTATCCGGGGCTTCCATGACCACCGGGAGGTCTTTTTTATTAATTTTCATGCTTCTTGGGGTTTGATATTCTGGTTAATATGAAAAAGATTGGTCGGGTCATACTTTGTTTTGATCTCGGTCAGCCGCTCGAAGTTGTTGCCAAACGTGCTCTCCATTCTTCCCTTATCTTCCTCCATCATAAAATTGACGTAAGTGCCCCCGGAAGCAAAAGGATGTGTAGCATTGTAGTAGGATTTGCACCAATCAGTAACAATATCTTTCCGGGCAGGGTCAGGGTCTACGCCCACGATCACTTCGGCCCACCTGGCCTCGCGGTGTTCCCAGGCGGTAGCATCAGGGGCTACCTCGTGGGCTTTGCCGTCAATCGGGTACAAGTGCATGGTGGATAAGTAAGAAGGCATTTCTGAACCCTGCCGGATGAACACATCCATCGCCTCATCGGTGAGTTCTTTGAAGAAATCAGATTTCCAGTACCACTGCAACCCCGAAGGGTAGAGCGCATCAAACATGGATTGCAGGGCAGGAACCGGAATAGGGCCTACAAAATCCAGAATAGGCGGACCAAATGCCCGGATAGGGGCAAAGACGTCTTCTCTTTTTTCCTCAGGCCCTGTATAGTTCCAAACTACTCCACAGACGTTCTGATTATGCAGATGCGCCGGAAAGGGGTCACCAGGCGGCACGATCAGAAAGGCAAAGAAGCCATAGAGGTCGTTATCAGCCTTTGCCATGATCTCCCGGTAAAACTGCATGGCTTCCTTCGCCTGCTCCAACGGCCAGAACATAGGCCCGGCGTATACTTCGCTGATTTCGTGCAACTGAAAAACGAAACTGGTAACCACTCCAAAATTACCGCCCCCGCCCCGCAGTGCCCAGAACAGATCCGGGTGTTCGTTCTTATTGGCTGTAACGGTAGACCCATTCGCCAGCACGACTTCTGCTTCCAGTAAATTATCAATGGTCAGGCCGCACTTGCGGGTCAAGTAGCCCAGTCCTCCGCCTAAGGTGATGCCGCCGATACCCGTTGTAGAGATGATGCCGCTGGGTAAGGCTAAGCCGTATTCATGCAGTTTTTGATCAATTTCTCCTAACGTACAACCGGCTTCGATACGGGCAATTTTCTTTTCTGGGTCTACGGTGATCTTCTTCATAGGAGAAAGATCAATAGCCAGACCGTCATTACATAATCCCAGACCGGCTCCGTTGTGCCCACCGCTGCGAACAGATATTTCCAGTGCATTCTTCTTCGCGAAACGGATGGCTGCAACAATATCCTGTTGGTTAGTACATTTAACGATCAGGGCCGGTTTTTTATCAATCATCGCATTGTAGAGCTTCCGGGCTTCATCGTAAGAAGCATCATCAGGAAGAATCACTTCAGCACTGATGCTTGACTTAAAGTCAGTTAGATCAAGGTTTGTCTGTGTACTCATAGTCTTTTTTTTTATCAAAGTAAGACAGATCAGGCTACTTTCTCTACCCCAGTTGATTCAAAGACTAGCATATTTGATTCGTTGCCTCACGAGGAAGTCAGTGAAGACGGCGTATGCCCAAAACTGTCAAAGAATACTTTGCTAAAGTAGGATGGATTGGAATAACCTACTTCTAGGGCTACTTCGGATATATTTCCCATTTTAGTCTGCAAAAGTTTCCAGGCTTTCTGCATGCGGATGTGCCTGATAAAATCATTAGGAGATTTTCCGGTCAGGGAAGTTGTCTTGCGATACAGTTGAGGCCGGCTAACACCAATCAACTCACACAGGTTGTTGACATTGAAGGAAGCGGTTTGGAGATTTTGCTCCGTCAGTTCAAAGAGAGCTTGAAGAAATTTTTCCTCTGCTTGTGTTAGTATTTTGACGGAAGACGCTGGTAAGGAGGCTTCTGAAGCCGCAGTTTCCATGGTGTATAATTCCTGAAGGCTGGCCGAGAGGACAATCTGATTAGGCCCGGCCACCATGCATAGCCTTTTTGTCTGCTTGGTCGTTACTTCGAAAAACCCTTCATTTTTGGTCAGGGGCTGCCCGTGGTTGAGAGCCAGCCGGAAAACGAAGTCCCACTCACTCATTTTGCCATGTTTCTTCGCCATTTTTAGCAGATCAGCCTGAATACTTTGGGCGCAGCGGATGGCATTGATAGGAGAATCAAAGACTCCAATCAGGCTGTCGTCGGTAGCATGTTCAATAAACCGCCCGTTGAAAGCAGCAAGGGTATCCACTACCAGGTTTTTAGGTTTGACAGGAACATACAGCTTCTTATAGTCCTTAGCATTTTTAAGCGTGGTAATACCCCGGATGTCAGCCACCAGAAGCGTGCGGTCGGCGGGATCTACCTCACCATTTTTCGTCATGGTAACGCCATGGTATATCGGCTGGCCGTCGCCCATGAACAATTTAAAGAAGCCCGGTTCTACCTCCTGAAGATTACAGGCCAGGCTGCCGTGGGCTTCCTGATGACAGGCTTCACATGCCTCAGGATCAGGGCCTTCTACCAGGCAGAATACTGTCCCGGCGGCTTCGTTAACCCAAAACTGAAGATAGCGAACACCGTATTGTTTCTGCACGGTTTTGTCGGCTATGTGTGCCTCTTTTACAGCCTCTACCGAGATTGTCTCAAACTGGTGGAAATCCATATAAAGTGGCATAGGTCGTTATTTAGGTTATTAGAAGTTGTATAATATACAAAATTAATAATAACTAAAGGAAAGCAGCTAACACGAATGTCGCCATTCTTTAAATTTTATTTTAAAGGCTTTAAAGTATGTCGCTGAGCAATCACTTTACGGGTTAGCTTTGGAAGCTATCAGTGGTTTTTCAAACTCGATTGGTCTTTTAAGCTGTTCTTCATATTGCATGGCTAACAAGTTATCCGTTTGGTAAGCCTCTCTTTCCCATGGAGATATTCTTTGTCTGCTACCTGTGTATTGATGGCGCAGGAAACGGCCTTTCCATATTGCACTTTTATGGTCAATTACTTTTAGCTCTCCTTTCACATATTGCTTAACATGAATCATCTCGTGGGCTAGCACCAATCTTTGCTGTTTTTCACTCAGCTGCGCATCTATCCATACTTTAATAACCTGGCCATTATTCACTGCAGAATCCAGGCAAAAGGTCAATCCTTTCATCTTCCCGGGCATGGCCTTAGAAAAAATTACAAAAATATGTGCCTTCTCACGGACTTCCAGATAAGTTAAATACTGAACAAGCTGTTCGCGTATGGCCAGTGAATCATCACTGCCCCAGACTTTGATAATGGGTTGAGAGAAAGCAGAATTCACCCAAAATACACTGGCAAGTATAAATAATATGAGCTGTTTCATTGGGTAGTTGTTTAATGTTGGTATTTTCATAATACCAGCCAGATGAGGTCAATGAAGGCCAGCATTGTTGAAAGACCGGACATCATATTTTCTTGATTTTAGAGTAATGCAACTGTTAATTTTCAGTGGTCTCTACCACAAGGTTATCATTATCCCACAGGAATGTCTTTCAGTATTATTTCAATACATAGGAGTAGTTGGAAATTGACAAAAAAGGCTTATGCTATTATTGCAAAAAGAAAGGAAAATATAGCGTAAACTACTGAAAACCAATCATTTGATCTTTTCGCTAGGGGCAAAACCAAATTCTTCCTTAAAGGCCCGGCTAAACCAGGAAGGATCACTAAAACCTACCTCATAAGCCACTTCGGAAATGGTTTTGTCAGTAGTCAGGATCAGTTCTTTGGCCTTTTGGAGGCGGACGGAGCGGATGAATATGGCGGTAGATTTACTGGTAATAGCTTTGAGCTTCCGGTAAAGTTGCGATTTGCTTAAATGAAGCTTGTAGGCCAATTGTCTCGAGCCAAAAGCATCGTTGTTAATTTCTTCATGGATGATCTTCACCGCGTTTTGGAGAAATTTTGTTTCCGGATTTTCAGCATGTTTATTCAAAAAATGCGTAAAGCCGCC
>JBBSOG010000259.1:0-8555 GCA_038259985.1 Cytophagales bacterium
AAATACTTGATTTTATTGACTACTATAATATTGCATTGAGCAAGCCCCTGAACTGGAAATTCGCAGGTTTTACAAAAGAAAAACCAATTCAAAGTAGATAGACAAATGAATATCCCATTTATTTCAACCGAGAGGCACTAGACATTTTAGAAAATCGAGTCTAATTGCCCTTTCGTGATTTTCCTTAAATATCGAATAAATTGTTTCAAATCCAGTACCAGACGCCTGACGATATCCATCCCTTTGAGGAAAACCGACTTGGCGCGGTATTCAAAGCCCGACCTTTTATCCAGTACCCAACGAATGCCGTGTCGACCTTCCTTTTTGAGACCTTCTCGGATAGCTAAGATGTAAACGAAAACGGCGATGGCCATCATCAGGTGGCGTTTCTCTTTGCCTTGCACGTTCATGGCCTCCAAATCCACCCCGTTACTTTTCAAATGCTTGAAGCACACTTCGATTTGCCATCGATGTTCGTACAGCCTGCAAGCTTGGGTGGGACTGTTCAGATTCGTCAACAGAAAAACGAGTTCATCATCCGCCTGCGGGCGCGGATTTTTCAACACGATATAGTGTAAGTCAAGTCCCTCCACCTTGATCTTCTTGGAGACCTTCTTGCCTTTTGTCTTGCGACTCGCAATGGATTTGAGTTGTTGCCAGGTACGGCCGCCATCGGCGTTGATTTCGTCGTGGTAAATTCCCTCCTTCACCCGGACAACAAAATGCAAACCCTTGTCGGACAGGTATTTGAACCACTTACGGCCAATATATTCTCGGTCCGCCAACAGGGTCATGCCCGTTAAGTTATACTTGTTTAACATCTCGTTAAACATGTCCATGCGCTCTTCCTGCGAGGAGTGACCGGCCTTGGCCAAATCCTCCCACCAAATTGGAATGGCCACCCCGTCCACCAGCACACACAAGGTCATCAAGTGGATGGTTTGCTCGCCACAATCCCATTTGGTACCATCCAGTAAAAGGTATTTTAATTTACTGGACCCACGCCCCTTTCGCCCCTGGAAGAGTACCAGCCAGCACAAGGTTCGCAAGCCCTGCATCAATTCCTCATATTGCTGGCGATCCTGCTCACTTACCACCTTACCCTGGTCAAAGAAGCGGGTCAATAATTTGTAATCGGCATGGGCTCCAGTGCTGCCCGAACCTCGTACGTGGGGTACGCTGTTTTTTACCTTATTCAGGTTGACCGAACCGGCGTGTAGGATCGATTGGCTGACGATCAATGTGTTTTTGAGAGTATTCCTGGGAAGTTCCATTCCCTTTATCGTATCTTGCTCAAGAAGCGTGAAGGTCGACATATCTTGTTTGCTTTAGTCGCCTTTAAGATAAGTCTCTTTGCGCTTCTTATTCAAAATGTCTAGTGGTGTGGTAATTTTGCCTATTAAACCCGACACTTATTAATCCGCTGTCGCTTATTCATTTTTATTAAGTATGGTCAGTCGGAATAAAATCAAATTTGAATTTGTTTCATCAACGCTATCCGTACTCTTAAATTTTAATTCTTTAAGAAGATTGGTTGAACTTTGGTTATCCTTATGGGTGTAAGCATCAATTGTTTTTAGTCCAAGTGTTTGAATTGAATATTCAAGTATTTTTTTTGCTGCCTCTCTCATAATTCCTTTTCCTTGATACTCGGTTAAAAGTTCATATCCAATTTCGCATTTATTTAGCTCTTCTGAAATATCAAAAAGACAAATTGTCCCTACCAGTTTTTCGTTTCCTTTTTGTGCAATTGCCCAATAAGAAAGGCTATTATTTTTTATCTTCTCAATAAATCCCGATGCGTCTTCCAATGTTTTACTTGGCTGTCTGTCAAGATACTTGTTTATTAAAGTGTCAGAACGAAGGCGAAATATTTCCTGAACATCGCTGTCGGATAATTGTCGGAGAGTCAACCTTTCAGTTGTCAATGTAGGGAAGGTTTTCAAACAATCACAATTTTCCCTGTCCCGACAATAATGCCTTTGTCGCGGACAAAAAAGAAATACGTTCCTTTTATTAAGTTTCCTTTTTTGATACTTATTCTATCCGACTCATACTTTATAAGACAATTTACTTTTGCGCCTTTTGCATCGACCAGGAATAGCCTGATGTCGGGGTTATTGGCATTGGGCAGTAATATGTAGGCTGTTGAGCTGACGGGGTTGGGGAACACATCTAAGTTGGCCGCTCTTGGCATAGGCTGATTAAATACGGAAGAAACTCCGCTACAGTCTATATCACTCGACCCGACTCTTAAAAACAGATCATCAAAATAAGAGTCATTATCTGTGCCGGCATTCCGGGTTCCTTTCAGTTCTACCTGTATCGTTCTCGTTTGTGCAGGGATATTCGTCCATTCGCTCAACATTGCCCACGAAGGGTTTAGTGTGGACAAGGTGTTGCTTGTGCCTAGCTCGAAACTATCCTGATCCAAAAATAGCAACCTCATTTCAGGCAAATCACTGCCATTAAAATTGGATAAAAAGCCTCCGAAATTAGCAGAGAAGTTTCCCATATCAATAGAGTCCGCATAAGAAGAAACATCTACATTTTGAATGCATCGGGCAACGGCACTATGCTCGCAAAGGCCACCCACCACGAAATATCTATTGCCGGCATGTGGCGATATGCCATCACAAACGCCATCGGTCAATGCCTCCACTACTCCTTCTATAGGGGTCCAGCTGGCCAGACTATCTTCGGCTCCTGGATTGATGATCAGATTGGGCAACGCCATTGATGCTCCTGTGGTAAAAGAAACCGGGGTGGTCCAGTCGCTCCAATTGAGTTCTCTGTCGCGGTATCTGACTCGCCACCAATACGCCGAATTTTCATCCAGACCCAAAATGCCCTCATCCGTCAAATCATCACCAGCTTGCGTATCTTCCTCAAAATACCAATTCTCAAAATTTTTCCAACTTTCGGCTACAGGCACCGAAAAATCATTTTGTTCGGTAGACACCTGCCAATGGCTTTGTCCATGAAGAGCCGAAGAATTGGGAGAGGAAAAATTACTTGCTTTTAGGGTGACGCATTCGGGTATAACTTCTTCATTGACAGGAAAAGAAGGGATCGGAATATTTACAACAGACGGATTTAATCTGATGGTAATACTGTCTGTTATTTCATTGTCTTTTACGACATCCTGATCGCCTCTGCTTATTCTTTTTATCTTTATTTTCGGATCGTCATCGTCGGTTATTTCTACTGAGACAAAACCGTATTCATCTTGTGAAACCGAAAATTCATCATAGTCGAAATTTGGAAATTCGCCCCAATTGTCAATGGCTCCTCCTGCTGTAGCTACATTGATCCAAAGATGTTTATGGTCTCTTGAATTTCCTCGTGAGTAGCCATGTGTATGCCCAAAAAAATGGATACTGGGTTTACCACAAGCGGTAGTAAACTGCTCCAATCTATCAATCACTTCTCCTGTATAATCAGACTCTCCAGGTGTCCATAGTTCCGACTTGTGGGGATGGTGCAACTGGGCAAAAACGAAGTCTGTCGAATCGGACTCACAGGCTGCATCTAACACCGTATCCAACCAATCCAATTGCTCCTGGTTACTAAATGGACTATTGGAATCCAATCCTATTATTCTCACATTTCCATAGTCTTTATGCCACCAATGCTCTTCAAATCCAGGCGTGCCATTTTCGGGCATTTTAAAGTACTGGAAAAAATAAATCGCATTGTTTTCATGATTTCCAGGAACTGGATAAACAGGTACCTGACTGAATAGATTCTGCGCCGGAGTAAAGAATGTTTCTTCCCAGGAAGTATAATTATTGCCATCTTGCACTAAATCTCCCGGAATCATTACCAGGGCGAGGTTATCAATTATATCTCCTCCAAATTCAGTAGCCAAATAATCGATGATACCTTCTTGAACAATTTCCTGGAATTTATTGGGGAAAGCCCCATCTCGTTGCATATCGCTCATGGCTATGATACGAAAAGCTTCGTGGTCTGTAGCAAATGGCGGGGTTTTAAACCTGTATATTTCCGAAACGGCTGTTCCCGTTTTTACTCTATAAAAATATTTGGTCAACCGCGCGAGGCCTTCTATTTTCACTTCATGTATTCTGGAGTCGCCCACTGAGATTTGGGCGGTTCCCGATGCTGTGTTTCCCAGCGTATCTGTCAGTCCCCATTCTACCACACTTTCGTCAAGCGAGTCCGTTTCCCACAGGATGTATATAGAGGTAGGCGAAGCGTCTTGTAGGTAGGGATTAACTTTAATGGTTTGGGCTGCTAAAAATGTACCTATGCTAAAAGATAGCAAAATACAAAAGAGTGTTTTTTTCATTTTTGTGTTGCTTTATTTTTAAGCGTGTGAGTACAACAACGCACTCAGCTAGAATTGCGCCATCACTCCTACTCTATTTCCAGACTAGCAGTCGTCTCCCGCCAAAGATAAGAGATTAGTTTGTAGTGGATAGTAGGGGAAGTTGATAGTTTGTGACTCTCATTGCTCTTTCCTCCTCCCTGATGCGCCCAGCGGGGTTGTCCACCCCCGCCCTTCGGGCACCCCCGCCAGCGGTGGATAGCACACATCTGTGGGCAGGTGTTGCCGTCTTCGCGTGTGGTTCATCATTTCAAAGCGCTAGTCCGGAGGGAGGCAATGTCCCTCAGATATATCATGACCCGCTTTTGCCGGGCATGGACAGGTATACATTGTTCACTTCCGTTTCCATTTTTCCTTTTTACTTGCTTCAATTGATTCTTTAAAATCATTCGGAAACAGATATACAGTTATCTGATTTTTGAGGTTGGCATATTCTAATGCTGAATTTAGCTGAATAAAGTATTTGTAGTCACTTTCGGATCTAATCAAAAGTATAATAGCTGGTTTTTTATTCGTTTGAAGAGCATACCAAATTGATTGACCTATCGATTCTTTCCATTTATTTGCCCATTCTATTTCATAAGCAAATTCATCAGTTAATAAATCGACTCTACCACTTTCAACCGAATATTCTCTTTGACCGCCAATTAAATGTTGAATATAATTAGCATAATCCTTTTCTAACCATTTATCTGATTGCCCATACCCATCACTTGGAAAGAATGTGATAATCAGAACTATCCAGATAATATATTTATTCAGTATAGATGACATGTTTCTGAGCGATTTGTTCTTTTATTTCTGCATATTGTTTCTTTCTACGTTCTTTCTTAACATGGAACAGCATTACATTACATTTTAGTCTTGGTTTGTGTGTATAAAAGGAAAAGAGTGGTAGCTCATTTTCAGCCCACAAGCTGAATTATTATTCCAAGAAGGCCGATCAGCAGACATAGGGGGGAGAAAAACTTCGTATCTACTCTTCCAAAGTCGGTATGCTTTACTTGTTTGAAGAACCCTATATATTTGAATTCCCCTATGGCCCGTAGAAGAAATATAGCCGGGATGATCCAACCTCCGTAATGGGTGATCCAGTGGGGTAGGGTTATATTTATAAGTCCTGATGTGAAGAGGTAGAATAGTCCAAACGCGGTTAATCCGATGGCGACTATGGCACTGTCGATTTTTCCCGGGTTTAGCACTCTTTCTCCGTTTTCCTTTGTGGGCAGAGAGGCTGCAAATCCGTACTCCCCTCCTATCACCCAGTTAAAATGGAGGAGCGCCAGGGCGAGTAGGATGGTGCTTAGAAGAATAGGTAGGATCATGTTTTTTGATTGGTCGGTTTTAGTGCTGCGATAGAAGCCAGCTTTGCCATAGCCTCTAGATATCCTTAGAGCTTGTTTGGGGAATAAAATCTTCCGGTAAGCAAAAACCAGCAATTGCGTGAAGCCGCTGTTAGCAGCCGTTTTGTGATATTACATATTAGACTTGTTTAGCCGGAGCCTCAAATGGCTACAAGAGGAAAATTTTATCCTGCATTTCGTTAAAAAGCCTCGCTGATGCTCAGGCATCGCCTACGCCTGCCTGCCATACCGCCAGGTAGGTAGGTTTTTTGCCTCATCCAGAATAAAATTTTACACTCTTTCGCTCATTCATGCCCGGCTGAACAAGTCTATTACTGTAGCGGTATTGGTAATTCATATTTGCGGCTACCATCTTTTGCGCTCACTTCAAACAAAATAAGATTTAAAGTTGAATACTCATCTTTTTTCTCAACATCCATTATAAAATCAAATTCACCCCATTCTGGTGCGCCAGCGGCGGGCATCGCAAAACCGTTTTTCACTTCCTTATGTCCATCCTCAACCACCCAGCTAAAGTTTGCTTCAAAAATTTGAGCTCGTCCTTGCACACGAAATTTATTTCCATCTATTTTTTCTAGCGTTACCTGGCGAAAACGTTCATTTGAAAATTCTTTTGCAATTTGTTCCTGAGGCTGTATGGATTTTGCTATTTGAGCTGTATCGCTGGAAACTAATGCGGCACCGCTTTTAGCGCCGTCGCTATTCTGCTTATTACATGCAAATACTAGCAAAATCAATAAGCAGATTGTTGATTTCATATTCATTGTTTTACTATTTTTAGAGCTTATTATCCTTTAGGGGTAGCTAATGATGGCAACAACGCACTGCCATACCACCACGCCATCAGTAGCCGATAAATTGCTGCCACAGATGCCTACCCAACTTCACCAATAGTAGCCTGACAGCCAAATCAAGCAGGTGACTGTCAAAGATAAGCAAATGCGGCAAATCAATATTGTCCAATGATTACCTACCAAATAGTTTGGTAGGCAGGGAGTGCTGATAAAGCAAAGACTACCTCCTCTGATTTTTTCTAATAGAACAAAAAAGACATTTTTTAAGTAAATTGCCTTTTTTTGTTGTTATTTGATTTATACTACCTATATTTGTCCTATATTCATGGCAATGTCTGTTGGCAACATGTAGACATTGCCCTATTCGCAGTTGCAGTTTTGAGTTTTCAACTCCCCCTGTCTACCTTCTGGTTGGCGGGTTTCGTAGTCGAGCAGGTCGAATTTTTTGATCAGTAAAGTACATAGCTGGTGCTTCTTTCCGTACAGGATATCCGAGGAAGCAGCAGGCATTCCACGCTAAATTTTGCGATCAGTGGCTGATCCTGGATACGGGGCTAAGTATGTCCGGTAGTAAAGGATTTCAACAGGCTGGTCGGCGGCGGCGGACGGGTGGGTCCCACCCCGAAGAGGTGGTCTGTATCATTTTTCAAAAATTCGTATACTATCCTCCGCTGGCGGAGGTGTCCGAAGGACGGAGGTGGATTGTCCCGCTGGGCGCAAGTTGATTATTCGTTTCCGTTTGGCAGCATAGGCGGCGGAGATGCAAAGCATCGCGTCTCTACGTCATCGGTTCCTTTCTTTTTTGCCTGTTATATGGCCGCAGGCCATTTGTATCTGAGTTTCATGCTACCGCAATACCGGACTAGCGCTGCGCAGTAGCCCCGATGCCATCGGGGGCCCGCAGGGCCGAGCGGATAGCGAGCTACGTAGCATAGCGACCGTGAGGCGACCTAAGAGCTTGTTTAATCTTTTCCTGAGATTGCCAGTTTTCGCCCTTTGCCTGTGCGAGGTATACGCCTGTAGGCAAATGGCGCAGACTTCGGCGCCACCAAACTGCCGGTCGGCTTAGTAGCTTCTGCCGTTCTGATAGCTCTCCGCCCGCAAACGGCCCGGAGGCTGTTAGGGTAATGACACGGGTTGGCGTTATCTTGTACGTTGAGTCTATTGGGGCCTACCCTATCGGGTCGCTATGTTACATGGCTCGCTGTTCGCTCGGCCCTTCGCTGCGCTACGGTCTTCGCCTGCGGCTCACCATTTCACAGCGCTAGTCCGGGTGGATACAACGGATGTTGATGGCCCTACTATCTTTTATTAGCAGCCGTCAAATACTTTTTCATTTTTTCTGTTTTACCCATTTCCTTATAGATTTCTGATATCCGTATCAATGTGCTTTTTTCTTCCGGTTCTCCCTCCTGTAGTAGTTCTGACAATTCCTTATTTAAGTTCTTTACCACTCTACCTTCTTTTCTACATTTTCCACAAGCAATAGGTTTGGAATATACTACAAACGACAGTTCCTCATACCAATATTTTTGTTCTTCTTTTGAAAACGTAAATTTATCATTACAGTTTTTGCAGGTAAATCCTTTATCAAAATAGGATAGATAGGGATTGGCTGTATACATAGGATGAGTAAATGTAAAATACTGCTTTTCAGGATTTGCCAGAATTGCTTTTCCGCCATTAATACAATCATCACAAGCCCATTGGTAAAATTCAGGATATTTGCCAACTATCGTCATAAAAGATGTTAAATAATCCCGGTCGCTCAAGATCATAAATCCATTAAATGGAAAAAGGGAACTTACTTGTTTTAACTTTTCTTTTCCAGTTTGTTCTTTACAACAAAGGCACAGGATTTTCATTTGATTCTCTTTAGGCATCTTGTTTTTGTTAAAATGTTAAATTTTTAGATGGGTTCTATTTCACCCAATTGCTTCTTCAACAATTTATCTGTAGAATAAATTCGTCTTAGATTTATAATTCATCTTTATCTTCGTATATCTCAGTGATTTCTTTGATATCTTTACCAACATTTTTTCCTTC
>JBBSOG010000260.1:0-8540 GCA_038259985.1 Cytophagales bacterium
ATATAGCTTTACCTGATAGTCATGCAAAGCGAATACATGGGCAATGCCGTTACCCATTGTTCCTGCGCCAACAATACAAATATTTTTCATAAGTACTTGGTTATAAAATGTTTAAGATAAAAATGTGGAGCAGTTATTTAAAAGTTATACCGCACTTATTTTTACTTAAAATAATTAGAATGAAACTTGCTCGTTATTATTCGCAGCATGTTACTAAATTCACGTTTTAAATTCTGCATCTTACTATAAATATCAAAACAAGTTTTCATGCGACGATATTTTCTCTCAATTCTTTTCGTCAGTATCTATACCGGGATTAGTGCCCAGGGATTTGATCCCGGTGGCCTAGATGATCGCCATCCATATCCCTTTCGGGCATTCTTAAATAAATTTTCCCTTAACCTCAGTTCGGGATACACCCGGACTTTTTATCGTCATGATTTTACTGATTTTGCTTATCTGAGAAATCAGCAAGGATCTTTTTTAATTAATGCTGATGATGCGTTAGAAGGAAGTGTTGTCAATGGACTTAACAACTGGTTCTCAGGAGTTAGTACAGCTAATGCTATACCGCTGAATGGAGATTACAGAATGGTTCGTTTTGATTCCACTGACAGTCCTTTGAGAAGCGTAGGGTACGGTATTCCCATTAATCTATCGCTTTATTTCAATATTTTCAGGTTAAGGTTGGGTGGGGGTGCTAGTATGGAATTCTCAACTGCTAATGTACCGGAGCCCAAAGATTTTCTTTCTCCTTACGCTGATCCAGAGCAGATAAAAAGTAGGATGACCCGCTACTATTTTCTACTCGGTTATAGTGTTTATGAATATTATGACTTGGCTTTTGGTGTGGATATTCGGGCTGGAAAAGTGAACAGAGGCAGTGGTTTTGATGATTTCTATATCCAGTCCAATCCATTTTTTAATATTGGCGTTACTCTTGAGAAAGTTTATTCAGAATACTTTAGGGTTTACCTGAGGCCATCTTATGAATTTAAGAGTTATGTAATCAGCCTGCCTGAAGCAGCGGCCCAACCGGAACTTACCATAAACGATAACGCTTTTCAGGTCACATTAGGGTTGAGTATCAATTATCCTGATCTTCCGCGCTCACCAATTCCCAATGATAATACACAAATGAAGCATTATGTGTCTGACTCTAAAGGAAATCGGATGTTAGTCAGGGGGCAGCCACTTTGGAAAAAGCAAGATCCTAAAGTCGGGGAGCTTTATCCTGAGCTACGTAAGAGTCAAAGAAAAAGAAGTAGGAACTTTCTTTTTTTCAAGAAGAAGAAATAAGCTTCCGATACTATAGCATTCCATTTTATCTGCCACTATATAGGGTTGATCATGTTTTAATCCAATACAAAAAGTATGTGGATTGAACAAAATTTGGTAAATTGCACCCTTTCAATGAGGACTTTTTTTACTTTTTATAAGTAGGGTACTTTTCAATCAAAAAATTAATTGTAAGCATTTAGATTATGGCAGAAGGCGCTAACGAAAACATCATTCCTATTAATATTGAAGATGAAATGAGGGGGGCATACATAGATTATTCTATGTCTGTAATCATTTCCAGGGCCTTGCCCGATGTAAGGGATGGGCTAAAACCTGTGCATCGTAGGGTTTTATATGGAATGCTGGATTTAGGGCTTACCCATAACAAAGCTCATAAAAAATCAGCGAGGATTGTAGGTGAAGTGCTAGGTAAATACCACCCACATGGTGACTCTTCTGTTTATGATTCCATGGTCCGCATGGCCCAGCATTGGTCCATGCGTTATATGCTGGTAGATGGACAAGGTAATTTCGGTTCTGTGGATGGTGATTCCCCTGCCGCTATGCGTTATACCGAGGCACGATTGCAGCGGGTAGCAGAAGAACTTCTTGCCGATATCAATAAAGACACAATTGACTTTCAGTCTAACTTTGATGATTCCCTTAAAGAACCAGTGTGCCTTCCCTCCAAAATGCCTAACATTCTGGTCAATGGCACTTCAGGGATTGCGGTAGGTATGGCGACCAATATGGCACCTCATAATTTAACTGAGGTGATAGATGGGATTAAAGAATACATTGACAATCAGGAAATTACGATTGAAGAGTTAATGCAATTCGTGAAAGCACCTGATTTTCCCACCGGTGGAATTATTTATGGATACCAGGGGGTGAAAAATGCTTTGGAAACGGGAAGGGGACGAATTGTATTGCGTGCTAAAGCGGAAATCCTGGAAGGCAAAAATGAGAAAACCCAGATTATTGTCACTGAAATTCCTTATCAGGTCAACAAAGCTTCCATGATTGAGAAGACGGCAGCTTTCGTGAATGAAAAGCGGATTGAGGGAATTTCAGATATTCGGGATGAGTCTGATAGGAACGGTATGCGGATCGTCTACGATTTAAAAAGAGATGCCGTACCCAACGTTGTCCTGAACAACCTTTACAAATACACACAGCTTCAATCTTCTTTTGGCGTTAATAATGTTGCTTTAGTGAAAGGCAGGCCACAAACCCTGAACCTTAAGCAAATTATTACTCATTTTGTGGAACATCGCCACAATGTTGTGGTCAGAAGGACACAGTTTGAACTTAACGAAGCGGAAAGGCGCCTTCATCTTCTCAATGGTTATCTAATTGCGTTGGATAATATAGATGAAGTAATAAACATCATAAGGTCATCTCAAGACCCTGAAACAGCCCGTACACGGCTAATGGAGTCATTTGAGCTTACCGAAATCCAAGCAAGGGCTATCCTGGATATGCGTCTTCAGCGACTCACTGGCTTGGAAAGGGATAAAATCCAGAAAGAATACGATGAAGTGCAGAATCAGGTAGCATATTTGCGTAAAGTACTTGAGGAGCGTGATCTTCGCATGCAAATCATTAAAGATGAGTTGGATGATTTGAGGGATAAATATGGAGATGATCGTCGTACTGAGATTGTTTATAGTGCTGAAGATTTGAGTACTGAAGATATGATTCCCAATGAAGAGATGTTGATTACTATCTCTCATAACGGGTATTTTAAGAGAACTAACCTGAGTGAATTTAGGACGCAAGGTAGGGGTGGGGTTGGCTCCAGGGGTGCTTCGGCTAAAGATGGTGATTTTACAGAACACCTTTTTATTGCCCATACGCACAATTATCTTTTGATCTTTACCGAATTAGGTAAAGTATTTTGGATAAAAGTTTATGAAATACCCGAAGCGAGCAAAATAGCGAAAGGAAGGGCTATCCAAAATCTGATCAATATTACACCTGACGATTCTGTACGGGCAGTGATTAATGTGAAGAGCCTGGATGATGTAGATTATGTCAATAATGCTTTCCTGGTGATGGCTACTAAAAATGGTATGATCAAAAAAACCAGTCTGGAAGCTTACTCCCGGCCAAGGGCTAACGGAATCAATGCGATAACTATTAATGAAGGTGACAGGTTACTAAATGTAGCGTTAACCAGTGGAAATGCTGAAATTATACTTGCTGTCAAATCCGGCAGGGCTATACGTTTCAATGAAGGTGATGTACGTTCAATGGGACGTAATGCTGCCGGTGTTAAGGGAATTTCCCTAGATGATAGCAAAGACGAGGTAATAGGTATGGTATGCCTTGAAGACCTTGACAAGCATTTACTCGTGGTTTCCGAGAAGGGTTATGGTAAGAGATCTTTATTGGATGAATATAGAATTACCAGAAGAGGGGGGAAAGGTGTTAAAACGATGAACATTACTTCCAAAACTGGGCCTTTGGTTTCCATCGCTGAAGTTACTGACGAAAATGATTTGATGATTATTAATAAGTCAGGAATTATTATTCGTCTGGCAGTGTCTCAGCTCCGTGTGATGGGGAGGGCAACGCAAGGGGTAAGGTTAATCAGATTGAACAAAGATGATATCATTACCTCTGCCACCAGGGTGGACCGCTTACCTGAAGAGGAAGATATAGATAATGAAGAAGAAAAAACACAATAATTAATTTTAAGTTTATATAAAAAAGTTGTTACCTATACTGCACAATTATGAAAAAGTACACATTTAGTTTTATCATTTGCTTAACTGTAGTGGCTACTGCTTTCGGACAGAATAAGAATGTAAGAAAGGCCGAATCTGCTCTAGAAAAAGGTGATCTTGCAGAAGCAAAAACGCAAATTGACCCTGCCATATCTGATGATCAAACCAAAGATGATGGCAAGACATGGTACATTTATGGACAGGTTTATCAGGCTATTGCTGAAGATTCTACTAATACTGTTCAAACAGAAGAACCATATAGCACCGCTCTGGAAGCTTACCGTAAGGTGAAAGAAATGGAGAAAGAAGAATCCACTTATTATACTTTTGCTGATCAGCAAATCCAGGATGTTTGGGCAAAAAATATTAATGCTGGCGCGGAAGACTACCAAGCACAAGATTATAAAAACGCGATCACAGCATTTGACATTGCCAAAATGGCTGTTCCTGAAGATACCACTGCATATATCTATGCTGGAATTTCTGCTCAGCAAGATGGGGATTTAGATGTAGCGGCTGAAAACTATGCCTATCTAGTTGATAAACTGGATTATAAAAGTGAAGATTTTTATAATAGCTTAATTTACATTTATCAAACTGAAAAGAAAGATAATGAAAAGGCTATTGAGTATCTGAGAAAAGCACAGGAGGCTTTCCCTGAAAATTCTGATTTTCTGAAAACGGAAATTAACGTGCTTATCAATGATGAAAATTTTGAAGAAGCTGAGCAAAAATTATCAAAAGCTATAGAAACTGAAGATGACAACGCCATTCTGTACTATAACAGGGCTTATCTCTATGAGCAAATGGAGAGAAACGAAGATGCAATAACTAATTATAAAAAAGCTATTGAGTTAGATCCTTCTTATTTCGATGCTAATTTTAATTTAGCTGCATTTTATTTTAATCAAGCAGCTGAAGTGTTGAAAGAAGCCAACGAAATGGATTTGAAAGAATATCAGAAGCGTGGTAAAGAAATAGAAGACAATGCAAAAGTATACTTTGAAAAAGCGCTTCCTTATTTGGAAAAATCTAAAGAATTGAAGCCCGAAGATGAAAAAGTGCTAACGACTCTACAGACAGTTTATACTAGATTGGGTATGGACGACAAAGCACAGGAAATTGAATCCGAAATGAGCGGACAATAAATTTCTAATAAAGAACGAAAGAGGGGCTCAAAACCTCTCTTTTTTAATAGTTTGTTTCCTATTTAACATAACATAAATTATAAAACAAAACTTCATCTTTGATTCTATTCTTCTTATGACTTATTTTAATATATTAGGCTATCAAACTACCAACCCTTCATAATCATAAAGAAATGGCTGTTTTTAAAATAAAGGTTAATGGACACCAGCATCAAGTAGATGTAGAACAAGATACGCCTCTATTATGGGTGCTTCGGGATCATTTGGATTTAACCGGCACAAAGTTCGGTTGTGGTATCGCCCAATGTGGAGCATGTACGGTTCATTTAAATGGCACCGCCGTTCGTTCATGTTCACTTCCAATTAATAACATAGGGGAAGCTGAAATTACTACCATTGAAGGTTTATCAGAAAATGCAGACCACGTGCTCCAAGCTGCCTGGCTGGAACATGACGTGCCACAATGCGGTTACTGCCAGGCCGGACAAATCATGAACGCCGCAGCTCTACTCGCCAGGGACCCTAAACCTAGCGATCAGAAAATTGAAGCGGCCATGAAAGGTAACCTATGTAGATGTGGCACTTACTTACGCATTAAAGCCGCTATTAAGTTCGCTTCAGATAAAATGAATTAACTACACCTTCAAGTCAATAGCTATGACCTTAATCAAAACAAATGTAAATAGAAGATCATTTCTCAAAGTGTCAACAGCAGCTGGTGGGGGTATGATGTTAGGCTTCAATTGGTTGCTATCAGCTAAAGCATTTTCCGAATCTTTAAGTGAAATTCCCCAGGAATGGTTTGACATCAACGCATTCATCAGGATTAGTGAAGATGGTTCAGTTACCATCATGTCCCCAAATCCTGAAATCGGACAAAATGTTAAGACAGCAATGCCCATGATTGTGGCTGAGGAACTGGATGTAGACTGGGAAAATGTAACTGTAGAACAAGCACCCCTAGACACAAAAAAGTTTAGCCGTCAGATTGCCGGTGGTAGCCAATCAATTCGCCAGGGATGGCAAAGCCTGAGAATGGCTGGCGCTGTGGCCAGAAAAGTATTGATGGAAGCTGCTGCCCAGCAATGGAAGGTTCCAGTTGATGAATTGACTACTGATAAAGGCGTAATCTCTCACAATAAGACCAAGAAATCAATCAGTTATGGTGAAATCGCTACGAAGGCATCAGGTATAGAAATTCCTGAAGAGATTACATTGAAAGACCCTAAAGATTTTAAAATAATAGGTAAGGCCACCAAAAACGTTGACGCTAAAAAAATTGTCACTGGTAAACCCTTATTTGGTCTTGATTTTAAGCGGGAAGGCATGCTGATTGCCATGATTGTCCACCCCCCTGCTTTCGGCATGAAAATCAAAACATTAGATGATAGCAAAGTAAAGACGATGCCCGGCATCAAGGATATATTCAGGGTACAGGTCTCCCCTACCGAACCACAATGGTCTGATATCAACGCTTTCCCGGAACTGGTCGCTATAGTAGGAACGTCTACCTGGCAGGTTATGAAGGCAAAAAAAGCACTAAAAATAAGTTGGGAAACAGAGTCTCCCCTTGAAAGTTCTACTGAACATAGTCAGGCCCTGGAAAAAGCAGTAGCCAATGCCCCTGATGAACCGGCCAGAAAAGATGGCGATCCTAAACAAGCATTTGCCAATGCTGCAAAAATAATTGAAAAGACCTATGATGGCCCTTTTTTGCCCCACAATACGATGGAGCCTATGAATTTTTTCGCTCATGTCACCGGTGATCATGCTGAGTTGATTGGGCCCATACAAACCCCTGAAAATCTCAGGAAAAGCGCTGCTGACCTATTGGGGCTTCCCGAAGACAAAATTTCAGTGGATATGACCCGTATGGGAGGTGGGTTTGGGCGTAGGTTGTATGGTAATTTTGGCTTGGAAGCAGCAGCTATTTCCAAAAAGGCTAACGCTCCTATCAAGCTGGTATATACCCGCGAAGACGATATGACACAAGGAACCTACCGGCCAGCCTATAAAATAAAATATAAGGCAGCACTTGATAAAAATAACGAATTAGTAGGTTTTCAGATGAGAGGCGCGGGCATTCACGAAAGCCCGCTGTTTGCTAATCGCTTTCCTGCGGGGACAGTCAGTAATTATTTGGTAGAAAACAATAGTGTGGATTCCAATATTTCAACCGGTGCCTGGCGGGCGCCCAGGTCTAATTTTGTGGCTGGTGCGGAGCAATCATTTCTGGATGAAGTAGCTGAAGAAGCAGGAAAGGACCCTATTGATTTCAGGTTGGAGCTCTTTGACAAAGCTATTAACAACCCAATAGGAGAAGAAAATGACTATGATCCCAAACGCTACGCCGGCGTACTAAAGTTGGTGAGGGACAAATCCGGTTGGGGCAAAGAAATTCCCGGCGTATACCGGGGAGTCTCCGCTTATTATTGCCATGATTCTTATGTAGCACAGGTAGTTGATGTAGTGATGAATGAAGGCAAACCAAAAGTGAAAAAAGTCTGGTGCGCGGTTGATTGTGGTATCGTCGTGAATCCGGAAGGTGCCCGTAACCAAGTGGAAGGAGGCATTGTGGATGGGATCGGACACGCGATGTACGGAGCTATTACCTTCAAAGATGGGGTTGCCGAACAAAGTAATTTCAATAGATACCGGCTGATCCGCAACGATGAAGCCCCGTTGGAAGTAGAGACATTCTTCGTAGATAATGGCATTGACCCTACTGGCTTGGGCGAACCAGCTCTACCTCCCATAATAGGTGCTTTGGCGAATGCTTTGTATAAAGCTACAGGTAAGCGCTTATACAGCCAGCCTTTCTCACAAGCAGAAAGTGTAGTGGGCTAATCAGTAATTTAGTAGTATAATCTTCCAGGGAAAAGACATTCAAATAAAAAATGTCTTTTCCCATTTTTTATGAACGTTTATCTCTATTTATCAATCATTCATCATATATGCCCATTGCTGTTGCTTTACACGGAGGTGCAGGAACCATTCTCCGCTCAGAAATGAAGCCTGATCAGGAAGCGAAATATACCAACGCACTCAAGGAAGTGCTTCATAATACTTACAGCCAACTCAGCCAGGGAAAGACTGCACTGGACGTAGTAGAAAAAGGGGTAATCTTATTAGAAAATTGCCCACTTTTCAATGCAGGAAAAGGTTCGGTCTTTACGGCGGAAGGAATTCATGAAATGGACGCTTCCATTATGGATGGTAAGTCCCGTTCAGCCGGGGCAGTTTCATTAGTCACGGGAATTAAGAACCCTGTTCATCTGGCCCGCTTGGTAATGGAAAAAACTGATCATGTATTCTTAGCAGGTCCTGGAGCGATGGAGTTTGCCCGGATGATGGATTGTGAATTTGCCAATCAGGATTA
>JBBSOG010000261.1:0-8504 GCA_038259985.1 Cytophagales bacterium
TTTTCCTGCTCAGCACTCATATCAGGACGTAACACAGGAAAGACATAATCCTTAGGATGCTCACTGTCAGTCCTCAACTGAGCTAGAATTCTTAAAAGCTGCTCAGTAAGTTTAATGGAGAGTTTGGTTAATTCTCCTACAGATCGGGCTGTTTTGTGTCGGTAGTAGCTGATCCTGCCATCTGCAATATTTTCGTTCTTCAGATATGCAATATCAGTGAAGTTCATTCCCTGCATCAGATAAGAGAACAAGAAGAAGTTTTTAGCTCTGCTTTCAGCACTTTGAAGAATGGTTTCATATCCATAGATCTTGAGAATATCATCTTTGGTCAGAGCTCTTTTCGCTTTTTTGGCAGCAGGTATTTTATAGTATCGGAAAGGATAATCCGCAGGTTTGATATAGCCTTTTTTAATGGCTTGATTACAAACTATTCTCAAAGATCGCATGTAAATACCAACAGTATTGACAGATGAGCCAGCAGCAAGGATTTTCTTTTCCCATTTCTTGAGATAAGCTTCATCAATATCAGCAAAGAACAAGTCTTTGTTCTTAGTAAACTTTTTCAGGTTACTCAAGGCATTACCATAAGATAAAGCCGTACCGATTCTTTCCTCTTCTCTGCGCTTCTCAATGATTTCCTTGAAAAGATGAAAGACAGTGTTATTCTGCTTCTCTCCAAAGAAGCGAGTACGGAATCTTTCAAATGAAAAAGCAGTGTTGCTCTGCTCCATTTCTTTGACCACATCTTCAGCAAGTTTCTCATAATAGGCAATCTTGATCTTCATCTCTTTATGCTTCTCCCTTGGTTTAGGCGAATGGATTTTCTCCCATCCCTCTTCACTGGCATACATCATTTCCTGAGCATTTAAGGGAAGAGAGAAGTACTTTCGTTTAGGCTTGCAATACAGTCTTAATCTTACCGGATAAATTCCATCCTCAAGAGGACGCTGGGTGTGAAGGATAACTGCAGTTGTGATCTGACTCATAAAGAAATTTGATACATGATTTGATACACAAATGTAGTTAAATTAAGAAAATAAAGAAAAATATTTTTCTATATCATCTGTACAAATAATTGACTTACAGTTATATAGGATAAAATAGGAAAGGATAGGAAAATATAAGAAAATCTAAAAATACTGACTGTTAATCAGTAGGTCGTTGCCGGGTGGCCGACGGTCGGCCGCTGCCGTGCCATTCGAGTCCAACAGGAGGAGCATAGAAAACTAGCCACTTGCATGATTGTAAATGGCGTTTTATTTGATATTGTTAATAGAAATTTTTACACCATTTTTGCCTTCTCTTTCTCTAGCAGAAAATTTCCTAATACAAGGCAATCCATATCCGTTTGTATGTAGCAACGATAAGCTTCTTCAGGGGTACACACAATGGGCTCATCTTTTATATTAAATGATGTATTTACCAGTACACCATAGCCGGTGACTTTTTTAAATGCCTGAATAAGTGTGTAGAACCTAAAATTATTAAGCGGACTAACTGATTGTAGCCGGGCAGAATAATCTACATGCGTAACAGCCGGTATGTCTGAACGGCAATGATACAAACGTTCATAGAGGTTATACTGCTGGTAATTCTCAGGTTCCTGATTCCTCCTGCTTTCAATAAGGGGGGCAGTAATCAGCATATAGGGAGAAGGTTGTTGGCAATCAAAATACTGCTGAACATCTTCTTCCAGCACACTTGGGGCAAAAGGCCGGAAACCTTCCCGAAATTTAATTTTCAAGTTAATCTTCCTTTGCATTTCCGGATTTCGGGGATCACCTAGAATACTCCTGTTGCCGAGCGCGCGTGGACCGAATTCCATTCTTCCCTGAAACCATCCTATCACTTTGCCATTCGCTATTTTTTGGGCCGTTATGCTGGCCAATTCTTTAAAATCTGTATAATGATGATAAGTGACTTCAAATTTTCGGAGCATTGCGTTAATTTCTTTATCAGAAAATTCAGGCCCAAGTAAAGCGCCTTTCATAACATCACAGTTATCTGATACTTTTCTTTGTTGGGCTTCAAAAATGTGCCAGCCAGCATAGGCTGCACCCAAAGCACCACCGGCATCTCCGGCAGCGGGTTGAATCCAGATTTTCTTGAAAATATTTTCCTTTAACAATTTGCCATTGGCAACACAATTCAATGCTACGCCTCCTGCCAAAACTAAATTTTCGCATTGGGTAAGCTCTTGGGCTGTCTTTGCCAACTTTTTCATGATAAGTTCAAGAACCTGTTGAATGGCGAGGCTAAGATTCATGTATGATTGAGAAATATCAGAACCGGGTACTCTTAGTGGAATGCCAAAAAGCTTTCCCCACTTCTTCTTATAAACCATTTTGAGGCTGGTGGCATAGCCAAAATAAGACATATTGAGCAAGACAGACCCATCTTCTCGTAGATCTACTAAAGTAGTAAGAATTTTATTTACAAAAGTTTGTGTCTGTGATGATTGCGGATCTCCGTAAGCGGCTAATCCCATCAGTTTATATTCCCCACCATTTACTTCAAACCCTAAATAATAGGTAAAGGCAGAGTATAATAAACCGATAGAATGCGGAAAATGTAACTCTTTGATAATCTTTATCTTATTCTGGTAGCCATACCCAATTGTAGTAGTTGCCCACTCTCCCACTCCATCTATTGTCAGAATAGCTGCTTCCTGAAAAGGGGAAGGATAAAAAGCACTGGCCGCATGGGACACATGATGCTCTGAGAATAAAATTGGTGACTTGAACTTGTCTATCCGTGTGAGTTGCTTACGAATAAGGCGTTTCATAAACAGCTTATCTTTCATCCATACCGGGATGGCAGCAAGAAAACTTGTTAATCCTGCAGGGGCAAAAGCATGATAGGTTTCCAGCAAGCGCTCAAATTTCAGCCAGGGTTTATCATAAAATACCACTGATGTGATATCTTCTAAACTTATTCCTGCTTCCTTTAAAACATATTGAACGGCATGAAGAGGAAAGCTTTCATCATGCTTAACCCGTGTAAACCGTTCCTCCTGAGCAGCCGCTAAAATTTCTCCGTCTATGATGAGCACCGCTGCACTGTCATGATAAAAGGCAGAAATTCCCAATGTGACACGCCTCATTTAAAAAATTGAATAAATGAATGGTGCCAGTGCAGAACCACTGGTAAAAACTGTTAATGCCCCTAAAAGTACTAAGAAAAAGATGAGCGGAATTAACCAGTATTTTTTACGGGTTCTCAAAAACAGCCAGAATTCTCTTACGGATTCCATAAGCAGTTTAATTTAAAAAGGATGTTGCAGATCTGAAGGCTCATAAATATGATCACGGTGAGTAAAGACAGACTTACTACTTTTTTTAAAAGCTTTCAATTGTAAATTATCTTTTTTGAAAACTCTCCTCATAAAACCAACCGGCACTACCAACACAATAAAAAGTGAAGTAAGTATTACCGTTGAAGATACCTTACTTAAGGCTTCAGCCAATAAAAACCAGATCACAGCAAGTGGATAAAATGCCTTTGGCCAGAGAAGCGTAATAAGTACCGCGGTCAAAGCGATTTTAATCCAAACCAGCGGAGGATAAAATAATGCCAAAAGCAGGCAAACCAGCACCACGATTAACCCTGTATCTCTCTCCTGTTTAAGTGTTATATCCGGTTTTAGCGTAAATAACTTTTTCTTCAAAAAATTTATAGAGATCATAGTGTCAGTTTTTTATTTCCTGAATCTTTTCCTGTAGGGCAAGCGCAATCGGATTATCATGGGCTAATTTAAGTGATTTTTCCACATAAATAGAGGCTGCGGAAGTATTGGCAAACTTTAAATAAGCAGCAGCAATCTGATTGGTCAACTGTACATCAGTGTGGTCCTTATCATACCTATCCTTTAACGCAATAATCTGATTCACTAATATTTGCAACTCTGACAAACTCACATTTTCCGGCTGGTTTGCCACTGCAAAATTGAGGTATTGTGAAGCTTCTTCAGGCTGATCTAGTTTCAATAAGATGACAAACAAGCTTTTTGCCGTTTCAAGATTTGGTTTCAATGCAAATGCTTTTTTAAGGTAAAATACCGCACTGCTATGAGCTTCCAGAGCTATATTTAATTTCCCTGCTTGTATATATAAGGTTGGATCATAGGGATTTTCCAACAATAAAGCTTCTGCTACCTTCAAAGCCTCTTTGAGATGGTTCTCTTTTAAATAAAAGTTATATAACTGCTGCATAGCTTTACTCCAGCTAATTTGCTTTACCGATAAACCACCAGCGAGTTTTGACTCAAACGATTGCTTAACCTTTATTTCCTCAGAAATGGGTTCATTAAACGGCCAGCCTTCTTTGAGCATCATAATCTCATAAGCTCCCGCCAAAGAATCTACAAGCGTAACTGGCATTTCTTGCCTTAGCTCCTCAAAAGTTATTTCATACCCATCTTCAACCTTAATAAGTCGCTGTTTTTTTAGAGCCTGGTAAAAAGCTTCTGATAATAAAGCATACCCTAACAAATTAGGATGTACATGTTCAAGCAAAGTTTCCTGTCCTAGAATTCCATGGGGAGAATGAGCTTCAAATAGAGCCTTCGTATCTACAAGGTTTACATTCTGAAAGGCTTCCACTTCATCATTAATAATTGTATTAATTGCTTCCGGCGCCCGAAAACGCAGCATATCCAATTCCTTTGCTTGCTGGAAATGCTGTTTGGCCTGATCAAATTCAGCCTGATCATAAGCTTTCGTGGCTAATAAGAAATGCGAGATAGCAGAGCGCTGGTTTTCGGTGGTATCACTGATGAATGGTTTCAGATCCTTTTCATTACTTACCAGATTACTGATGAATACAGGAATTTGATGTTTCTCCAGGGCACTTAATGTTTCTTTGAGATTACTTTCAAACTGGTAGATGCCATTTTCAAACACCTCAGATTCAAAAGGAACCTGTTGCTCTGCTGCCATTCTTTTCATCAGATTTTCACGCAAATCAGATTGCTCAGCATCAGTAAAAATCAGGCGCCGTATATTGGAAACAATATTACTCAACAATTGAACTAGCCTAAATTCCCTTAGTTCAAGCATCGCTCTTATCAGATAGGGTTTGCTTCCTATATAGCTGGTTGAGCCCACTCCTAATGCACCATAATACTCATTATGTCCAACATATATTAAGACTGCATCAGGTTCATATGGCACAATTTGTTTGGCAAAATCCTGTACTGTATAAGAATTTACCGCTGTTAAGGAAAGGTTAATGACTTCAAAGTTTATGTCAGGACAGCTGAGCATCAGCCGGTATTGGAGCCAGCGATGAAAGGAGCCATTATGCATATATGGATAGCCAATGGTGGTAGATTCTCCCAAAACAAATATTCTAAAAGTATTAGCATCCTTGTACTTTTTAAACTTTTCAAAATTTCCGATGGTAGCATTTTCTTCTTCCGTAAAGTACTTTTTGGAAGCATGCTTGTTCATGACTAAAAATTCATTATTCTTTTGATCTTCAGTAAACAACTGTAAATCATAGCCATATCCGAATAACCTGAGCCCAAGCTCCACTAAGACCAATAAAACTAAGGGAAGCAATAGGGCAATTACTTTAAATAGCAGTAATCGCTTTTGACGCATTGATTTGTTAGCAAAAGAATTTTGAAAAGCTGACACTGAACGATTAATCATTTGAAAAATGTATACTACATTAATTTAACTGATTATCTCATAAATTTTGTAATCCGGCTAAAAACTATTCAATTACAATTATGCTAAGGGCTATTATCCTTTGTCACTTAATGGCTTCACAAAACATTTCACGTCCTTACACACTGTAATAATATCTCACCACACATTTATGGCAATGCAAAAGCCACATAAGAGCCTCCTGGTTTTAGTCCATAACGAGTGCCTCCTGCAGCAATCACAATATACTGTTTGCCCTCCACCATATAGGTGATGGGTGTCGCAAAACCTCCGGCAGGAAGCTTGTATTCCCACACTATTTCTCCACTATCTTTGTCAAAAGCCCGCAAATGTTCATCATAAGTTGCCGCGATGAATAATAGTCCCCCGGCGGTTACGATCGGGCCACCATGATTTTCGGTACCTGTTGGCGGAATGCCTTGCTGGCTCAACTCCGGGTACTCACCCAGAGGAACCTGCCATAAGTACTCACCTGAATTCAGGTCAATAGCATTAAGCGTCCCCCAAGGAGGTTTGACAGCAGGATAATCATCTTGGTCACGAAACTGCACATGTCCGTTGTATAAATAAGGAGGCCTATAGGGAAACTCAATCTCACCTTCTGCGACTTCAGAAACCGGGTTGTGAAGATTGGCAGAGGCTACAGGTTTAGATTCTTTGTCCAATAGAAAGTTGATGATAGCCTCACGGTCATCTTTGGAAATATGTTGAAATGCAGGCATTCTACCACTGCCAGTTTCTAGTATCGTCCTGATCTGCTCCCTTGTCAGGCGCTTACCCACATCAGTAAGTGCGGGATAAGCCTGGCCTCCCTCACTACCACCACTGCCTTTACCCCCTAGCCCATGACATACAACACAATTTGCATTAAATAATGATTCACCCTTGGTCAAAGGGGTATTGCCCTGTAGCTCGCTTGCATCCTTCATCTGGAGCCACCAGAGCATATTATTAGCATTCAGATATAAAATACCATCAGGGTCAGCTGCGTTGCCACCCCACTCAGCTCCTCCGCCAAAACCAAAATACAATGACCCTTCCAGGCTGGGGGGCATATACTTACTTCCATGTCTGCTATTACTAAAACGCTCTAAGGCATAAGCATGCGCTTCAGGGGTGCGATTAGTAAGATTAGCCTCAGTTAATTCCTGTACCGTGAAGGGTGCTGGTTTTGTGGGAACAGGTTGAGTTGGCCAGGGCTGTTCACCAGGCAAAGCCGGAGAAGTGGGTACAGGTACCTCTTCTACCTCAAACAATGGTGTGCCCGTATCCCGGTCAAATAAAAAGACATAACCATCTTTGGTCGCTTGTGCCACAGCCTCTACCATGCGTCCCTCGTGCTCTACAGTGACCAGATTGGGTGGGCAGGGCATATCCCTATCCCAAAGATCATGGTGAACCGTTTGAAAATGCCATACCCGTTCGCCTGTTTCTGCATTCAAGGCAATTACGCAGTTGGCAAAAAGGTTTTTGCCTGCTCTGGCCCCACCATAAAAATCTACTGAAGGAGATCCGGTACCTGCATAGACCATCCCCCGCTTTTCGTCTAATACCATACCTGCCCAACAGTTTGCACCACCTAATTTCTTATATGCATCTTTGTGCCAGGTTTCGTAACCAAACTCTCCCGGAAGGGGAATAGTATGAAATACCCAAGCCAGCTTGCCCGTTCGTACATTAAAAGCACGAATGTATCCCGGAGGCGCGTCCCCTGATTCAGAAACGCTGGAACCTGTAATCAATAAATCTTTATAAATCACCCCGGGTGTGGTGACTCTTATGGAAAGATCTTTTACCTCATGCCCTAAGGTTTCTTTGTCTCCCAGGCCTTCGTGTAAGTCTACTTCTCTATTTTCCCCAAAATTTAGAATCTGTTCACCTGTAATTGCATTGATTGCATACAAAGAAGACCCCGCAGCATATAAGATTCGTTTATCATCGCCATCTTCCCAGTACATCACTCCACGAACGGGGTGAAACCTGGGCTTTTTATCAGGGTCTGCAAATGGGTCAAATTTCCATACTTGCTCACCATTGGCAGCATGCACAGCAAAAAGCTTCATCTTAGGTGTAGTGCCATATAGGATACCATTTACGACTATTGGCTGACACTGAAGGTTCATGGCCCTTTCTTCCGGATTGTTGTTTTCACCGGTATCGTAAGTCCAGGTAAGCTGTAGGTTTTGTACGTTATCTTTATTGATCTGCGTTAACGGCGAGTAACGGTTACCGGCATTGTTACCGCCATAAGTAGGCCAATCCAAATCCGTTGGGTTCATATTAAGCTCACTTTGATCCTGATAAGGAGCATGACAGCTTCCTGTCAGTAGTAAACCAAATACTAAAGATTTTATGGTATGCTTCATCTCATTTTTTTAAATCACTTCACCGCACAGATCAGGTTGTTTCATACTAAACCTTCAAAAGTTTGAGCGATGAATTTATCATCAGCAATGTAAGGTCTTTCTCCGTACAGCCTTACAAAACGATTTTAAATAAAAAGTGGAGTGATAACTTAGTTTATATGAAGTAAGTAACTGGACAAATTTATTTTATATAAAATTAAATTTTAATTGTCCTTGTGTCCCACGAGGGCATAACGAGAAAGTCGTTTTAAACGCCGATTTCACTCTTCCTCGCCGGAACCCGCGTCCACGGTGGACCGGTCGTCCCAGATAAGGATGATTGATATTGAAATCAAACTATGACTAAATTCTGGTTTGGTACTTAAGTGGAATGGAATACCGGAATGCGCTCAAACACATTCCGGTATAGCTATCAAGGATAATAAAGCTATGTATTCAATTGAAATAATACATTTATCAATAAAAA
>JBBSOG010000262.1:0-8487 GCA_038259985.1 Cytophagales bacterium
GAAGACGGCCTCCTACAAACAAGTCAAGGTCACCATCCTGATCGTAATCGGCCGCCACCACGCAAGACCCACTGGTGATCATTTCTGGTAGGGCTTGCCCGGCAAATGTAAAATTTCCTATTCCATTATTCAGGTAAAGCCTGTCCTGATAGGCTTCATGTTTTTCATGGTACTCATTTCCTCCGCTTACTACGTACAGGTCTTGATCACCATCTTGATCGGCATCAAAGAATAAGGCACCCATATCTTCGCTATTGACCGCATCTTCTAAAGTTTTTTCCTTAAAAGTACCGTCAGGCTGTTGCGTGAAAAATGTTCCTGCAAAATCTTTGGCACCGCCTACATAAAAGTCATCCCGACCATCGGCATTGAGATCACCCACTGCCAAGGCTGGCCCATCCTGCGAATACATGCGGGGCAGCAGGGTCTGGTACCGGAAATCTATATACGGGTTTTCCTGATGGAGGTAGTTGATAGAGAGCGCCTCGTTAGCTTGTTTTAATAAAGGCTGAGCAGATTTGAGGGATGGCAAGGGCTGGTCAAGGGCGTCAGCATAGTTCAACACCAAAGTCTGGTCGGCTTTGATATTTTGTAGCTTTTGGGTTTTGCCATCGGGCCAGGCTATCCACAAGGAATCAATTTGATTATGTGGGCCTAAACCAAAATGCGGGTCAGTGTCTACACTGGATTTATAGCCCCGGTAGAAAGTATGATAATGATATTGTTGTTGCCCATCGTACCAGAGGGTGAGTTTGCTGCCCAGTCCGGCCTGATTATTTGGTGAGCCTTTAAGTTTGATTTTGAGATAATGATTGCCGTTGGTTTGCGCCGTATTTTTGTAGACGAATGCCGGATCGTTGATATTGTTCATCACTAGGTCCAGATCACCGTCATTGTCCATATCAGCGAAGACCGTTCCGTTGGAGAAAGAAGGTGTAGCAATCCCCCATTCATCGGACTTGTCTTCAAAACTCAGGTCGTGCTTATTACGGTAGATGTAATTATGGATCTTGGCTTCTTTGAGTTTAGAGGCCAACTCTTTGACACTGGCTTTGCGGCTTTCGGGTGTACCAAATTGTGAAGCGGATGATTGGTACATGATATAGTCCAGGTCGGTAACATCACGTACATAGCCATTAGTGATCAAAAGGTCGCGGTAGCCATCATTGTCATAATCCGCAAAGAGCGCACTCCAGCTCCAGTCTGTTTTGTACATACCTGCCAACTGACCAATCTCGCTAAACGACTGGCTGCCATCTGGAGCGGTACCGTTGTTCAATTGCAGCGTATTTCTCATGAACTGTGGCGTATAATTTAGATTCAGTGCCATCTCATACTTCTCATAGTTTGCCTTGCCCAGCATGGTTTTCTGTCGCTGATTGTCTTCGGGCAGCATGTCCAGCACAATAATATCCACCAGCCCATCATTGTTGTAGTCGGCAATATCAGTACCCATACCATTGTGCGTCTGGTGTTTGAGGTATTCAGGAGCTTTGTCAGTAAAAGTGAGTGTGCTATCAGCTTGACTCCCGTTATTCATCCACATCAGGTCATTGGTGATAAAATCATTGGCAGCATAAATGTCGGGCCAACCATCATCGTTAATATCATTGACAGTAATGCCCAATCCATAGCCTTCTTTAAGAATACCGGCCTCCTTTGTAATGTCCGTGAAAAATGGATGTCTCTCTCTACCTAAACCTTCATTACGAAATAATTTGTCATTGCTCACACCTTCTCCGGCGATCTTCTTGGGACGTGTATTATTGTGATTAAAATTTTCTATGCCATTGGTGAGCAGGTACATATCCAGGTCACCGTCCCGGTCATAGTCAAAGAAAGCAGCCTGGGTAGAATAGCCGTCATCATCCAAACCGTAGGCTTTGGCCATTTCAGTAAAGGTGGGCAGATTGTCTCCGTTGTTGATATACAGCAGGTTACGACTTGCTTCCCGATTAAACTTATTGGCTACGCTGACATAAATATCCAGATGCCCATCCTGATTGATGTCTACCATCGCGACCCCTGTACACCAACGTCCGCCCCCGATGCCTGCACTTTCGCTGATATCTTCAAACTCAAAATTACCTTTATTCAAATACAGTCGGTTATCTACCATATTCCCGGCAAAGAAAATATCTTTTAAGCCATCATTATTCACATCGCCTACACCAAGGCCGCTACCATTATACAGATAAGCATAGTCAATGACGTTGAGCGTATCGTTTTCAACGATCTCATTCACAAAAGTGATCCCACTTTGCTCAGAAGGAATAGATTGGAAAAGAGTTGCAGGGTCTGGGTTTCTCTCACATGCAGATAGCATTAATATTGAGGATATTGCATGAAAGAAAATGCTGCGATACGATGACATACTTAAATTCTATTGATGATATACATTGCAAACAGAAACGACATACAATCCATTACTTTTTGGAGCTTGTACGCTAGTTATTTTGCTAAAAATACACAAAATGCCAGGGGACTGAAAACAATAAGCATTCTAAAAAATTAACATATTATCCTTTAGCATGTGGGATTTGTAGACATATGATAAAACTATGAGTCCTATGTACCTAAAGTAAATTTTTAACTGTCATTTTAATTTAAACTTTTTAATCATGCAAAAACACCAGGAACTTATTCAAAAACTAGCCGAATGTGCGGCAGCCTGTCAGCATTGTGCTGACCAGTGTCTCAGTGAAGATAATATTGCCATGATGGTAAACTGTATCCGCACCGACCGTGATTGTGCAGATGCTTGTTTGCAAGCGTTAAACTTTGTAGCACGGGATAGTCAATATGCGAAGCAGGCGGTGGAACTATGCCAGCAACTATGCAAAGCTTGCGGAGATGAATGCGCACAACACGATATGGATCATTGTCAGGCGTGTGCTGAAGCCTGCCGGGCTTGCGAAGAAGCTTGTAAAAGCTTTATGAGTTGAGGCTGGTAAAAATGAAAAAAGCCAAAATCTTCAAGATTTTGGCTTCAAATTATCTTTTGATAAGCAGTTTAGACTGCAAAGCTCTCCCCACAACCGCAGGTACGGCTGGCATTAGGGTTGACAAACTGAAACCCTTTACCATTCAGCCCGTCAGAGAAGTCCAGCACAGTACCTAGTAAATACAGTAGGCTTTTCTTGTCTACCAAAATCTTAATGCCTTGGTCTTCAAATATTTGGTCAGCCTCCTCCACCTTACTATCAAAGTTCAGGTCGTACATCAGACCTGAGCAACCGCCTCCTTTTACGGATACCCTGATGTTGTGGTCATCAGTATAGCCTTCTTCACTTCTCAAAGCATGGATTCTTGCCTTTGCTTTGTCGGTAACTTTTATCATGGTCAAGTAAATTTTATTAAGCCGATATTATGTGCGAAATTGCTTGCAAAACGTATTGCGGAATCAGAGCTTGCACCTGCAATTTTTACGAAGTAACAAAAGGTTAGTGCCTCATCCAAATCATGAAACCCGAACCCTCAATGATGTGCTTAGTGGTCGCTTTCATTTTTAAGCATCCGCAATGTACAAATTAGCTAATGTAAACTATCAATTTGAACTGAGCGCTTCAAGAAAAAGTTTCAAAGTATGATGCGATTAGAACACATAGGAATAGCGGTAAAAGAAGATCAGGAAGCAGTTTCCCTCTTTGCCCGCTTACTGGGTACAGCAGCGTATAAATCCGAAAATGTAAAGAGTGAAGCGGTCAAAACTACTTTTTTTCAGTTGAGTAATGCAAAATTAGAACTGCTCAAATCACTTTCCGCTGATTCAGCCATAGACAAGTTTATCAGTAAGCGGGGGGAAGGTATACACCATCTGGCTTTTGAAGTAGATGATATTGTGCAGGAAATCCATCGCCTGAAATCCGCTGGCTTTACCTTCGTTAACGAAACGCCCAAGGCCGGGGCAGACAATAAACTGATTTGTTTTTTGCATCCCAAATCAACTAATGGCGTACTGATAGAGTTATGTCAGCAGAAGATTGAAGATTACCGCCGTGGAACGGAAGATTGAAGATTGAAGTTTGTTTTATGGCTTTTGTAATACCTCTAAATTGATGAAATGATCTTGCTACACTTATTGACAAGTTTGCTGCTGAGCTTCCACCCCTTCCACGTCAGTGTGATGAGTATCCACCATGCGCCTGATGAAAAAGCGCTGCAAATCACCCTGAAAATTTTTGCTGATGACTTGGAAGAAGCTTTGAACGATGAGGGCTTCAAAGCCAGCGGACACGCTTTTGTAGATGTGCTCAATCCCAAAGACCAGCAAAAGCTGGATGCGATGGTGGAACGCTATCTACAGGAACGCTTTTCTCTTAAAGTTAATGGAAAAGATGTTCAGGCATTTTATCTGGGCAAAGAAATGGAAGACCTAGCGATGTGGTGCTACTTTGAGATCAAAGATGTGGAAGAAGTCAAAAATATTGAGGTCAAAAGCTCAATCCTTACCGAAATTTTTGATGATCAAACAAATATTGTGCATGTAGACTACGGTGGCGTAGTGAAGAGCATGAAACTTGCAGGGAACCATCTGATAGATAAAATATCTTTTGGGTAAATTTTTAATTACTTTTTTTATGAACAGAAAAATCTCATTTCAGCTCTTTTATTATACGATCATCGGAAGTTTGTTCTTTGCCTTTTTTTCTTGCGAAGAAGACAGCGCGGTATTCATTTCGCCTACCCAGCAGATTGGTTTAGGGGAGCAACTGGATTCCGCCATCATGGCTGACCCGGATATGTATCCGGTTTTAGATGAAGCAAAATATCCCCAGGCATACTCTTACTTGCGGGGTATTTTCAACGAAATCCTGAGTTCTGACGCGGTACGCTATAAAGAATTTCCCTGGCAGATTAGAATTATACAGGATGATTCCGTGCTGAATGCGTTTGCCGCACCCGGGGGCTTTGCTTATGTGTACACCGGTTTGATCAAGTACTTGGACAAAGAAGATGATTTGGCCGGGGTGCTAGGCCATGAAATCGCCCATGCTGACCTGGAACACTCCGCCCGCGCGATGGAAAGGCAACAGGGACTCAGTGTCTTGATCAGTATTGCGTTAGGCCAAGAAACCGCTCAAATAGGACAGGTAGCTGCTGGGTTAGCGGGATTAAAGTTTAGTAGGGATTTTGAAAGTAGTGCTGATGAAAAGTCAGTAGAATATCTCTCTGATACCAAATACAATTGTGCTGCAGCTCGTTCATTTTTTCAAAAGTTGATAGATGAAGAACAGGCGGGTGGTAATCCTGAATTTCTCAGCACGCATCCTAACCCAGATAATCGGGTAGAAAATATCACGGAGAAGGCAACAGAAGTGGGCTGCGATACTACACCGCTGAACCCGGCATCCTACGCTGATTTTAAGGCTATGCTGCCTTAAAACGATAAATGAATTGCTATAAAAACCTTCGGATTATCGTTTTCCGAAGGTTTTTTTTTAGAGACTAATCAGTGTTCAACAGGATGAAGATTCTACCTTAGTAATTGATATTACGCAAGATCTGCCAGATTTTGGAAATCTGGCAGATTTATCCATCTCTCTTGAGGTGCTTTGCTTGACGTTTTGCGTTACATCAGTCAATAAAAGTGGTAGTGACAGCCTTTTCATAGGTCACGATATTGTCGTTTATCTCAAAATTTGCTCTAATCTAAGAAGGGTCTAATTCCCCGAGGCTTGCCTCGTTTTATTATCTTGGGGACCCATAGTCCCGAGATAAGTACATGGACATAATAAAACGACACTTTATCACGTCATTGCGATGAGCGAAGCGAAGAAGCAATCTCCTGATTACGAAGGAGATAGCTTCGTCCTAACGTCCTCGCTATGACGTTCATTATTTTTGTTTAGGAACTTAGTAAGTATATTCTAAAATTATTTTAATGCCTTGTGGGCTTGCCCCGAGGTAGTTTACTTTCATTCTATTTCAACTAATAAATTGAACCCAAATTGAGCTTTACTAACTTCCACGGACACACCTATTACTGTGATGGCAAAGGCACGCCTGAAGAATATGTCAGGGCAGCGCTTGACCAGCAGATGATCGTTTATGGGTTCTCTTCCCATGCACCGCTTCCTTATGCGCTAAGCTGGCCGATGCAGGAAAATGATGCTGAGCAATATGTGGCGGAAGTACGAGAAGTCAAAAATCAATATGCCGGGCAAATCCAAATTTACACCGGGATGGAGGTGGATTTCATTCCTGGAGTAGCCGGACCCGGACATGAGCGCATCCGTAAGTTGCCCCTGGATTATACTATTGGCTCGGTGCATTTTGTGGATTTTTTTGCCAACGGCCATCCCTGGGAAATTGACGGTAAGCATGAGGTTTTCCTGGAAGGCTTGCAGCAGATTTTTAAGGGCGATATCCAGCAAGCGATAGCACGATACTATGCGCTCATCCGGCAAATGATCCGGGAAGATCCGCCGGATATAGTCGGCCATCTTGACAAAATCAAAATACAAAATGAGGATGGCAATCTTTTTAGCGAAGATGAGCCCTGGTACCGTGAAACCGTGGAAGAAACATTGCAGGCTATCCAAGAGAAAGGCTTAATCGTAGAAGTCAATACCCGAGGCATGTACAAGAAAAAGACACTTGACCCTTATCCTAGCCCCTGGATATTGGAGCGGATGAAAGCGATGGAGATACCGATCATGCTGAATTCCGATGCTCATCACCCCAGAGAAATTACCGCCTGCTATGAAGAAACAGCGAAATTACTCTTGGATATTGGATATGATCGCTGCCGAATTTTATTAGGTGGGAGATGGCAGGATGTGGCATTCACTCCCACAGGTATTCAGCACGCTTAACCCTAAAGTTGCTGGCCTTCATCTAATTTTGAGCAATCGTATTTTCGTAATTTTTGAACTCCAATTTAAAGGTAGAGCCTGTACCAACTTTGCTTTCTATTTTGATTCTGCCCCCCAGCGCTTCCACTTGGGTACGTACAAGGTATAAGCCAAGGCCTTTTCCTTCCACATGGAAATGAAAGCGTTTGTAAAGACTAAACAGGGCCTCTTTATGTTTATCAAGATCTATTCCCAGGCCATTATCGCTTACAGTAATTTGTGTAAAATTATTGACCTTTCTGGATTTCACCCGAATGAACGGAGTACGGTCAGGATGCCGGTATTTTATGCCGTTGCTGATTAGATTGTACAAAATACTCTCAGCATACTGTGGGAGGGAATAGAGGCTAGGCGCATTAGTAAAATCAACGTTTATTTCCGTACAAGTACTACTAATCTCGGGCTTCAGCATCTCCAACATTTTTTGGAGCATCGTATCCAAATGAATTAAGCTATACACATCAGTATTCAGTTTTTGAATGCTGACGATGAGTGCCAGGTCTTTGATGACATGATCAAACTCCGAGGTAGACTTCACCATCAGTCCAATAATATTTGATTTCTCCTCGTTTGTTCGGGCGTGCTTAAGTATGGTAGCCAAGCCAATGAGCCGTGCCATGGGTGCGCGCAGGTTGTGGGAAATGATGTAGGCAAATTGCTCAAGCCTGTTGTTTTGCTCAATAAGCTCATGGTTGGTTTTCCGCAAATCCTTCGTCTGAAGCTTTACCTCTGTCCTTAATTTTTCGTTTTTTTCTTGAATCAGGCTGTGCTGTTGCTCAATCGTTGTGTAAGCTTCTTCCAGTTTTTTGTTTTTTTCAGCAAGAATATTTCTTTGTATGGCAATTTCGTCTTGTTGTAGTACAAGTTGCTCGTTGTGTGAGGTGATTTCTTCATTTTGGGCGCTGATTTCCTCATTTTGCGCCAGTATTTCGTTGGTGCGTTCTTGTACTTGTCGTTTAAGTTTTACTTTTTGAGAAGCCAGTATGTTGTTGTTATCTTGTTCGGCTACACGAAGGTTTTCCGATACCTTGAGCGTTTTGTTAAACAAATACACCGTATAGAAAATGGCGGGCACAGCGATCAAAAAGATGACAATCTGGAGTAGATAACTGTTTCGGAGTGCCAGGTTATAGTTCCGCCGGGCTTCCTCGGCTATTTTGTCTTCAAAACTATTGACGCGCTCTTCAAAGCGTGCGTAGGCAAGAAAGGCATAATAGCCTAAGTCTTCCGTTAACAATTTGTTGAACTTCAGCATTTTACCCTCATCTATCAACTCAATCATTACAATGACTGTATCGAGATAGATATTTACAGAATCTTTCATGGTGTAGAAAGACTGCATAGGAAAACCCTGAGCACCGAGCGATACCTCAAGCTGGTCAAGTGCTTTTTCCATAATAGGAAATCCGTTCGTGGTTACCTTGCGTTGAAGTTTTGAGTTGATCAGCGCATAACCACGCAAGCCCATATCCAGCTGATGGATGGTGCGAATGATGTTCAAGGTATTTACCTTGATACTTTCAGCATCCTCCTGTAGCTGCTTGTTGTATTCAATGACTTTACTGTTCTGGTAAATCAAAAATATATTGGCAAGCAACAAAATGGGTATGGCAAAAACCAACAGATAAAC
>JBBSOG010000263.1:0-8470 GCA_038259985.1 Cytophagales bacterium
ACAAAAGGGGCTGGATATACTGGAAAAAGAAATTGAACGGACACACTTGTAAGCGGAAAACGGTTAGACACCTCCCCGTTCATTAATTCATGATTTAAAGCTACGTATGAAACCATTTTCTATTGCCGGTATCCAGATGCCGGTGTCAGCTGTCCAGAGTAATATTCCGTTGATGAAGATTAAATTGGATGTGCTGATGAATGTTTTTCCCTGGGTGCAGATGGTGGTGTTTAGTGAACTATGTGCTTTTGGCCCCTTGAAGAAAAACGCTATTGCCTTTCCCCATAAGATACTGGAGGACTTTCAGGGGCTAGCGAAAAAATACGGTATCTGGCTCATTCCGGGGTCTATCTTTCAAATCAAAGACGAGAAAGTTTATAATACGGCAACCGTTATCAATCCACAAGGAGAAATAGTAGGTCATTATTCGAAGATGTTCCCTTTCTATCCTTATGAAGAAGGAATAGCCGGGGGCAGTGAGTTTTTGATGTGGGATGTGCCAAATGTCGGGCGGTTCGGTATGAGTATCTGTTATGATATGTGGTTTCCGGAAACCTCCCGCACCATGGCTGTCAACGGGGTAGACGTCATCATACACCCCACCCTTACCGGCACCCTGGATCGGGAGGTGGAGCTGTCTATTGTAAAATCGACTGCGGCCATCAACCAATGCTACGTGATTGATGTAAACGGGCTGGGCGCAGGCGGTATTGGCCGTTCCCTGTTTTGCGATCCGGATGGAAGAGTGCTGTGCGAAGCAGGCCCGACCGCACAGATGATGCCGGTAGAAATTGACCTGGAAGTAGTGAAAAGTCGGCGCGAACGAGGCATTCTGGGGCTGGGACAACCCCTTAAAAGCTTTCGGGATAACCCCGTGCATTTCGACATTTACGACAGAGATAAAAAGCACACTTACCTGGAGACCCTGGGCACTTTAGAGAAGCCTAAGAAATTGTTTTAAAAAAAATATAATGATTAAAAAGAAACCCATTACCTCGCTACATATTAATATTGGCCAACTCCGAATCGACACCTGGAATGTGTTAAAGGGGGAGGCGGTTCTATTGGCAAGTTCTGAAAATGGATCACCCAAGCGAAAAAAATACCGCTTAGCAGTGGAGGAAGCCCTGAAAAAATTGAGCGGCATAGAGCGATATTTTGCCTTTCCGGGCTTGCCTGCTATTAAGCTATTGAAAGAATCTTATAAACAGGGGGAATACGTCTCCCTGGCCCGAAGGACAAACGAGGCTATTCAGCTTTTGGTGAGTGATGCCTATCGCCAATCCGCCACCCTGGAGTCTGAAAATGCCTGGACAAAAACTACCAAAAAAGGGGCGGTAAAGAAAATGAGCGACGCTGCTCAGAAAAATTACTTTGAAGTCCTTTTTGTAGAAGATCTCGCTGATGGTGCAGAGGTGGAAATGAGAAACCGGTTTCAGGAGATACAAGATAAAGACGAGCAGTTTGTCTATAAGCTATTAGTGGTGCCTTCTTTTCAGGATGCTCTTATTGCGTTGTTTTTTAACCACAATATCCAGGCAGTAGTCGTGCGCTATGGCCCTGCCTTTTACTCCCGGCATAGTACCCCACTCATCAAGCCTTTTATTGAGAATGTGCTAAAGATTGACTTGTCAGAACATCCGGAATCGGATATTGGCCCTTTGCTGGGCAAGTTTATTCGGCAGTTTCGGCCCGAACTCAATATATACTATATCACCGACACGGCACTCACGCATTTAAAAGATACGACCCTCAATAATTTTGATCGCATCTTTTATCGGAAAGAAGATATTCAGGAATTGCACCTCAGCATTATTGGGGGTATCCGGGAGCGCTATAAAACGCCTTTTTTCTCTGCGCTCGTCAATTACAGCAAAAAACCAACCGGCGTTTTTCATGCTATGCCGGTATCGCGTGGCAATTCTATTTTTAAATCTAACTGGATAAAAGATTTCGGAAAGTTTTATGGCAGGAATATGTTTCTGGCCGAAACTTCCTCTACTACAGGCGGACTCGACTCTCTGCTACAGCCCACCGGCCCGCTCAAGAAGGCGCAGGAAATGGCAGCAAAGACCTATGGCGCGGAGCATACGTTTTTTGTCACCAATGGCACCTCAACCGCCAATAAAATTGTGCAACAAGCCCTCGTCGAACCCGGCGATGTGGTGCTGATTGACAGAGATTGCCATAAGTCCCATCATTACGGACTGGTACTGGCCGGTGCCTTTCCCGTGTATCTGGATTCCTATCCTATTCAAGAATATTCGATGTACGGTGCCGTGCCGCTACAAGTGATAAAGGAAAAATTGTTGGTGCTAAAGGCCGCCGGACAATTAGAGAAAGTGAAAATGCTGTTGTTGACCAATTGTACGTTTGACGGCCTGGTCTACAACGTAGAGCGAGTAATGGAGGAAGTCCTGGCCATCAAGCCCGACATGGTTTTTCTGTGGGATGAAGCCTGGTTCGCTTTTGCAGGCTTTACCTATACGTATAAGCAACGCACGGGTATGTTTGTCGCCAACAAATTGTACCAGAAGTATCATAGCGAAGCCTATGAGAAGGAATACCAACAATATATAAAGTCGCTCCCCGCAGGCGAAACACCCATCCTGCCCGACCCCGAAAAGGTAAAGATCAGAGTCTACTCCACACAGAGTACGCACAAGACCCTGTCGAGCTTTCGGCAAGGGTCGATGATTCATATCTGGGACGAAGACTTTCAACGAAAAACAACGGATGCTTTTCATGAAGCTTACATGACGCATACCTCTACTTCGCCCAACTATCAAATATTGGCCTCCCTGGATGCAGGCAGAAGGCAACTGCAATTTGAAGGTTTTGAGTTGGTGGAGAAGAGTACCGAAATGGCCATGATTCTGCGGGCAAAGATCAATGACCATCCCCTGCTGAAAAAATATTTTGAAGTACTGACCATCAAAGACCTTATCCCGGCGCAATACCGAAACACCGGTATTTCTGAATATTACAGTGCCAAAGATGGCTGGACCAGAATGGAGGAAGCCTGGGCGAAAGATGAATTTGTTATCGACCCTACCAAAATCACTCTTACGGTAGGGAAAGCAGGCATTGACGGGGATACCTTCAAGAATGAGTATTTGATGAACCAGTTTAATCTGCAAATCAACAAAACCTCTCGCAATACCGTCCTACTGATGACTAATATCGGTACGACCCGCAGTTCTGTAGCCTTCCTGATGAATGCCCTATTGCTGATCGCTAAACAATTAGATAATGATTTCCGCTCCTTAAATAATAAGGAAAAGGAAATGTTTGGCAAACGCATTCACTCGTTGACCAAAGACTTTCCGCCTTTACCTGATTTCAGCCACTTCCATTCCTTTTTTCAATCTATGCCCGGCGTTCCGGGGGGCAATATCAGAGAAGCTTACTTCATGTCGTATCACGAAGACGAATGCGAATACATCCCGCTGGCTAATTGTCTGGAAACGATCCAGGCCAAACGAGAACTGGTATCTGCTTCCTTCGTGATCCCTTACCCTCCGGGTTTTCCGGTGCTGGTGCCCGGGCAGGTAATCAGTGAAGAAATCATTCAATTTATGCTGGCCCTGGATGTTAAAGAGATACACGGCTATCGGCCCGAGTTGGGGTTAAAAATATTCACGGAAAACGCAGTGAAACCCCGGCACGCTGTTGCTGAAAACGGCAGAGCGAAAAAAGTAATTTCAAAACCGGTGGAGAAGAAGAAATAATTTGAACACTAAATCAATTTAAATTTAAACATCAAAATGAGTACAAAGAAAAAGACAGTACAATCTACAGCAGCAGCCAAAAAAAGTAAAGCTATTTCGAAGAAGGCATCATCAAACGGCTCAAGACCGTTAAAAGGCATTTCCGACATCCGTCGCTTTTTTTATAAAAACGATACCCCCATATATTTCATTAGTGCTACCAATTTCAACCTCCTGGGTGCCGATGAATGGATAAAAGGATTTAAGTTTATTACTTATATCGAGTGCTTTGATGGCCTGCATTCTAATGCTTTTTCGCCTTTAGAAGAATTGCCACACGAAGAGTTTCAGAGCATCGAAGATATCAATAACTACCTCCTACAGCACAAGGAAGTGGTAGCCTTTATTGAAAAGAACAAAAAAGGGAAGAACGCAGGAAAAGCCCTTTTTCTCATGTTTGATGAGCAAACCGAGACCCTGGCCAAACAACTGGGGCTGGAACTGTGCTTCCCTTCTGCCGAGTTGCGCAATTTTATGGATAATAAGGTAAACACCAACCGCATTGCCGAAAAAGCAGGCGTGCCCTGTGTGCCTTATGTGCTTTCTAATGTAAAAGATTACAAGCATTTGCAGAGCGTATCCAAAAAGCTGGGCAATGATCTGGTGATACAGACACCTTTTGGAGATTCCGGGCATACCACCTTTTTTATTTCCAATGAAAAGGAATACAAAAAATACGCAGAAGAGATAGAGCAGGAAAAGGAGGTGAAAGTAATGAAGCGCATCAACTGCTACGGTTCGGCTATTGAAGCCTGTGTTACCCGCCACGGCACGATAGTCGCTCCGCTGATGACCGAGCTGGTTGGCTTCAAAGAACTTACTCCCTATAAAGGAGGCTGGTGTGGCAATGAAATTTTTCCCGGGGCCTTTACAGATGACATTCGAAAAAAGGCAACAAAATATACACAGCAATTCGGCGACCAATTGCGCAAAGAAGGCTACAAAGGATATTTTGAACTGGACTTTCTGATCGATCGGGATGACCAAAACATCTATCTCGGCGAACTCAACCCCAGAGTAACTGGTGCCAGCTCTATTACCAACCACGCCGTATTTGCCCTTTCTGATGTTCCCCTTTTCATTTTCCATATCCTCGAATGGATGGATCAGGAGTATGAACTGGATGTGAATGAAATAAATAGCCGCTGGGCCGACCCGGACAATATCGACAGCTGGAGTCAACTGGTAGTGAAGCATACCAAAGATACCATCGAGTATGTAACGGAAGCTCCCCGCTCAGGTATCTGGAAAATGCAAAAAGACGGTAGCATGTTGTTCGACAGGATGGATACGCATCGCCGCCATGTCGAGTTGGATGAAGAAGCCTTCTTCCTGCGCATTACCCGCAAAGGCGACTATCTGTACGAAGGTGCCGATATGGGCATCTTAGTGATGCGAAACCGACTGATGACCGACGATTTTAGACTTACCTCCCGTGCAAAAAAATGGATAAACGCCATCCATGCCAATTATAAATCTATCCCGACCGGACAGCCGGAGGCGATAGAAACAAGATTAGCCGACAGCGGGGCGTTTAAGTTTTTGTAAGAGACCATAAATAGATTGGACAAGTTCCCCCAAGGAACCAATAAATTGAAAACAATGCAATTACATTTTTCTGCCATCTCAGAGCCGACTTTACCAGGGCCGAAGTGGCAAAAATTATTTAATGCCTATTGGCCTGCTTATCAGGCCTGGTTTAGTTCAAAAGGTGCGGCCTACACGCCTGACTTGAAAACCTCGCAGGATGCACTCAAATATTATATGCCAGAGATGTGGCCCACCTATGAGCGCCTTTGTGCGCTGGTTAATGCCGATGAGGTGGCGGCACGTTTTCTGACCGGTTTTCAGCCACCGGCTTACATTAGTGCCTGCTCACAGGCAGTGATAACTACTGATGCGGTGCAACTGGTGCGCAACTACGACTACCATCCCGATCTGCTGGAAGGTACGCTGCTGATGAGTGCCTGGAACGGCAAGAAAGTGATTGCCAACAGCGACTGTCTGTCGGGCGTGCTGGATGGAATGAATGAAGACGGACTGGCCATTTCGCTCACCTTTGGTGGCCGTAAGGAAGTGGGTCAGGGCTTTGGCATTCCCTTTATTCTTCGCTACGTGTTGGAGTTTTGCAGTACAGTAGCAGAGGCTGTCGATGTATTGACCCGCGTGCCTTCACACATGTCTTACAATGTGACGGCAGTAGACCGGACTGGCGCAATCAAGACGGTGCAACTGGCCCCGGACAAGGCTCCTGTCGTTAGCGATGCCCTGTATACGACCAATCATCAGGGAGCAGTGGACTGGCCCGAAAACGCGCTATTCAACAAAACGGTGGAGCGAGCAGAGTTTTTAGACTACAAACTGTCAGAAAAAGGGTTGGATGCTAAGCAACTAGCCGATGCCTTTCTTCAGCCGCCTTTGTACAACACGCGTTTCACGGAGGGTTTCGGAACGCTCTATACGGCTATTTACCGGCCGGCAGAAGGCACCATGCAGATACGTTGGCCCAACGAGGAGGTGTCGCAAAGCTTCACTGATTTTCAGGAGCTTTATAGGCTGATACAATATACGGCATCTCCGGCACTGGCTCCTCCTGTGCAAGATGCCGTATTATCAGATCAGGTAAGCAACCAACAAGCGAACTCGTCTACCGCCTGGCAGGAAGAAGTGGCCGATGATATAGTGGGTGGTATGGCGGAAGCGGCAACCCCGGCAGAAAAGGAGCGATTGAAAACGTTGCGAAAAGACATGATACATCGCGGCCAGATCTCCTGGGAAATATTAGCTGACTATTGGTCTAATATCGGGAAAGGGTATTGGGAAAAATGGCAGAAGTAAGTGTCGTTTTGATGTGAGTTTTATCGATAAGCAATGCGTAAGCGATGTGAAGGGGTGGTGCGAAGCACCAGACCCGACCAGAGGGAGGGGCCGAGCGAACAGCGAGCCCCGCAACGTAGCGACCCCGCTAGGGGATACGCCCACCAACCGCTACGCTCTGTTCGGCAGGCCCAAAAAAACAACCTTACCTCCTGTTGTTTTAACTAAATAAGAACATGGTATTAAAAAACAAAACGCTCCTGCGACACCAGACTTTCGTCAATGGAAAATGGATCGATGCTAATGAGGGCCAGACTTTTGCGGTCACCAATCCTTACGATGGGTCGCTCATAGGCCATGTGCCCGATATGGGGGCTGCGGAGACCAAAGCGGCCATAGAAGCGGCGGCCAAAGCGTTTCCGATATGGAAGAATAAGACCGCTGGAGAGCGAGCCGATATTCTCAAAAAATGGTATGCTTTACAGATCGAAAATCTCGACGATCTTGCCATATTGCTCACTACCGAGCAGGGCAAGCCGCTGGCGGAAGCCAAAGGGGAGATTCGCTACGGTGCCTCTTTTGTAGAGTGGTTTGCAGAGGAAGCAAGACGCGTGTATGGCGATGTCATTCCCGGTCATGCAAGCGATCTCAGGATCATGACGATCCGGCAACCCATCGGTGTGGCTGCGGCCATTACGCCCTGGAATTTTCCTAATGCGATGATTACCCGAAAGGTAGCACCAGCACTGGCTGCGGGCTGTACAGTGGTGATAAAACCTGCCGAGGATACGCCGCTTTCTGCGCTGGCACTGGCCGTGCTGGCCGAAGAAGCAGGCTTCCCGCCGGGTGTTTTGAATATTGTAACCACGCGCCAACCTGCGGCTGTCGGAAAAGAGCTGACCGACAATCCGCTCGTGAGAAAACTGTCCTTCACCGGCTCTACTCAGGTAGGCAAGCTGCTCATGGCGCAGAGTGCGGGCACCGTAAAGAAGCTATCGCTGGAGCTGGGCGGCAATGCCCCGTTTATCGTATTCGATGATGCCGATCTCGATGCCGCCGTAGCCGGTGCGCTGGCCTCCAAATACCGCAATGCCGGGCAAACCTGCGTGTGTGCGAACCGCCTCTATGCGCAAGCCGGTATTTATGAAAAATTCACCCAACAACTCGCAGCAGCAGCCAGCCAGTTGAGCATAGGTAATGGCATGGAATCGGGTATAGAAATCGGCCCGCTCATCAATGAGAAAGCGATGCAAAAGGTAGAACATCTACTAAACGATGCTACGGCAAAAGGAGCTAAAGTACTGACTGGCGGCAAACCTAAAACGATAACCGACAAAGGTTCTTTTTATGAGCCAACGGTACTGACGGGTGTTTTGCCGCATATGGACATCAACTCAGAAGAGATTTTCGGCCCCATCGCACCCGTCATGAAATTTGAAACAGAAGAAGAAGTTATTCAGCTGGCCAATGACACGCCGTTTGGTCTGGCTTCCTACTTTTATGGCAGAGACTATGCCCGCATCTGGCGCGTAGCCGAAGCCCTGGAGTATGGCATGGTGGGCATCAACACGGGCATGATCTCTACGGCTGTCGCTCCTTTTGGAGGCATCAAACAAAGCGGTTTTGGGCGCGAAGGTTCCAAGTACGGGATGGATGATTTTTTGGTGATGAAGTATTTGTGTTGGGGGGGGGTGAAGTGATGGGGGCGTGCCCCTTCGGGTCGGGCTATACGGCACTCTCCCTCCCTTCGGTCGGGTTCAGACAACACCTCCTATCCCTCACGCGGTTTTGAGGAGCGAGGACTGAGGTTGGGCAATGTGATATCCCCCGCTGGCGGGCAGGGCTGTTAGGTTCTATTAGAAAGCTAAGATGGTGCCAAATCT
>JBBSOG010000264.1:0-8458 GCA_038259985.1 Cytophagales bacterium
ACGTTTTCTTTTCTTGACAAAAGATGCTCCACAGCCAACCTATACGTCAGCAACCAAAAAGGGTATACCATTAGAAAAAATAATCATTACAGCATCCGAGAGGATAGACTTACCCAATTATATTGCTCTGGCTGATCTGGCTGTCTTCTTTATCAAGCCTGTATTCTCCAAAAAAGCTTCTTCACCAACCAAGCAGGGAGAGTTGATGGGTATGGGTATTCCGATTGTATGCAATGCAAATGTAGGAGATACGGCAGAAATCATACAGCAAACAGGGGCTGGCGTAGTAATTGAGGAATTTACTGAGAAAAATTATAGAGAGGTGTGCGAAAATCTGAATGATATGTTACTTACTGATCCTAATGTAATACAATTAGGGGCACTACAATATTACTCATTAGAAAAAGGGGTAGAGGTCTACTCACAGGGGTATGAACAACTGCTTTGAAATTTCTAATGTTAGATGCGCTCTACAGTACATCTTCATTCTTCTTTATCTCTCGATTCTCAATACTGCAAAGGCACAGTGCCCTGTAGTAGATTTTACATTATCTGATACTGTTTGTGTTAATGAATATTTGAATATAGAGAATAGTAGCACTACAGGAGAAAGCTATGAATGGGATTTCTGTGCTGGAGGATTGCATGTTGTAAATAGTAACTTTTCTAAAGTAACAGATGTAAGCGCTTCTAGCCTCACTTTTGGTTTGGATTTAGCATATGATACAGCTACATCTTCATGGATAGGACTTGTCACACAAAGGCAGAATCATGCTATTCAACTGTTAAATTTTGGTAGCAGCCTGAATAATAGTCCTACTAAATCAATAATTCTTAAGGGATTACCATTAAGAAATCCAGATAAGATTATGATACTTAATGAAGATGGAAAATGGTATGCATTAGTTACTAATGATCTTCCCCCCTATGATTTGATCAAAATTAACTTCGGAGAATCATTATCAACAGTTGAAAATATACAAAATTTAGGAAACCCTCAAAATGTACTAGAAAGGCCAAAGGCAATAGACTATTTGAGAGATATAGAAAATAATCTTTTTGTTATCCTTGCTAATTTTTCAAACAGTAAAATAGTGAGCTTGAACTTTAGAAACTCAATAAATAATATTCTTACTAAAGAAAATGTTAACACCTTTGAGACAAATTTATCAAGTAACCAAATATTTGACATTGATATAATTAGAAGTTGTAATAGTTGGTATGCTTTTACTCCATTAAGTGGGGAAGGCAAACTTGTGCAAATTTCTTTAGGAGATAATATAGATGCGAATGAATTTTCTGTCCAGGAAATTCTCGATATTGGGTCATCGGTATTTACTTTTCAGATCATGCATGATGGTTTGAGTTACGTAGGGCTTCTTATGCACAGAGATGGTACGTTAACAAGATTTGATCTTGGGAATAGTATTGGTGATAAGTACGATATTATAGATTCTTATAATTCAATAAATATTGATGGAGGCAAAAAAATTAAAATAATTAGAGACGAATTTAGAAATTGGAGTGTATATGCTCTTGAGGCTACAACATCAGATTTGTATGTAGGAGATTTTGTTTCTAATTGTTCAAATACTAATTATTTATCCAACTTGAGAGAGCCTCAGTTCAACTATACTAGTTCAGGAAATTATTTAGTATCTCATAAAATAGTAGATCAAAAAGGCGCGATATCGTATTCCTATGACTCCATTTTTGTAAGGGAACAAATTTCTCCTAGTGTTGATTATAAGATTCTTAATGAAGACAGATGTGTATCTACTCCTGTACAGTTTAGTGCTTTCAGTGACAATGAGGCTGAGGTTGTTAAGTATACTTGGGAGTTTGGAGATGGTTCTGTTTTGGAGGGAAAGGATGTATCTCATCAATTTACTAAGAGTGGGATATATAAAGTAAATGTAACTATAGAGTCTCAAGATAACTGCAGTAATTTTGTAGAGAAAGAAGTGGTTATTTTTGACGAGTTAGGATTTACTACCACTTCTATTATCTGTACAAACTCAGAAGTTAAATTTTTTAACAGTAATACTTTACCACAGCCAGATACTATCGATTGGTTATGGGATTTCAATGGAGAAGGCAGTTCTACCGAAGCTAATCCTCGCTTTACCTTCACTACCAGTGGCAGCAAAACAGTCAGCCTCACGGCCAGCATTCCCGGTTGTTTCAATACCTACGATACTACTTTTACGGTACAGCAGGGACCTATCGTAGACTTTAGTATACCGCCCCAGATTTGCCAGGGCGAAGAGATTAGTTTTGAGAACCTGGTGAGCGGAGAGAATATCACCGGCTATCAATGGATATTTGGCGATGGGGGAACTTATTCCAGTACTGCTTTAGAAAGCCCTAGTTATGAGTATGATTCGGCGGGTACCTATATCGCTATGTTGGAAGTGAACAATACGCTCGGCTGTGCTAACACTTTGAGCAAAACCATCACTATCTACGCCCGTCCGCAAGCGGCCTTCACGGCTGATATTGCTTGTGCCGGGGCGCCTACACAGTTTGCCGATGAGAGTACCACCGGTATCAATTCCAATGTGATTGCCTGGAACTGGAGCTTTGGGGATGGAAGGGTATCACAGGCACGCAACCCACAGTATACCTATGACTTGCCGGGCGTTTACGAAGCTAGTCTGGTGGTACTGACCAGCGCTGGTTGTACGGATACTTTGGTGCAGGAAATTGTGGTGGAGTCAGCGGTGCAGGCGGATTTTAGTGCGCAAACACTTTGTCCTGCTGAGGGCCAGATTTATACGGTTCAATTCTCCGATCTGTCTTCCGCTGCTGAGGGAGAAGATATTAGCGAGTGGCTGTGGACGATCAACGAAGAGAATTTCGTTATAGCTAATCCTACTTATGTGTTTGATGCGCCGGGCACTTATCAGGTGTCGCTGACGGTCTTCTCAGAAACGGCCTGTAATGCCTCGGTTACCAAAAATATTACCATCGCCACTCCGCCTACGCCTGCGTTCAGTTTTGTGCCCAACTGTGCGGGAGCCCCGGTGAATTTTACCAACGAAAGCCTGGCCGATGAGGTAGAGATCAGTCAATATACCTGGGACTTCGGTGGACTGGGTATCAGCTATGATAAAAATCCCAGCTTTATCTTTGAGAAAGCAGGCAACTATGCAGTAAGCCTGACACTGGAAACTGATCAGGGCTGCCAGTATAATATAACTCAGGAAGTGGTTATCCCTGCTGCGCCCCGGGCGGAATTTACTGCCGACGTAAACTACGGTGGTGCGCCCCTGACCGTGAATTTTACCAATAGCAGTACTGCGGCAAGCAGCTTTCTCTGGGATTTTGGCGGGCTAGGGGAAAGCAGTGAAGAAAATCCGACGTACATATTTACAGTGCCTGGTAATTATAAAGTGAGTTTGCAAGCGGAAAGTGAATTGGGTTGTACAGATTATTATACCCAAGACATCAGGGTAGTAGCACCGGTCACCGATCTTCAACTGCAAAACGTAAGCATATTATCTGAAGAAAATGATCCTGACGTCAGCATGTTGTTGACGATACGTAACCTGGGCACTTTAGCGATGAGTGATTTTGAGATCACGATCACCATAGACCAACTGCTGACTATCCGCGAAACTTTTGAGGGAACCCTCCCGCCGGGGCAAACGGTAAATTATCCTATAGATTTTAGGGTAGCTACCCAAGGCAACCAAAACATAGATTTGCGTTATATCTGCGCTACGCTGGAAGCTTTGCCCAAGGAACTAGATATTAATAATAACCGCGCTTGTGCCAGTTTAGAGGAGCGTTTTAGTGTAGTGACGCCCTATCCCAATCCTTCGGGGGACGAGATCAAAGTAGATATGGTACTGCCCCGGCAGGAAATGGTACGGCTCAGTTTGATTACGCTGCGCGGGGAAATTTTGCAAAACCAGACTTTTGAGGATACTAGAGTGGGTTTAAATACATTTAAGCTGGATTTGTCGGCGATGGTCACCGGCAGCTACATATTGCAGGTCAATTATGCAGGCCACACGGAAACCCATCGGCTAATGGTGAAGCCTTAAATAAAAGGGAGCTTACAAAGTTTTGGCTGATGAAAGCACCAATTGAGGGGAAAAATGGTTAAATTTTACTTTTGAACTTAATATTAAGAAATATGGAAAGCATCCTAATCACCCCATCTAATCGCCAGGATTTAGAATTGTTGACCTCCATTGCCCAGCGTATGGGATTGAAGACTAAATTATTTACTGAGGAGGAAAAGGAGGCTTTAGGAATGGCATACTTAATCAATGAAGCAGATAGGGGTAAAACAGTTTCACGAGAGGAAGTGATGAAAAAGTTAGAGGAATAGCATGCAGATAATATTTCTAGAGAAATTCTTTAAAGATTTAGATTAAATAGAGGATAAATCTACACGAAAACGTATCGTGCAAGTCATTAAAAGATTGGAAGAGGCAAGCAGATTAGAAGATGTATCTAATTTGAAGAAACTTACTGGCTTTTCTACTTTTTATCGTTTACGTGTGGGCAATTACCGTATTGGGCTGATTGTTAACGAGAAGTCCATAGAAATAGTAAGGGTTGCCCATCGGAAAGACATTTACCGTTTGTTTCCTTAACCTTTGCTTTCTCTCAACACTAAATCAAAACTAAAACCATATTATTTTTAATTTTGATAAATTACAGGAATAAAGTTTGGTAATGTTTAGTAAAATGATTGTAACTACCTATCTTTGCAGCGATTTTTTTAGATTAAAAGATATTTACGAAAATGACTACAAGTCCGAAGTTAGATAAAATTGACAGGAATATCCTGGGGATATTGCAACGCAACGCAAAGATCACCAACGCCCAGCTTTCCAAAGAAATAGGGTTGTCCCCCGCACCTACACTGGAACGTGTAAAAAAACTGGAGCAGTCGGGCGTGATTGACAGCTACCATGCCAAGCTGAACACCGCTAAAATAGGCTTGGGCATCAGTACCTTTGTGCAGATCAAGCTTACCGGACATGATAAAGAAAGCATCCGCACTTTTATCAATGCGATCAACAAAATTGACGAAGTGATAGAGTGCCACCATGTGACGGGTTCCAGTGATTTTATCCTGCGGGTGATTGCCAAAGATATTGCTTCCTATCAGCAGCTAATGCTGGACAAAGTCAATGAAGTGCCGGTAGTAGACAGCCTGCAATCACTGGTGATCTTATCAACTTTCAAAGACAGCAAAGCACTGCCCATCCCTGAAGAAGATAAGGTAAAAGTGTAAGCGTTTTTGACATTGAGAAAATAATAACCTCAGCTTGGTAAACTTTTTATACCATGCCTGGGGTTTTTTGTTCGAGTGAATTGGAACGCATATAATTTTTGAACTAAGGAAAGCTAAGCAGATCCATTATTATTAAATTAGCTTTTTTAAGTTGCCTATCAAAAGTAATAAGGCACTTTAACTTGTCGGTGAAACTGGGTCATGGCGACATCGTCGTGAGGATTAGTCACCGTTGCTGGTGCCGCCGTGGTCCGGTTTTCATCAAGCTAGGACAGCTTACAGAAGTAATACCGTAAAACTTTTTTCAAATACTTATAAGTCCGAAGGACTTTAATTCGCATTACCCCGGATGAAATCCGGGGCTTTAAAAAACCCAATCATGACTACTGAACTAAGCACTTCCCCGCGTATCATTCTGAACGCTGAGGAAATCCAACAAAAGATCAGGCGCATAGCCTATGAGATATATGAACGCAACTTTGAGGATAAACAATTGATCCTGGCAGGTATCGTAGACCGTGGATTTGCCCTGGCAGAGCGTATTGGAAATGAACTTAACCAAATCAGCCATTTTCAATATGAACAAGATAGCTTGCGCTTGGTCAAGATACATCTGGAAAAGTTTACCCGACAACAATGCCAAGTCAACTTGGACTGTGAGCTGACGGAACTGGATGGCAAACGCATCATTCTGGTAGATGATGTACTCAATACCGGCAGGACTTTGGCCTATAGCATGAGCCCTTTTCTGGAAACCAATATCGGCAAACTGGAAATCGCTGTGCTAGTTAACCGCAGCCACAGTAAATTTCCGGTAGTGGCGAATTATACCGGTTATGAACTGGCTACTACGCTGGAAGAACACATTGAAGTAATACTTGATGGAAAATCAGACGCTGCTTACTTGAAATAGTTTAATCTTGTATTTGCAAAGTTTAATTACTGGAAAATAAAATATGCTTAAAATAGAAAAAACTTACTTTATTCTAACAAACTAATGTTTTTTTATGATATTATTGTGTAATAATCATGTATGACCATAATGTTATTAAAACAAAAACTTTCTTTTATTATATAAATAGACCTTTTTTTATATTCCCGATCTGTTAAGCATTTATGTCCCGGAGCTCAGCATCAAATACCGCGCACAAGCAGCAGGTAGAAGCGCTGCAATTAGAAAAGCAGCAACTTGAGGAAGCCCTGTCACGGCTCAAAAGAGATAAGTTTGCTTTAGCGGAAAAGCTGCACTTTCAGGAAGAAATACTTCATCACAACCGTTCGGGATTGTTTGAGTGGAAAATAGGTACAGAAGAGTTCTACCTTCAGTTTCCCTGGCGAAAGATATTGGCGGAAGGGGCAGAAAAGGATAAAAATATTGGCCAACTTCTGGAAATGCTCGTACCCGCCCATCGTTTCAGGCTCAAGAAGATGTTTTGGGAACTCACCCATGCGGTGCGGGAACATCAACAACTCAATGTGCAAATAACCAATGTCCCGGACTTGCCTATTACTATGCTCATTAATGCGGCAGTCGCTTACGATGAAAACAAAAAACCACAGCGTATTTCAGGGACTTTGCAGGTGTTGGAGGAAACCCCCTTTCCTGAAGTACAAGAAAACTTAAGCTTGCTGGATAATATCCCGGGTGCCATGCTGAAAGTAAAGGCTGACGATGGCAGGCCTACTTATCTCAACGACCGGGCGATAAAACTGCTGGATACCTTAGACAGCAGCCTGGAAAAAAGTACTTTGAAAGGCTGGATGGGTGAGGGGCAATGGCAGCGTTTCTCGGAGGCTATCCGACAAGAAAAATCTGTGGAGTACTGGATATGTTCACCAGAAGCACATAGACATTGGTTGATCAACGCAAGCTTGGATGGAAGTGAAGAAGGGATTTTTCTATGCATACTGGATGTAACAGAGCAGGAGCAAACCATAAAAGAACTTCAGAAGGTTAATTTTGACTTGGATAACTTTGTGTACCATGCTTCTCATGATTTGAGGGCGCCACTGCGTACCGTGCTGGGCATGTTGGGTATCTTAAAATCCGAGACTAATAAAGAGCAACGTAAACGCTGTGTTGACCTGATAGAAGGGAGCATTAATAGGTTAGATACTTTGGTGATTGACCTGCTAAGTATTTCCAGAAATAACCGGACCACCAACCCGTTGGTGAAAATCAATTTCATGACGGAAGTTAACATGGCAGTGACTAACGTTTATCATGTGGGCAATACAAAAAATCTGGAAATCACCACCAGAATCAGCCAGCCTGATAACTTCGTAGCAGACCGCACCCGTGTCAGGATCGTGTTGAACAATCTGATTTCCAACGCCATTAAATACCGCAGGTACTACCTAGACCGCTCTTTCATAGATATCCGCGTCTGGGTAGATGAGCAGGCCGCGCATATTGAAATAGAGGACAATGGAGAAGGTATTCCCACGGATAGGTTGCCACATATTTTTGATATGTTTTATCGGGCTTCCGAACGCAGTGAAGGCTCAGGACTGGGCCTGTATATTGTCAAAGATGTACTAGAGAAGTTGGAAGGCACTATTGAGGTAGACTCAACTTTTGATAAAGGTTCTACTTTCTCGGTCACCATTCCTAATCAACGTCAGTAAGCTCCTCAAAAATCTTTTTCCTTTTTCCGCTTGATTTTTGCTCCCCAAAAAAAAAGAATCTTTAAAGATCAATTTGATAAGGAAAACGTTAAATTGAAAATAAAGACATAAAATATGGTCATAGTAATCAAAAAAGATTCAGATAAAAAAGATATAGAAGAAGCACTTTCAAAAGTGAAGAGCAAGAAGAAATTTGATGCGTATAAATACTGTGGAGCGGTAACATTGAAGGAAGACCCATTAGCGATACAAAAAAGAATGAGAGATGAATGGGAATAGCATTTTTCTTGATACCAATAAAGATTATTCTGATTTATTTTTAAGAGACTTGGAAAAGAAAACATTGCACTATCCTCAGTGTCATTCCGAAGCGTAGCGAGGAATCTTTGCCAAGCAGCTGTTCCACAGGGGCTGCTCCACAGTGGCCGATAAACTGACTTTCTTGAGGGCCACCACGGAGTGGTAAAGATCCCTGACGGCAGTCGCCACTGCGGGATGACTGAACGGCTTATTTTTCTCTCATTTTTACTGGCTACTGTAAAAAATCAGAATAATGTCTAATATTGTTCTTTG
>JBBSOG010000265.1:0-8452 GCA_038259985.1 Cytophagales bacterium
GAAAAACCCAATATTTAAACCTGAAATAGCCATTACCCTTCAAGGTTCTCTGCCAGTAACGCTGAGTGGGGCTTTAGACACTTGATACAAAGAATCTATCAGCGGGAGATATGTGAGCAGGTTCTTTCATTCCATCATGGAAAGGGTTATACATCCATGCACTTAAAAAACTACTATTTTTTCTACGTTAAATAAACATCATGAGCGTACCCATTTTTATTTTTTTAAACTTAAAAAACCATGACTAAGAACCACGGGCCACAGATCAAAGACGACAAAGTTTACGAAGAATTAAGAGACAAAGGCTTCAGCAAAGAAAAGGCTGCCCGTATCGCTAACTCCGACCGCCATGAGGTAGGGAAAAAAAGAGGTAAAGCGGAGAAATACGAAGAAAGGACTAAGGAAGAACTTTATCAGAAAGCAAAGGAAGTAAGCATAGAGGGCTACAGCAAGATGAATAAAGATGAGTTGGTTGACGCCTTACGTAATCATTGACAATATTTATTAGCGACAAATCCTAGAATCAGATTGAGGACGGCAATATAGCCGTCCTTTTGCTTTTTTCATGCTTAACCAAGAAGTTTGAGCAAATGAATACCACCTTCCAATTAGCCCAGCCAGCACATCTCAAAGAAGTCCTCAGGATGATGGAAGACTTTTATGCCATTGACAAATATCCCTTTGATAAGCTGTTGACAGCCGCCAACCTGAAGCACTTTATTGCTAAACCTGAGTTTGGTCGGCTATGGGTGATCACTTCAGAGGAAGTAACTATAGGCTATATGGTACTAACCTTTGGCTATAGCTTTGAATTTAAGGGCAGGGATGCTTTTCTGGATGAATTTTACCTGAAAGACAGGTTTAGGAGCCGGGGTATCGGAAGTAAGGCGATTGATTTTGTGCTGGAGCAGGCACAGGCATTGGGTATACAGGCAGTACATCTGGAAGTAGAGCGACACAACATGGCAGCCAACCAACTTTATAAGAAAAAAGGCTTTGAAGCCCATAAAAGGGCCTTGATGACCAAATGGTTGTCATAAAATTTCCTATCTTGTTCTGCTATGATTTTCCGCTTACCTATCATCTCGTTGAAAAAGTTGTACAGTAGTTTGCCTTACGTGCTAGTACTGCTCAGTATGGCTACTTTTTCGGGTAATGCAGGGCATACTGCGGATTTACCTACCGAAACAATTCATACAGAAGTAGTTTTTTCAGCCTCCCAACAGGTTCAGAAAACTCTAACGTGGCAGAAAGCACTATCAGCCTCTAATGTTACTAAGTTTTGGAAAGATCATGTAAATTTTGCCAGCCTCTCCCGGCTACATGATAGATTACTGAAAGTCGCACGTACTTATCTTTTACAAGCCTGTACTTTCAACAAGGAAGCAACATGCTTTGTACAGCAAAAAACCATTCCTCTAAGCTCAAGCGAGCTCCCCCACTCACTACCCATTATGTAGTTTTTTTTCTGCTATTACTGATAGTAGTTTTCACATCATTCATACCCGATTGTCAGTGCTGAAAGGGTGCTGGTCAATCTTTCACTATTAAAATTATGGGTAGTAAATTGAAGAAAATCCTCCGGTATATCTGTTGGTTACTCATCATCATACTGATCACTATAGGACTCAGCCTGGGCGTAGCGATACCCGTCTTCCGGGAAAGGTACACGGACAAAGAAATCAGGATTGAGCAGGTAGATAAAAAAGAAGAGGAATATGATTTTGAACATGAAGACTCTGTAGAATAGTCTTTTGCGGATAATGGCCCGGCTCAAGCCCGTTTCCAAGGGAAGTTTTGAGCCGGGCTTTATACATAAAGGCAGGAATAAGTCTTCTAAATAGCTCAAGTAAGCAGCAGAATTTGTATTTTCAAGTGTCCTTAGTTCTTGAATTCTCATTACATTTTTCAGATATGATACGGATATTCCTGCTACTCATGGCTTCTACATTCACTATTCAGCAAACCTATGCCCAGGCAGAAGAAAGAATGATTCGGGGGATAGTCCGGGATGCACAAAGTTATGAGGCCGTATCTATCGCCAATATAAGCGTATCCAGACTAGGCACTTACACCGATCTGGATGGACACTTTGTTTTTTCTATTGGTCAAAACGATACGTTACACATTTCCCATATCAGTTATTATCCTCATGATATTATCATGCAAGAACAAGCGCAGGATACCCTACAGATATTCCTGCTGCCCCGTATCAATATTATGCAGGAAATCGTCATCAGGGGATTGCCTTCGGAAGAAAAATTTAAGCTAGAAATGCTGCAACTGGAAGTAGCCCCTAGCATTGAAGAGCAACAAGCCAAAGCCAATATAAACTTTGCCCGCTCGTACTTTCTCTCCGGTTATGTACCCCAGATGGATGGAGAAGACAATTACCATTGGTACATCGCTGGGCCGCAGGATGTGACTATATTCTCCAGCGGGCCTTCGGGTGGTTTATTTAGGGCGCTCAACAATATTAACCGGAGTAAGCGACTGCTCCAGCCGGTCAGAATGTATCAAAATCCCGCTCCTTCCGATTCACCTTGGCAAAACGCTTACCAGCAAATCAACGCTGCAAGTGATTCTGTTGAGGTTGATAGTCTTCTAAGCAATGATCAATAAGAAACAGATTTTTTTCCCTCTTCCTGAAAATGTTGCTAAAAAAATTTAGCTTAAACCGCAGTAAATGCGCATATCCTAATACCCTATAAAGATGCATAAATTAAGTTCACTTGCTATCGTAGCTTTTTCCTTTGTTTTATACACATGCAGCAGTTCCAAAGAAGAAGCTTCATCTGCTGAATCAGAAGCAATAAGCCCAGTAGAAGTAATTCGTGAAAGCGTGCATATTGATTATCAAAGTTGTGGCGACAAAGATACCACCTTACTGTTTGTACATGGCTGGTGTATTGACCAAGCCTACTGGTCGGCACAGGTAGACGCTTTTTGTAAGGATTACCGGGTCGTGACGATGGATTTACCTGGTTCTGGCAAGTCTGGCAAAAACCGGGATAGTTGGACAGTAGAAGATTACGGAGAGGATGTTGCTGCTGTCATTGATCAGTTGGATTTACAAAACGTGGTGCTCATTGGGCACTCTATGGGTGGCAATGTGATCCTGGAAGCTGCTTTAGCGAAGCCTCAACCCGTCATCGCCTTGATCGGTGTAGATAATTTTAAGGATGTAGGCGAAGCCATGAATGAGGAGATACAGGCAAAAATTGACAACTTTATGATGATGATGGAGCAGGATTTTGCCAATACTGCCTCCGCCTATGCACAGCAGGCACTGTTTCATCCCAGCACTGACAGTGCGGTCGTACAAAGGGTAACTAATGATTTTCGCAACTCTGACCCTGACATCGCTACGGCCAGCCTAAAAGCTTTGTTAGATTACGGTCACAGGGAAAGTGAGCAGCTAGCCAATTTAGACAAGAAACTTTATCTCATCAACAGCGATGCCACACCCACTTCAACCGCCGGTTTGGATGAGACAGGCGTAAACTACCAGTTGGTAGACATCCACGCTACCGGGCACTATCCGATGATAGAGAAGCCGGAGGAATTTAACCGGCTGTTGCGGGAAATCTTAGCTAAAATCCATACATAAAGAAAAGTAAGATTGTCTAAGGGAAGGTATAGTTAGGGTAAAACCAGAGCTACCCTGTTAATTGTTTTTCTTTACACAAATTTTTATAACTTGCACGCATCATTGGGGTGCTTGACGGGAGTCAGGCTGAGATTACACCCATGACCTGATCTGGATAATGCCAGCGTAGGAAATGACCATATTAGCTAATGATTTACTAATTGCCATTGCCTGTCTGTATCATCCGGGTCGTGGCATTTTTATTTCTAAATGATTAGCAATGAGTACAGAGATAGAACAAAAGAAATTTGACCTGGTCACCCAGGACCTGAGGCAGTGGCAGGGACGCGAAGAGTGGTTCTTCAACCGTGAGCACACCGACACCTATGAACTTTGGTACGAAGGACGCTACAAGCGTGCTGAGGTCTGGCAAAAGAAAGTTATTGGCCAACTGATCAAAAAAGATGAACGGGTCAAAACCCTGTTGGAGTTTGGCTGCGGCACTACCCGATTCACCCGCTGGTGGCATGAGATCGGTATAGAAGCAAGCGGTGGCGACATCTCCCCCTTCATGCTGGGTCAGGGTGTTCATCTGTTTGACGGCGACCTGGTACTAGCCGACTCCCATCACATGCCTTTCAAAGACCACACTTTTGATGCACTGGCTTTCATTACCACCTTTGAATACTACAAAGACCCGGTGAAGGTCATCCGCGAAGCGGTGCGGGTAGGCAAATACGGCATCGTTTTCGGCATGATGAACCGCAATTCCCCTAAAGTAGCCCGCAGGAGAATTCAGGAAATGTTTGGCAAAAACCCATTCTACGTGACCGCTACTTTTTATACACCAAAAAAACTGATCACTATCATTGAGGAAGCGTTAGCAGGCAGGGATTATACCATTGAATGGACGACTACCGGCCTGCCCAAGTGGTTTCCTGTACAGCAATGGGGCTTGCCCTATGGCGATTTCTTCGGATTGCATGTACGCCTAAACGATGTGGAATGAGTGCTTTTGAAGACAATTCCGGCAAGATCAACAGTGCTGCTTTCAAAGAAATACTGCTGCCTTACAGTGGCTATACACGGGATGAAGTGCTGGTCGGACCAAAGTATGGCGTAGACACCTCCGTCATTGAGCTGGGCAATGGTTTAGGCATGGCGGTATCCAGCGATCCCCTTTCGCTCATTCCTTCGCTGGGACTGAAAGAATCGGCCTGGCTGTCGGTGCACCTGCTGGCTAATGATATGGCGACTACCGGATTTGCGCCCATGTATGCGCAGTTTGTGCTCAACCTGCCGACTAATATGTCCGCGCAGTCATTCAGGGAATATTGGAAATACATCCATCAATTTTGCGAGCAGATAGGCGTCAACATCACCGGAGGGCATACCGGGCAGATAGAAGGACAAAACTCTACTATCTCAGGAGGTGGCACTATGTTTCTGACCGCTCCGCTAGATAAAATCATGAGCAGTCACCGTGCCGAACCGGGCGATGTAATTGTGGTCACCAAAGAAACGGCACTCAATTCATCGGCGATTCTGGCGATGAGTTTTCCCGAAACTGTCAAAAACAAACTTGGAAAAGAGGTTTATGAAACCGCTTGTGAAAATTTCTACCGCACTTCTTCCCTACCCGATGCACTAGCAGCCGTGGAGGTACTTCAGCCCAATACCGAACTCAAAGCCATGCATGATGTGACAGAAGGAGGTGTAGTCGGTGCCATCTGCGAAATGGCGGGTGCTTCAGGTTGTGGTTTTATCCTGCATGATAATAAGCTTCCGGTTGGCGAGGCGCCTTATCAGATTACGCAATTATTTGAGATTGACCATCGCTACAGCATTGGTGCAGGCTCTATGATCATGGCAGTAAAAAAGGGAAAGGAGCAGATTTTAGTTGAACATCTGAAATCAAAAAACATAAGGGCCAGCATTGTCGGCGAAATGACGGAAGCAGAACAAGGCTTCAGGACGATTGAGGATAATGAAGAGAAAATCATCTCTTTTGATGGAAACGATCCTTACTGGGGCGCATTCTTTAAGGCATTGAAAGATGGTTTGAGATAATTTTAGGGTTACAACTTACTCAGGGTTACTTGCAAAGAACTCTAATATAAATAGCACATAATCCTCAGGGTTCACTCCGAGTAACCCCGAGAAGTATTTGAAGCACAACCTTATCAACAAATTATGATAAAAGACAGAAAAATAAAAGGAGGCGTGTATCTGGTGATTGATCCGGCGATGGATGAAGAGGTGCTGTTAGATAAAGTCGCGCAGGCTTTAGAAGGAGGCGTGCAGGTACTGCAGATATGGAACCACTGGCCCAAGTATTTTGCGTTAGCAGACAAACTAGACCTGATAGAGGCTATTCTTAAACTCTGTGCCAAATATAATATCCCTACTTTAATCAATCAAGAGTGGGAATTACTAAAGCATACTGATCTGGACGGTATACACTTTGACAACATTCCAGAAGGTTATGAGGCCATCAAACAGGAAATAAACAAGCCTTTCATTTGCGGCATTACCTGCAGTAATAATTTACAAGTAATTCAATGGGCAGAACAGCATCAATTAGATTATGTTTCTTTCTGCTCCATGTTTCCTTCCAACTCAGTTGAAACCTGCGAGATTGTGAGGCCGGAAACTGTAAAAAAAGCAAGAGAAATTACGCAGATGCCACTTTTTCTTTCCGGAGGCATCACGACAGGAAACTTGGCTACTTTAAAAGAAATGGATTTTAATGGCGTGGCAGTCATTTCGGGAATTCTAAGCGCTGAATCTCCCCAGGCTTCTGCTGCTGCTTACCAAAACGCATTACACACACTTAAACAAAATCACCGATGAATACATCATTGTTAAAGAAACTTTGCTGCCCGATAGATAAGTCAGACCTTAATTTACAAGTCTTTTTGAAGGATGAGAGCGGAGATATCACTGAAGGGTTGATGACTTGTCCGGACTGCCAAAGATATTATCCCATCGTCTATGGAATTCCCATCATGACACCCGATGAGTACCGCGAAAAAGCATTAGAAGAACCTATCCTGAAAAAGTGGGGACTTAAGTTGGCAGAAGGCAGTGCCAAAATGCTATTGCTGAAAGAGTAAAACATCTAGCAAGTTTTATCACAAATAATTCAGGTACGAATATACCAATCCCGCAAAAAAATATTAGCTTTGTGTCACTATGAATTTAAAGCACACCATTTAATTCGGGAGAAGCATCTCCCTCCATTCTTTGAACCGGCAATGCTGATACCTATCCTCAACGGATAGGACTTTTGCTGACGTTTTGATTTTTCTACTGTACTTTCTTTTGAAGGTTTTATCAAGGTCTTTTCTTGGCTCAGTGAGCTTTTGTTCAGCTATATTTTTGCATATACATGCGGGTTACAAAATTACTATATCATTTCAGACATGCCCTGGAGGGCGATTACGATCAATATACTTCCGGAAGTATCAGGAAGGCTATTTACTATCTGGCAGTACCCATGATCCTGGAGATGATCATGGAGTCTTTATTTGCCATTGTTGACATCTTTTTTGTAGGAAGGCTAGGCGTTAACGCAGTGGCCACCGTGGGACTGACCGAATCAGTAGTGACTATTGTCTATTCTATCGGCATTGGTTTCAGTATGGCCGCTACGGCGGTGATTTCGCGTCGTGTGGGTGAAAAGCGCCTGGATAAAGCAGCATCAGCGGCTTTTCAGGTTATCCTGCTGGGAGCTGTTTTCTCCTTGTTGATCAGTATTTTTGGTTACTTATACGGGGGAAATGTGTTGAGCCTAATGGGCGCCAGTGAAGGTATACTGCGCGAAGGAACACGCTATACCCAGATTATCTTTGCCGGTAACATCAGCATCATGTTGCTCTTTATCATCAATGGCGCTTTTCGTGGGGCAGGCAATGCGGCCATTGCCATGCGTACCCTCTGGATTGCCAACGGCATCAATATCTTCCTGGACCCCTTACTTATTTTTGGGTGGTGGATTATCCCCGGTTTCGGCATAGAAGGCGCCGCCTGGGCAACCACCATCGGCAGAAGCATAGGTGTATTATATCAGTTATATCATTTGATTAAAGGCAGCACTCGTATCAAATTGGACCGACAAGCGATCAAATTGAGATGGAAAACGGTGCTTAATATCATCAAAGTATCTTCCGGCGGTATGGGACAGTTTCTGATTGACTCCGCTAGCTGGATTTTCCTGACACGCATTGTCTCTGAGTTTGGCAGCGTGGCGCTGGCGGGTTATACCATTGCCTTCAGGGTAGTAATGTTTACCCTCTTGCCGGCCTGGGGACTTTCCAATGCGGCCGCCACGATGGTAGGGCAAAACCTGGGAGCTAAGTTTCCAGATAGGGCGGAAAAAGCAGTCTGGTACACCGCCAAATATAATGTGTACTTTCTAGGTGTAGTTTCCCTGCTGTTCTTGTTCACCGCCGATATTTTTGTGGGCTGGTTTTCTCCAGAACCTGAAGTGGTAAAAGCAGGAGCTACAGCCCTGAAGATATTCTGTCTGGGATACATCTTTTTTGCCTTCGGTATGGTCATCGTGCAAGCGTTCAATGGAGCAGGAGATACCCGTACGCCTACCCTCATCAACTTGGGCGTATTATGGGCTTTTCAACTGCCCCTGGCTTATCTGCTGGCCATACAATTTGATTTGGGGGCTATGGGCGTATACATTACCATCGCTATTAGTCATTCTATTCATGCTTTGGTGAGTCTTTGGTTTTTCCGCCGGGGCAAGTGGAAAGCGATGAAGGTGTAAAACATACCGGTCATAAGAAAAGCTGGATACATCACTTTTATCCCTTCAAGCGTACAAAACTGCCAGTCAATTAGTACTGC